>JBHGBF010000299.1:0-5792 GCA_041946865.1 Acidobacteriota bacterium | reverse complement strand
GCATAGGACATGGATACAGCAAGTTATTGTCCTGCAATGACTTGCCTTCCGATGCCCGTAATAACTAGGAAAGTACCGCTAGGGCTCCTTCAGCTCGTCGTCGATCCAGAATAGCGCTCTGACCGCTCCCGACCACCCGACAGTCGTGACCGAAAGAAGGGCCACCTGATAGATTTCGTCGGAGCTGCAGCCAGTTTCCTTACAGCGCCGCGTGTGCGAGTGGACGGCGCCTTCGCGACCCGCTCCCACCGCGGTGGCCAGCTTCACCAGCTCGCGCGTCTTCCCGTCCAGTGGTGAAATTCCGGAAATTGTCTCTCGGCCAACGTTTTGCTCCTTACCCGATGCTCACATCATATCCTCGCGGTCCGGTTTTTCAAGGACCTGCAACGCGGTTGCGAGCCTGTTACCTCCTTTTTGAGCGATCATCGGCCCTCCAGGATGCCCGGCTTGATGTTCTGATTGACACAGAACAAGTTGTTTGGGTCGTACTTGCTCTTCAGTTCTACAAGCCGCTCGTAGTTTCCGCCGTAAGCCGCCTCGATACGGTCTTGCTCGTCGGCCGTCATGAAATTGACGTACACGCTCCCGAGAGAGTACGGGGCGACAGCCTGAAAGAACTCGCGAGCCCACTGAATGCAGCGTTCATCGTCCGCCCGCTCCTCCCAGCGCCCGTGAACGTTCATCACGTAATTCACATTCCTGTGAGCATAGGCGGTTGCGTCCATAGGGACACTGTTCATTTTTCCGCCGAGATGGCCGATGAAGATCTCAGTGTGTGGCGTCGGGAATGTCAGTGAGTAGTCAATAGTCTTCCGGATCATCTCGTCGCTCAATTCCTTGAAATCGTGCGACTTCCAATAGTTTCGAGCACCGGGGGTGAGGAGCGGATCGAACGCTTTCTGAAAGGCCGTATAAGGCGTCGGCCCGACGTGCTTGCCGGCGAGCGGGGCGAGATCCTCCAGTGGCCGGATGGCCTTGGGCCCGGCATCGGCATCTCCGAGAAAGAAAACCGGGAGCACGACCACCTCTTTCCCGTGAATGCTTTCCGGCAGGAACGGCAACGGTGGCGCTTTGCGGAGCACGACCCAGACAGTCAGATCAAGCGGCGCCCGCCTGCTCAGCTCACGATAGCCCGAAAGGACCGTTTCGGCGTGCTCGTGTGCGTAAACCAGAAGTCCCGAGAAGACTTCCGGTCCGACCGGATGGAGCTGATACTCGAAGCGCGTCACGATTCCAAAGTTCCCGCCCCCGCCTCTGATTCCCCAGAAAAGATCGGAGTTCTCGGCAGCACTTGCGTGACGCAACTGCCCGTCCGCGGTAATGACATCGGCCGACAGAAGATTGTCGATCGTCAGACCGTACCTTCGAGTCAACCAGCCGAAACCACCGCCGAGCGTCAGTCCTGCAACGCCCGTGGTGGAGTTGATGCCGAGAGGAGTCGCCAGCCCAAAAGACTGTCCCTTTTCGTCGAATTCTCCGAGAGTAACACCTGGCTCGACCTGAGCGGTTCGTTTTTGCGGGTCAACGGTCACGGATTTCATGGGAGAAAGATCAATCGTCAGTCCCCGGTCACAAACCGCGTTACCGGCGATGTTGTGGCCTCCTCCTCGCACGGAGACAACTATCTGATTCTCTCTGGCAAAATCGACCGCACGCGTCACATCGCCCGGCTCCGAACAGCGGGCAATCAGCGCAGGCCGCTTGTCGATCATCGCATTCCAGATGGTGCGGGCTTCGTTGTAGCCCGGATCGCCATCACGAAGCAGTTGTCCCTGCAGACTGTTGGCGAGGTCGCCGATCTGCGCCGGGGTGAGAGCCACACGATTGCCGGACCTGCCTGCTAATTCCAGTTGCTGCATAGCACCTCCTTGTCTGTAAAACCGATGGGACATGAGCAATCCTGCCCTTGGAAATGCCCCAGCATCTTCGCGGAAGGTTAGGTGAAGCGAGAAGCTTCCTCCATGCTACCGCCCGAGCCGACTGCTTTCAAGAACTCGCCCCCTTGACCGCCTCTCTCGGCGACATTACGCTTAGCCCTGAAATGAACATCCTCCCGCGCACAATTGCCGGCAAATTGGTGTTCTATCTCGGTCTGACCAACTGCCTGGTCGTGGCGGCCACCGTCTGGTCCAGCTACGTGAGGGCGCGACAGATGTTGGTCGAACAGATTGATTCGGCAGCTCTTAAAGAGGTTCGCACTGCGGCCATCCGACTGGATGACTTCCTTGCCAAGGCAGCGACCCGAGCCGAAATGATCGCGTCCCGCCAGCTCTCTGTCCCATCCTCAGGCGACCGGTTCGGTCCGGACCTCATGCTGCTGCTCCTGAGAATGCTCAAGGATGCGCCGGCCGATGAGGCGTACGGTTTGTGGTTCTGCCGTGACATAGCGAAGAATCACACCCTGTCGAGCAAAGATCTGGTCTTCGCCACACATCGTCACACCTACCCCAACCGGACGGTCTTCTCGGCTGAATACGTGGCTGACATCCCGAATCAGGAGTGGTACAGCGAGGCGCGCCAGAGCGGCAGGCCTTACATTAGCGAACCGTACTACGACGAAGGCGGCGGCGAAACAAGCATGGTCAGTCTCAGCCGCTCGTGCTTCGACGAACAGGGACAGTGTTTAGGCGTGGCGGGAGTCGATGTGGATTTGGCCCACATCTTTCGCTTGGTTTCGGAAATTCAGACTGACAGCACCCGCGGCAAGGATGGAGGATACGCCTTCCTGGTCTCCGGGTCAGGCCGGATCATCACTCACCCCGACAAAAACCTCATGTTGGGCAAGAACAATCCCGGCCCCAAGATCAGCGACCTGATGGAAGGTCGTACCGTCGCAGACCGGGCCACTGGGGCCGCCGCCGTGCGGCTGGCCGGTGCGGACCGCCGGCTTTACTGGGCTACCGCCCCCTCAGCCAACTGGAAAATCGTTTTGAACGTGAGCAACGCGGTCGTCTCAGAACCGGTTCGTGACCTGGCGATACGAGCCGGCCTTCTGGGTCTTGCAGGAGTCGTGTTGAGCAGCCTGATGCTGATCGCTATATCCCGCGGTATAAGCCGGCCTATCATCCGCCTGACCGCCATTGCCCAACGTGTGGCCGAAGGCAACCTCCGCGGCGCCAAGATCGAGCTCGACCACTTTGCGCCTGCCAATGACAGCAGGCTGGGTTCTGTGGCCCCCCGAGAGGCCGACGAAACTGCCCGGCTGCACTCCGCCATCTCTACCATGACGGAGAATCTCAGCAACCTGATCGGACACGTTCAGCACTCCGGTGCCCGGATCATGTCGACCGCTAACCAGATCGCGGCCACAGCTAAGCAGCAGGAGACCATGGTTCACACCTTCGGCGGCGCAACCACTGAGGTGAGCGCCAGTGCCCGAGAAATCTCCGCCACCAGCCAGGATCTCATGAACACCATGGGTTCCGTCAGCGAAGTAGCTGCCCAGACAGCTTGCGTGGCCGAGTCCGGACGGGTACTGCTGCGCACTCGGCACAAGGCCATGGACCAGCTGCTGGCCGGCACTGCGGCCATTTCTGCGAAGCTGTCAATCATCAGGGAACGGGCGGGTGAAATCAATAAAGTAATCGCCACGATTACCAGCGTGGCCGACTTGACGAACGTTCTCTCCCTCAACGCCACGATCGAGGCCGAAAAGGCGGGAGAAGTCGGCCGCGGTTTCAGCGTCGTTGCGCGGGAGGTCCGCCGCCTGGCTGACCAGGCGGCGGCTGCTACCGTAAACATCGAGCAGATGGTTAAGGCCATGCAGTCATCGGTGTCGAGCGGGGTCATGGAGATGGATAAATTTAGTCGAGTTGTCAGCCGTGACGTCGAAGAGATGGGGCAACTGACTTCCCAGCTGGACCAGATCATCCAGCAGGTCAAAGAGTTAACCGCTCGGTTTGAAGAGGTCAACGCGGGTATGCGGGCCCAATCCCAAGGCGCGGCTCAGATCAGCGAGGCGACGGCCCACTTGAATGAAGCCGCAGGCCAGACAGCCGTTTCTGTGAGTGAATTCAACCAGGCCACTCGGGATCTTGGCGCCGCTGTCGCCGGCCTCCAGGACCAGGTGTCGCGTTTTAACCTTGCTGAAAGGTTTTTTTGAAGGTGCTTTGAAGTGGTTGGGTTTTTTTGAAGGGTCGCTGGTATTTTGGGGGTTTTGAAGGGGGTTTTGAAGCTTTGTAAGGTTTTGAAGGAGGTTTTGAAGGGAGGTTTTGAAGGGACGCTGGTATTTGAAGGTTTTGAAGGGAAGGTTTTGAAGGGACGCAAGGTTTTTGAAGGGGTTTTTGAAGGGACGCTGGTATTTTGGAAGGCCGCTAAGATAGTCTGCGAGGGGTTTTTTTTGAAGGTGGTTTTTGAAGGGGTTTTTGAAGGGGTTTTTGAAGGGACGCTGGGGGGTTTTTGAAGGGACGCTGGTATTTTGGAAGGCCGCTAAGATAGTCTGCGATAAGTAGTTGTGGCGGGAGGGTTAAGACGCCGCGATTTTTAGTTTCGTAGATTTTCCAACTCGGGCGTTATAGCTAACGAGGGATCTTGTGAACAACCCTCGGAAGGAGAAGCGCCCATGCCCCGTTTACCTCGTCTGAAGCCCCGTGACCGGGACCAAAGCTATCATCTTTACAACCGTCTGGCGGGCGAACCCGACTCTTATCCCCTGCAGCAGCCTGGCGCCCGCGAGAAGTTCCTCGAGCTTCTCATCTTTTATGCCGGTATTTACTTTTGCCGCCTGGCAGCTTTCGCCCTCATGGGCAACCACTACCACCTGCTGGCTCAGTTTCTGGCTTTTCGTATCCTGACGAGGGTGGAACTGCGCCGCATCGCCGAGCAGCTGTACCGCGACCGCTGGTTCAAACCCTATCTGTTCTGGGGCGCCAGCGAGTGGCGCCGCTTCAACCGCCGCTTGTTTGACGTCTCCGAGTTCATGCGCAACCTGGAGTCCGATTATGCCCGGTGGCACAACGCTCGCTTCGGCCGCAAAGGGCAACTGTGGGCCGACCGCTTCAAGTCGAACCTGCTGACCAGCGCCCGGGCGGTGCAGGCGGTAGCGCTTTATATCGAGCTCAACCCGCTGCGGGCCCGGCTGGTCCGCCGCCCGGAGCAGTACCGTTTCAGCTCGGCCCGGCTGCGACTGGCCGGGGTGAAACGGCCTGACTGGCTGCTGCCGCTGACCGAGCTGTGGGGAGACGTGGAGGCGGCCCGGGCCCTGCGGCTGCACTTCGCTTGCCTGCAACACCGGGGTGGGCTGGAGATCGAAAACGAGGATGAAATTTTGCGGGCGATCATTCGCCAGGATGAGGCCGAGGGATACAGGCCCGGGGTCTATCTGGAGAATCATCGCTACATGAACGACGCCCGGGCGATGGGGGATGAGGAGCAGATTCGAGCCCTGCGGGAGGGACTGGTCGCCCGCAAAGTCTACCGGCAAGCACGCAAGCCGGTCCGCGCCCCGGTCGGCTCGCTGGCGTTGCTGTGCGGTCCGCGCCGCCACTTCATCCCGACCAGCAGTGCGGGAGTGGCTTGAGTAGCGGCTCAGCCTCCTCAGTCACAGTCTTGCCCACTTCGGACAGGCCGGATCTTCGTGTCTGTGCAATCGGAACAGGTGTGAGCTTCGTCTCGGCGGAGTCGCAGGCCGGATGGTCTTTTTGAAGGACCACCAAGCGGAAACAGCCGAGCCCCGGGCAGCCAGCGAGTAATTTTGACCGGCTGTAAACGTCGAAAGCCGCCAGTTGCACGCCTGCGCGATATTCCTTGACGGGACCAGACCGGGCCGGAACACTCAGCAACCCGGAGTGTTT
>JBHGBF010000298.1:0-5848 GCA_041946865.1 Acidobacteriota bacterium | reverse complement strand
GGACGGCAGTTGTGAAGGCGAGCCCGGAGTCTGCGCACAGATCGCTGCAGAATCGGAGGCCAATCGTCTCGTTGCGTCGAGAGAGGTAGCTGTCTTGGAAGAGGCGCTCACCAAAGCCGACCCGAGAGTTTCTTGCGCGAAGTGTGGGGCGACCGAGAGCCGGTTGGCGCCGAGGTGATACAACAGATCGTAGAGCAAACCCTCGCTCGTTTCCCGGATGCCCCTGTATCCTCGGCTTCCGACCTTACGGCCTTGGTCGAAAGCACGGTTTCGAACTACGACCGTCGCTACGGCTCCGTGCTCGACAGCACCCGCCGAAGAGACCAGAACGGGGCAGCACCGGATATCAGGAAGCTGATCCAAAGCCGAATCAAGGAACGCCGTTCGTTTGTGGCAGCACATTGATTCCGATAACGGCAGTCGTGAAGTGTTGCGGAGGGAAAGGGTCATCTCCAGTCGTGGCGAATTGATTGACCAGTTACGAGTTGCGGCGCGGACGATTCTTGGAGGCAAAGGCATTCTTGTCGCATACGCGTACGGGAGTCGGGTGTGGGGCAATCCTCTACCTTTTAGCGATCTTGATGTCGGCTACTACCTCGATGGGTATCTGAGCGGTGCAAAGCTCCTGCTTAAGAAGGAGTTGGACATCCAGGAACGCCTCTCGGAAGCCCTCGGTCTTCAGGTCGACTTTCGCGACCTCGCCAGCGCGACGATCGAGATGCGCGGGCGCGTCCTGGAGGAGGGCGTGCGAATCTATTCGGGAAACGATATTCAGCGGGTTGCGCTTGAGCGGGATACCCTGGGGCGTTATCACGACTATAAGTGGATCACGATGGTCGATAAGCCCAAGATTGATCAAATGTTAGCCGGTCTGCAAAGCTATGCGAAGGTTCGAGTATCTTACGGATTCCCTGAAGCATTTCGCCCGCTTTGCAGAAGGAATTGCCGAAGCAGTCAGCAGGAAAGGTGCCTGACGTCCCGCTCCCGAATCTGTACAGATGCACTGTCCGACAGGATTAACAGGATTGACCGGATTATGAGTGCTCAGCCGCAACTTTCCTTCGTAGATTTTTCAGCTCGAGCGTTTCACGGCCGACGTTGATGAGCAGCGGGCTTTGTTGGTCTCGAAGCGCTCTTCGGAGATGAAAACGCAGGAAATCACGACGTCCGAGAATCCGAAAGCGTGCCACCCGACTCCTCCTCTGCGGAGCGTTTCTTTCACCGATCTCTGATACCCTTTGCCTGAAACCTATGAGCGAATATCAATACTACGAATTCCAAACCGTCGATCGCCCTTGACTCAAGACCAAATGGAAGAACTGCGGCGTTACTCGACGCGCGCAACCATCACGTCTGCCAGCTTTAAGAACGAATACAACTGGGGCGACTTCAAGGGGAATCCGAAGGAGTGGGTAAGGAAGTATTTCGACGCCTTCCTCTATTTCGCGAACTGGGGAACTCGCCATTTGAGTTTCAAAATCCCGGCCTCCCTCCTCTCTCTGGAAACTGCCCGGGAATATTGCAGCGGAGACATCCTTTCGATCGAGGAACACGGCCGCGACTTGATAGTTAACTTTGAGCTGGACGGCGAGGGCGAAAACGACTACTTCGAAGGGGGATGGTCGCTCGCCTGCATTCTCCCGGTCCGGAACGAGCTTTGCCGTGGCGACTTCCGCGCCTTGTACATTGGCTGGTTGCTCGGCGCGCAACTCGAAATGCTGGACGAAGACGACGTCGAGCCGACCGTCCCCGCCAACCTCCAACGGCTTTCGCCCGCGCTGGACACCCTCGCCGACTTTTTGTGCTTGGACCGCGACCTTCTTGCAGCCGCGGCGCAGGCGAGCCCGAACGTGGAGGGTCGACAGGCGGATCTGGACAGGGCGCGGTCGTGGATTGCTACTCTACCCTCCAAAACCAAGGACGACTTTTTGCTCCGCGTCATGGAGGGCCTCGACGCGCATGTTGGCAACGAGTTGTGGGGGCGGATGAGGCGCGAAACAACTGACAGACCCGGTCAGATAGCGGGTCAATCTGCACGGATGGTGGGGGAACTGCTCCAGGCGGCCGACCGCCTCACTGAAGAGCGCCGCAGAGAACAGGCGCGAAAGGCTGCCCAGGCAAGAGCACTCGAACAACAGGAGGAGGCAAGGAAGCGGAAGCAACATCTGGATGCGCTGACCGGCCGCGAAGAAGAGCTTTGCGCTAGGGTTCACGAGCTGGTCGCGATCAGGCAGGCGAAGCCGTATGCGGAAGCGGTCAATCTCCTGGTCGACTTGCGGGACCTGGCCAAACGCGCCTCCTCGTCCGACTTCTCAATACGCCTGACCGCATTTCGCACGACCCACAGCAACAAGCCCGCCTTGCTGGCGCGACTCCTGGAAGCCGGCCTTTGACACCTGGGCAGTTGGGACACCTCTTTCCCTTACGATTGTCCGAGGGTCTTTTCTGGGGCGAGGCCAGCATCTCGATAGCCAGCACGGCCTCAGAGGTGAAGAACAACCAAAATCGTCCGGGGGGCTCCTCCGTTGTGCTCGAAGAATTGTGTTAGCACAACATAGTTGTCATGATACAAATCTACGGCATAACCAGGAGGTTTCATGCCTTACGTCCGCAAGAAAGGAAAACAGTTGCTGCTCGTCCACGGAGAACGTGAGCCGGAAAGCGGGCAAGTTCAGCAGCGCGTGCTGTTTACGATTTACTCGAAGCCGGAAGCACTGGCTATCGCCGGAAAGAGCGACGCGCGCAGCGCGGGTCTATTCGAGGCCCTCCTTTCGGCGCAGTATCCGGACCTTCGGTTTGACTGGAAGGCTATCCGCGCGGCGGTCGCTCGCGATCTCGACGTGCTGCCTGAGGGCCACGAGTACCGACACGAACGGGTAGAGAAACGATTTCGGCACAGCCTCGTGTCTTTTGCCCGGCAACTCTTCCTGGCGGACCCACAATCCCTCTTGTCAGCGGCGGACCTGATCAAGACTCAACGTCACGAACTGGAAGTGATTCGAGAGCTGATTGAATAGCGGATCAGGACGTGCGATCAGGAGGAGAGCGAGTGGAATCGCGACAATCAGTTCTGTTGGCGCTTTTCCCTGCGGGGGTCCGACGTCCCTCCAGATGCCGAGGAGTTCCTGGAGTCTTACTACGAGAAGCGCAATTATCGCAAGGCCGAAGCTGGGTTTCGGCTTCTTACGGAGTGCTTCGACCGGTATGCGGAGGGATACAACTACCTTGGCCTCATTGCCCTTGACGAGGGCCGCCTTGACGATGCGGTGCGACTCTTCCAGCAGACGGTTGAAGGCGGTCGCAGACTGTTCCCCAAGCGAATCAGCAAGAAGCGTTACTGGTCCGACCTCGCCACGCGCCCCTACATCAGGGGGCTGCGCAACCTGACACTCACACTGAATCGGGTCGGCCGCTTTCAGGAGGCCCTTGAACTCTGCGATCGGCTTGAGAGGGAGTGCGGCGGATGACATCACCGCCTGCTGGCATCGGGCGGCGATCAGCCTGAACCTGCGTGTCTGGCCGGGTGCGGCCGGGAACGCCACGAGAATCGCGCAGATTCAGCCTGACGCCTCGTTCATCGAAGCCTTCGCGCTCGAGGCACTCGGGCAACGCCAGCATGCGTTGCCGGCCTTCCTGCACGGTGCGCTAAACCACCCGCGAGCCGCGAAGATGCTCCTCGGGATCCGCGTTCAGAAGGGGCCGTCGGGCTACCATGAGATCGGCGATCACAACTCCGGTGTGTCCCTTCAGTGGAACCTGCACGCTTACCTCAGGAAGCCGCCAAGAGGTGCGAAAGACTTTTTCAGAGCGGTACTGAACGATCCACGCGTGGAGCAGCTGTTGAGCGAGGTGACCGAAACTGTTCATCAGTGGCAGGAGAATCGAACCGACGACCAAACGGCTTACAGGCGGATGATGCTGATGCACTCGCGTCGATTTGCCGAAGCCGAGGCCGACCGGCTATGCGATCTCGGCGAGGGCCCGAATCAGGGCGAGTCGAGGAGAGGGAGCTGATTCACGCGTTTCGCTGTTAACTATGGCCGGAAGGAGAAGCCCAAGCACAGCCGCGTCCTGCTCGATTCCTGGGATGTTGACCTCGAAACATTCGAGCCTCGCAGTTACCCTGAGTTCACGATCTTCCGACTCTTGGAGTTCGGGGACGAAAAAGCCATAGCGTGGCTCAGAGCCGAGTTTCCATCGGACCAGATCGAAGAGGTCGTACGCACGGAACGAAGACTGTCTCGCCGTTCCGCGAATTTTTGGGCCCTGGTTTAAGGCGTGCCGACCGAACAGGTAGCCGCTTTGAGACAGTGATCAAGACAGGCTGAAGTACCGGAGGACCGCCTCGTGACCGATAACCAGCACGAGCAGGCTTGGCGCCCGGAAGTGATCAAGCAGGAGGTGGAGCTAACCCTCCGGGGTCTCCACTCCCGATCCTGGCTCGAACACTTCTACTTGGCTGGGGGTACGGGCCTTGCCCTGCAGTTCGGGCACCGGCGGTCCGTCGACCTCGACTTCTTCTCTGAGACGACGTTCGACGAAGAGGCGCTGATCCAGAGGCTCACCAGCGCCCCGGGTTTCTCGGTCGTCAGCAAAGAAGACACACAGGGTTGTCGGTCCGCGGCCGAATCAACTCTGCATACCGGGATTGGGGGCGTGAAGGTCAGTTTCCTGGGCTATCCCTATCCCGTCCTTTTCGCTTTTCGATTCTTCCTGGGCGTTCGTGTCGCTGATCCCCGGGATATCGGTTGCATGAAGATCAGCGTGATCGCCAGTCGAGGCACACGTAGAGGCTTTATCGACCTGTACTTTCCGGCAAGGGAACTTGGGCTGACAAATCTCATCGACCTCTTCAAGACGAAGTACTTGCGGGCAAACTACAGCGGCGTTCACATCCTGAAATCTTTGACTTATTTTGACGAGGCCGAAAGAGATCCGATGCCGGATATGTTGATTCAGATTTTCCTGGGATGAGGTAAAGAGGTTTTTTAATACGTGGGTTCCCGCTCTACTTTAGGGCTAGCGCCGCCACTCTGAGAATTTGTCTCTCAGATTTTAGCCGCTCAGAGTTGGCGTCGCTAGAGCCCAAGCTGTCAGCGTTCAGCACTCGGCGCATCCGCGTTGATCCGCGGCCATCCGCGTCGATCCGCGACTCAGCGTCCAGCTTTAGCGACCAGTGTCCGAGTTGAGGGCGGCCTGCTGCCGCTTGGAGGTTGGGTCGGGGTGGCGGAGCAGGCGAGTTCGTCGATTCATCGCCCCGTTTTTCAGGCGACGGCCGCCTGGTTAAAACGCAGATTCAGTCTCGAAGTAAGGCTCTGGTCTTAGTTCCGGGACCCCCAGAGCGAGGGCCGCGGCCTCTTCATTCTGCGGCTCAATCACTCTTGCCTGTTCCAGCGTATACGAAAGCCAGGGAACGCATAGTTCCCCTCCGCATTCGAACGCGCGCCCGCCCCGACTTTTCCTTTTGACCCAGGCAACAGCCGGTTGTATCGTCGCTTCCACAGGGAGGTGAGCGTGAAGCGCCGGTTAGCTCGAATCGGCATTGCCGTTCTTCTCAATCTTGTCGCCGTTCGTGCCCTGGCGAGTGCTCAATCCAAACCGGGTCCACTGCTCGACTACAGTTACAGCGGCAGCGGGAAGCCCGGCGCCTCTGGTCGCGAGTTCATGGCCGCAATGGCGCACCTGGAGGTGCAGCGGGTGCTCCTGGACATTGCCGCACAGCCCCGAGACCGCTCCTGGGTTCAGGAGACGCTGAAGGCAGCGGATGTCAAGCCGGAACTCTTGCAGGAGGCAACCCCTCAGTTTTTTGTTCGGAGTGTGGCAGCAACGAGGAGAGAGGCCGGTGCTT
>JBHGBF010000297.1:0-8444 GCA_041946865.1 Acidobacteriota bacterium | reverse complement strand
CATGATGAACTCCAAAAGCGCCTGCCGCTTCGCTCGCAGAAAACTGAGCGGTTACCCGGCGGGCGGCCTTTCGTTGCCCGAAATCTTAACTCTGCTATATACTTGATTGGCAATTCTGCATTGAGGCCATGCCCAAACAGAAGCGTGCAATTGAGCTTAGCGATCGGAGCCGGGGCGTCTTGCGCGAGCTGATTCGCGAACACGTCCGGACAGGACGACCGGTCGGTTCCCGGCGGCTCGCCAAGCTGGCAGGCGAAAACCTGAGCCCGGCGACCATTCGCAACGTGGTCTCGGATCTCGAAGAGATGGGTTTCGTTGCCCAGCCGCATACGTCTGCCGGCCGGGTTCCCACCGAAAGAGGCTACCGCTTTTACGTCGACAGCCTGCTCCAGACCAAGGAACTGACGGACCGGGAGGTCGACAAGATTCGCGCCAGCCTGGAGAAGGAAACCGATCCCGACAAGCTCATGGACAAGGCCTCTCAGATCCTGTCCGCTGTTTCCGACAACATCGGTTTCGTGATGGCGCCGCCGGTCAGCCTCGCGGTCATGAGGCACATCGAATTCGTGCGGATCGCGGAGCGGCGCATTCTGGTCATTCTCGTGACCAGCGGCGGCCTGGTCCAGCACCGGCTGATCGAGTTGGACGAAGACTTCGAGCAGGGCGAACTCCAACAGGCCGGCCGCTACCTCGTCGAGGACTTCGAGGGTAAAACGCTTCTGGAGATTCGCGACGAGCTCCTGAAGCTCATGATGGAAGAAAAGGCGCTTTACGATCGCCTGCTTCGAAGCGTTATCGTGCTTGGTTCCGCCTCGCTCATGCAGAAGGAGGGCGAGGCAGAGGCGACCGAAGTGCATCTGCAAGGCACCGTGCGGATCATGAAGAAGCCGGAGCTGGCAGACGTCAACCGCATGATTGCGCTCTTCCGCACCTTTGAAGAAAAGGGCCGGCTGGTCAAGATCCTGTCCGAATGCCTCAAAAGCAATGCGAGCGGCCCGGTTGTCACCATCGGCCTGGAGAAGCATCTGCCCGGAATGCAGGATTGGGCATTGATCGCCTCACCTTACGTCTACAGCCACGGCATTGGAGGCAGCCTGGGCGTCATTGGACCCTCGCGCATGGAGTACGAGAAGGCCATAAGTCTGGTAGACTATGTAGCGAAGCTGTTCGGTAAGATTCTAAGCCGCAATTAAGGTTCAAGGTTTAAAGGTTCAAAAGTTCAAAGGTTCAAAAACACGATCCACGAACCAACCCAGCGAACGAACACGAAGAAAGACGCTTTTCTTCGTGTTCGTTCGTGTTGCTTCGTGGATCGTGTTTTTGAACCGGGAGAACGTATTTAATGAAGGAAAGACGAAAGACGGAAGAAGAAAACGCAATCAAAGACAATGAAGAGCCTTCGGCCGGCAATGAGACGAAGCCGGCTGAAGACAATGGGGCGGCGGAGGAGCAGACTCCGGAATTCCTGATGCGGACCCTGGAAAGCGTCCGCAAGGAGCGGGATGAATTCTATGATCTACTGCTGCGCAAGCAGGCCGAGTTTGAAAACTACCGGAAAAGAACCCTTCGTGACCGAGACGAGGCGCGAGTTGCCACCCTGGCCGAGATGTCCAAGGAGCTGCTCCCTGTCCTGGATGCGGCGGAGAAAGGGCTGGCCGCCCTGACTGCGGAGCCCACGGATTCCAAGTTGGCCGGCTACCGCCAGGGTTACGAGCTCCTGCTCAGAAACGTGCGGACCGTGCTCGGGAAATTCGGGGTCAAAGAGCTGCCTGCCGTGGGCGAGAAATTTGACCCGAGTGTGCACGAGGCCGTCATCACCGAGGCCACTGATGAGCACGAGGAGGGGCGTGTTCTGGAAGAGTACAGGAAGGGCTACACCATCAGTGACCGGTTGCTACGTCCTGCCCAGGTGAAGGTCGCCGTTCCCGCGCCCGTCGATTCTGATTAGTTGAAAAGTCGACAGGGCGATCTTATGATTAGCCACGATGGCGGCGAGAACGATGCTATAGTCGAATCCGCCGTCCGCAATCCGCAATTCCAAGAAGCCGGCAGGAGGGGTGATTAGTCTTGGCCAAAAGGGACTATTATGAGGTTTTGGGTGTTCCGCGCGAGGCGAATGCTCAAGAGATAAAGAGCGCCTACCGGAAACTGGCCCTGAAGTACCATCCCGATAAAAACCCAGGAGACAAGCAGGCCGAAGAGAACTTCAAGGAAGCCGCGGAAGCTTACAGCGTTCTCAGCGACCCGAACAAACGCGGACAGTACGATCGGTTCGGTCATGCCGGAGTGAACGTCGGCAGTGGCGGCTTTGGAGGATTTGATCCGGATATCTTTGCCGATTTCAGCGATATCCTGGGCGATTTCTTCGGCTTTGGCGATGTATTCGGCGGCTCCAGACGCCGGCGCCCGAATCAGGCCCAACGGGGCTCGGATCTCCGTTATGACCTGCGCATCAGCTTCGAGGAAGCTGCCTTCGGCGTCAAGACGAAGATCAAGATCCCGCGCCAGGAAACGTGCGGCGTCTGCGGAGGCACGGGCGCCAAGCCGGGCCAGGGGCGCATAACCTGCAAGAAGATCCCTGCCGGAGTCGATGATGGCTCGCGGCTGAGAGTGGCGGGCGAAGGTGAGGCCGGCATTAACGGAGGCCCGCCGGGAGATCTTTACGTAGTCATCGAAGTCGAGGAGCACCCGTTCTTCAAGCGCCAGGGCAACGACGTCTATTGCGAGCTGCCCGTCACCTTCCCACAGGCCGCCTTGGGCGCAGAAATCAACATCCCCACTCTGCAGGGGAAAGAGAAACTGAAGATTCCGGAAGGGACTCAAACCGGCACTGTCTTTCGCCTGAAAGGCCGGGGGGTGGTCAGCCTCAACGGCAGAGGCCAGGGAGACCAGCTGGTCGCGATCACGGTTGTCACGCCAACCCGGCTGAATAAACAGCAGAGAGAGCTGTTACAGCAATTCGCCGAAGCATCAGAAGCGGAAGCCGAAGAGGATTCCAGCGGCCTGTTCGACAAGGTAAAGGACATCTTCGGGTAAGCAAAGGACAACCCTCCGTATTGACCAAATCGTGGCTCTGCCTTGAAATCCGAGTAAGCTCCAGCGAGCTCGATTCCCTTGTCAGCCTGCTTTGGGAGCTCGGCACCACTGGTCTTGAAGAGATTCCGGGACCCGACGGAATAACGGTCCGGGCGTTCTTTCCCTCGTCTTTTTCGGAAGAGGAGCTCACGCGGCGCTTCTCAAACGCCGGTATCCACCGGGTCGTCTCCAATCCCGACGACTGGGTGGAAAACTACAAGAAGAATTTCCACGGATTCGCCGTCGGCCGAAGCTTCTACGTTCATCCCTCCTGGGAAAGCGGTTCGGCCGACCACCCGGTCAACCTGGTGATCGATCCGGGGCACGCTTTCGGCACCGGGACTCACGAATCCACACAATTGTGCCTGCTGGCGCTCGAGGACCTGGCGGACAAAGCTGTTTCGATTGCCGACATCGGAACCGGGTCCGGCATCCTCGCGCTGGCGGCGCGGCGATTGAACCCGAATGCCCAAATCGTTGCTATCGACAACGATTGGCAGGCGATCGAGATGGCCCGCGAGAACCTGGCCCAAAACGGAGTCCACGATGTGTGCCTGGCGGCCGCGACGCCTGGGGCGCTCGGCGCCCGTTTCGACCTGGTGCTTGCCAATCTCACGCCTGGCATCTTTCAGCTGGCGGCGAGAGAGATCAGCCCTTTGGCCAGGCGCGACCTTGTCATCTCGGGTTTCACCTGTGATCAAGAGGCCCTGTCAGCCGAGGCCTTTCTGGCCCATGGACTCGAGCCGGTCGGTCGCTGGGAAGCCAACGGCTGGGCTTGCTTGCGACTAACGCCGGTGGATCGGTTATCCTAGGCGCGTGAATCGAGTTATAGCCCGTCTGATTGACGACGACCGAGTGCTGCTGCCGGCGGACGAGTCCCGTTATCTCGTCCGTGTTCTCCGGCTGCGTCCAGGAGACTGTTTCCTGGCCCACGACGGGAAGGGGGGCGTCTTCCGATGCCAGCTGATCAGGGAATCCGGCGGATGGCAGGGAGAGATCGTGGAGAAAGTCGAGAGCCAGACGGAATCGGCCGTCCCGATCTGCCTCGCCCAGAGCCTGATCAAGAAAGACAAGTTCGAATGGGTCATTCAGAAGGCCGTAGAGCTGGGGATTGATGAGATTGTTCCCTTGATCAGCTGGCGAACCGAAGTGCGGCTGGATGAGGCCGGGCTCTCGCACAAAATGCAGCGCTGGGAGAAGATAACCGCAGAGGCCTTCAAGCAGTGCGGGCGAAACGTCCTCCCTACGCTTCATACTCCAGTTTCTCTCGAGGCTTTTCTTCAGAATTGGTCGGCCGATCTGCGCTTTGTCCTGGATGAGGCAGGAGGCTCGCCCTTGCGTTCCCTGCTCGGCGGGAAGACATCCGTTCGATCCTGCTATTTCGTGGTGGGGCCCGAAGGGGGTTGGGATGAGCGGGATCGCAAGTTGTTTGCGGATTACTGCGTGACCCCCGTCCAACTCGGGAAACGCGTCCTGCGGACCGAGACCTGCCCGATCACGGTGCTTTCCATTCTGCAGTACGAGCTTGGGGATCTGGGGTAGAGCTTAGCTGCCAGCGATCAGCGTTCAGCTTTCAGCTAAGACGCGGGGACGCATGGCGCAGAGCTGAAAGCTGACTGCTGACCGCTGATCGCCGAAAAGCTGGTCAGAGCGAACCCAGGGCGAGCAAGCCTGGATTTTCCAAGTACATCTTGACGTGGGCGACAAACTGGGCCGCCACCGCCCCGTCGACGACCCGATGGTCCAGGGAAATGCTCAGATTCATCATCTCCCGCACCACCACCTGGTTGTCCTTTACCACCGGCCTGGGGCTGATCTTATGCAACCCCAGTATCGCGACCTCCGGGTAATTGATAATAGGCGTGGCCATGAGGCCACCGAGCGAGCCGAGGCTGGTAATGGTGAAGGTCCCGCCTTTAAGATCTTCCACCTTGATCTTGCCGTTCTTCGCCGCCTCTGAGAGCCGGGCAATCTCCTTGGCGAGCTCCAGCACCGTTTTCTGATCGGCCTCCTTGATGACCGGGACGATCAGGCCGTCCTCGGTCGCAGTGGCGATGCCGATGTTGTAGTAATGCTTGACGCGGATGACGCCGTTCTCTTCATCGAGAGACGAATTCAGGAGCGGGTGCTTCCGCAACCCTTCGACTACGGCCTTGATGATGAAGGGCAGGTAAGTCAGCCGGGCGCCGCTCATCTCGTTGTAGATGTTTCGCACCCGGCTCAACTCGCTGACGTCGACTTCTTCGACATACGTGTAGTGCGGGGCGGTCGTTTTCGACGTGATCATCCGCTCGCCGATTTTCCGACGCAGGCCGCGATACGGCACTGTTTCCTCGACTTCCGCTCGTGTAACCGGTTCGGCAGCGGCTGGCGGCTTCTCGGGCTCGGGCTGATACTGGCTCAGATCCTCGAGGGTGATTCGGCCCGCCGGGCCCGAGCCTTTGACTTTGCTCAAATCGACGCCGCGTTCCCGGGCCAGACGGCGCACGGCCGGGGTGGCAAGGACGCCAACGGCATGCGGAGCACGACGCACAGGGACCGCCATCTCGCGCTCCCCGCTCTTGGACTGTGCTCTGGGCGCGCCGTTTCCGGTTTCGATCTCGACCAGCACCGCGCCGACCGAGATGGTGCCGCCTTCCCGGCCGTAACGCCTGGCCACTTTTCCCGCGACTGGAGACGGTATCTCGACCGTGGCCTTGTCTGTCATCACTTCGACCAAAGGCTGGTCCTCACGGATGCTGTCACCGTCGTTGACGAGCCACTTTACAATTTCGCCTTCCACCACTCCTTCGCCGATGTCAGGCAGCTTGAACTGAAAGAGCATATTCACCATCTCGACAGCTTAGGATGGGTCGCGTGTTCCGGCGCCTCCCGGACCTTGTGGCCGTGTTTTTGGGGAGGCAGTCGCAGGCGCATCCCCACCTCAGAAGTTCAGTAGTTTTCGCGCGGCCGACACGATCCGCCCCACGCTCGGAAGGTAGTGGTTCTCAAGAGCGTAGGGGAAAGGAGTGTCGAACCCCGTCACGCGCACAACCGGGGCTTCCAGATAAAGCAGGGCTCGCTCGGTGATGGCGGCCGATAGCTCCGCGCCGAATCCACAGGTCCTCGGGGCTTCATGCACAATCATGACCCGGCCCGTCTTGCGGACCGATCCGAGGATCGTCTCGATGTCGTAAGGCATCAGCGTGCGCAGATCAATCAGCTCGCAAGCGACATTGTCTTCGTCCTTGAGCTTGGCCACCGCTTCCAGCGACGTGTGCACCATGGCGCCATAGGTAATGAGCGTGAGATCGCTCCCTTCGCTCAGGATCTTGGCTTCCCCGATCGGGATCTGATATTCGCCTTCAGGGACTTCGTTGCGGGCAGCGCGATAGACCCGCTTCGGTTCCATGAAAATCACCGGATTTTCGTCCCGGATGGCGGAGATCAACAGGCCCTTGGCGTCGTACGGATTGGAAGGGGCGACCACTTTCAGTCCCGCGGTGTGGATAAAGTACGCCTCGGGGCTCTGCGAGTGGTAATGGCCGCCTTTGATTCCGCCGCCGAAAGGAGCCCGGATGACGATAGGGCAGGTGAACTGGCCGCCTGATCTGTAACGCATCTTGGCGGCCTCGTTCACGATCTGGTCAAAAGCGGGGTAGATGAAGTCGGCGAACTGAATTTCGGGGACCGGGCGAAGCCCGTAAAGCGCCATTCCGATTGCGGTGGCGACGATTCCGGCTTCGGCGAGCGGCGTGTCGAATACCCGGTTGGGGCCGAATTCGTCGTACAACCCCACGGTCGCCCGGAAGACGCCTCCGAACTTCCCCACGTCTTCACCCAGCACGACGACCCGGTCGTCGCGTCGCATCTCCAGCCTGAGCGCATCATTGACTGCCTGAATGATGTTCAAAACCGGCATGTGAATCCTCTCGAAACCCTGGGGCGGCAGGCATGCGCCTGTTGCGATACCACATTCGATCCTGCCCTCAGGCCGGGATCCCTGGGCTCCGCCGCTCCCCACTGTCAATCT
Source organism: Acidobacteriota bacterium (assembly GCA_041946865.1). Classification (GTDB taxonomy): domain Bacteria; phylum Acidobacteriota; class UBA6911; order RPQK01; family RPQK01; genus RPQK01. Next base: position 1,357 of record JBHGBF010000297.1, on the reverse strand, counting down.
GTCAATCCGTCAATCTGTCGGTCTGCTCCAGCTCCTCCTGCTCTTCGCGCAGATGCCAGGGGAGCTTGTCATAGACATCCGTGAAGAGGGAATCGACCGTAGGAGGCGCGACTCTTTCTGCCCTTTTCAGGTTATCCCGGATTTCATTCTTGATTTCTTCCTCGAGGCGCGCGTCTTCAGCCTCGCTCCAGTGGCCGGAGCTTGTCAGGTACGAGCGCAGGCGGACCAGCGGATCACGTCGGCGCCACTGTTCGACCAGCTTCTCATCCCGGTAAGCCTTGGGATCGTCCGAGGTCGAATGGCCGCCCAGCCGGTAAGTGACGGCTTCGATGAGAGTCGGTCCTTCCCCGCGTCGGGCCTTCTCCAGGGCCTTGGTCGTGACGGCATGCACCGCCAACAGGTCATTGCCGTCGACCTGGACACCCTCGATTCCATAAGCCTGGCCCTTCACGGCCATGCTTTCGACTGCCGTCTGACACCGCGCCGGTGTCGAAATGGCCCACTGATTGTTCCGGCAGAAGAAGATTGTCGGCGTATTGTAGACACCCGCAAAGTTCATCCCCACGTGGAAATCGCCCTGCGAGGTCGCCCCATCTCCGAAGTAAACCAGGACAACTTCCGACCCGCCCCGGATCTTGATCGCGAGGGAGAGGCCGGTCGCCTGGGGAATCTGGGTCCCGACGGGGCTCGAGATGGACAGAAAGCGGAGAGCCCGGTTCCCGTAATGATTGGGCATCTGGCGGCCTTTGTTGATGTCTTCCGAGTTCCCGAAGAACTGGCAGATCAGCTCGAACAAAGGATAACCGCGGATCAGCGCCGCCCCCAGCTCCCGGTAACAGGGCACAATCCAGTCCTTCTCGTCGAGCGCGAAGGCGCTTCCCATGATCGCGGCTTCCTCGCCGGCGGAACCGATATAGAATCCAATCCGGCCCTGGCGCTGCAACATGATCATGCGTTCATCCAGGCGCCGGTTCAAAAGCATCAGGCGATAGAGATATAAGAGCTGTTCCGGAGTCAGGGAGGATTCCGGATGAAGCTTGTCGAGAGTCCCGTCCGGACGGAGGATATTAAAGGCCTTGAAATCAAGCATCTTCCTGATTATATCGCGGCCGCCGGAGTCAAGGCCACGAAGCAGGTTCGGCCCGTGTGACGGATGTGATTCAAACCCGTTGGAGGCTCCGTTTTGGATATGAAGTGCGGTGTGACCCGTCCTGATATGTGTACGTATTTTCGTAAGAGGGATATTTACTTGACTCCAGACAGCCGAGGGTTGGCGCGCAGTTGAGCGCCTACCCTGCGAAACCGTTGCAGAACAAGCCTTTCTGCCCTGAAGGGGCAGTGCAACATGGCGACACCG
>JBHGBF010000296.1:0-5881 GCA_041946865.1 Acidobacteriota bacterium | reverse complement strand
CTCCGTCAGTTAAAGTCAGTATATCGAGGGTTAATTCTTGAGTTGAAGACACCATGGCAGATTGCTGAACTTGACACACACAACTCTTTTTGGACCCTATTTGGGCCAAAAGCCCCGGCCCTTGCACCAGGCGGGTTTCAGCCGAAACGACCGTCCTAAACGGGGTCCATTGCCGTTCCAGAATTACAGGAATTACAGCGAAATGACTCAACACCAACCAAGTTAGAAGGCGGAACTGGCACAAAAACTGACACACTGGGGTGGGGTGAACCCCTCTGGTGAGACAGTCTGAATTGGCACACTTGCCTAACCTAACGATGCGCCTCCAGCTCCGCGAGCCGCTGATAAACCCGCCGCGCGATACGCGGGTCAAGCTCCTTCATATGCTTCGGAATCGTGGCGGCATTGTAGAAAGCGAGAGGCACTGACAAGTCCACTTTCCGGATAGCTTCCTCGGGCGGAACGCCCTTTTTACGCATGTCGGAGAGCTGATCCCACAACGTTTGCAATACCTTCTGGAAAGCATCCATGTAAGCCCGGTCTCGAAACGGCGCGCCGTGGCCGGGCAACACGCGATCGAAGTCCAGCTTCTTGACCTTCTCCAGCGTCTCTATCCACTCATCGAGGTAGCAATCTCCCGCGTATGAGGGATTCGCCAACAGAAAGTCGCCAGTAAAGAGAACTTTCTCTTTCGGCAGAAAGACGAGCAGGTCGGATTCGGTGTGACCTCGCCCCATGAACAGCAATTCGATCGGGCGCCCATCACGATAGAACGTGAGCCTGCTGTCGACCGTGATATCAGGCGGGACCGGCCGCGCTTCGACCAGCGAAGTGAGATATGCCTGGGCGGACTCGAGTTGCCCCTCGAACTTCTTTTTTGCGTTCGGGTCCGGCTCCTTCTCCAACCTGCCCTTGATGGTTTCAACGCTACTTCGCATCTGGGAGACAGCTTCCAAATAGATCGGGTCTTTCAGCGGCTCACCAAGGAGATATTGGCGGGTTCCTTCGTGCCCGATGATGCTTACGCCGGCTGGGAAACCTTCGTTACCGTGCACGTGATCGAAGTGGTAATGAGTATTAACAAGGAACCTGACCGGTTTGTCCGTCAGTTCTTTGACAGAGGCAATCAGTGCACGCGCTGCAAGAGGCGTCACATGGGAATCCACGATGATCGTGTCCGTCGAGGTCACGAGGACCAGCGAGTTGCTGTGGGTCACGATTTTGCCCGTTCCCGATGCAAAATAAACACCCGGAGCTACTTCCTGGAAGCGATGGGTCGCGGTCTGAAAGAGGCGCCCATTGACGGAATCCTGGGCATGAAGTCCGGCAAGGAATAGGACCGAAGCAAACACAAGCACCAAATAAACTGCGGTCGGCACGCGCGACATGATCCCGCCTCTGCACATGTTTCTGCTCCTTTGTGTTCCAACACCCCAAAGCTCAAGCGGCGTCAATCCTCTCAATCCTGCCCGGGGTGTCAAGACGAATCCTCGCCTGCGATTAATTCAACCTCCCGACGGCCGCTCTCATTACCGCCACCAATTCCGGGCTCTGAACGGCCCGTATGCACTCCCTGAGGTCTTCCTGCAGCAGATGATCCGCTTCTTTGTGAGGAATCAGCGACCTCACGTAGTCGTGTGCAATTTCGACCCCACGGCCGGGTCTTAACGGTTTGCGGAAATCAAGCGCCTGAGCGGCAGTGAAAAGCTCGATGGCCAGCACGCATTCGACATTCCGAAAAACGGGCAATAGCTTCAGCGCACTGATGCTTCCCATGGACACGTGGTCCTCTTGACCCAAACTGGTCGGGATCGAATCCACAGAAGCAGGGTGCGACATGACTTTGTTTTCCGAGACCAAGGCCGCCGCCGTGTATTGCGGCATCATGAACCCGGAATTGATTCCCGTCTCGCGCATCAACAGCTTGGGAAGACCGTCCTGTCCTTCAAGCAGCAGGTAGGTTCGTCTCTCCGATATCGCGGCTAACTCACTCAGGGCAATGGCGGCAAAGTCGAGAGCCAGAGCGAGCGGTTCTCCATGGAAGTTTCCCCCGCTGAGAATATCTCCGTTTTCGAGAACCAGTGGGTTGTCGGTGACGGCATTGATTTCCACCTCGACGGTCCCGGACGAAAACACGAGCGCATCCCGGACCGCCCCGTGGACCTGGGGAGCGCATCTCAGGCAGTAAGGATCCTGGACCTTCCCACAATTCCGATGGGAGTCGAGGATTTCGCTGTCGCGCAGCAGGATCCGCACATTCTCGGCAACGAGAGCCTGACCAGGATCAGGCCTGAGCTCTTGAACGCGCGGATCAAACGGACAAGCGCTTCCACGCAAGGCTTCGACGCTCATCGCGCATACGAGGTCAGCCACGGTCACGAGATTGCGGCATTTCTCGAGTACATAGGCTCCGTATGAGGACATCAGCTGCGTCCCGTTTATGAGTGAAAGCCCGTCCTTGGGCTGCAGGGTGAGCGGTTCCAGACCTTGCTGCGCAAGAACCTGTTGAGCCGGAACGGTCCCCGCCCCGGACTCGTCCCAGAAGCAGCCTAAGCCGATAAGAGGGAGACATAGGTGGGCCAACGGCGCCAGGTCGCCCGAAGCGCCGACACTTCCACGGGTCGGAACCGCCGGGATAAGCTCCATATGCGCAAAGCACAGCAGGCGTTCGAAGGTTTCAGCCGAGATACCTGAATACCCCAGTCCGAGCGAGTGGAGCTTCAAGAGCAGCATTAGCCGGCTGATTTCCTTGGGAACTAGATCGCCGACACCGACCGAATGGCTGAGCAGGAGGTTCTTTTGAAGCTGCAGGAGTTGGTCGGGTGGGATACGTTTCTGAGCTAGGGCGCCAAAACCCGTGTTGATCCCATAGTAGGCCTGGTTCCCGTGCAGAGCTTCGTCGACCCGCCGTCGCGCGGCGTGAACCGGTGAGAGATCCAAGCTCAATGAACGCAAACGGCTTTTCAGGTCCTCGTACAACGTGTCGAGTTTGACATATTGCATGACAGCCGCCGTCTTTCACTCTTTCAGCACGCTTGGCAAATCCACTCTTCTTTCCCGGGCCGTCCGCACGGCTTCTTCATAGCCGGCGTCGGCATGTCGCATCACCCCGGTTCCCGGGTCAGCCGTCAGCACTCGCTCGAGTCTCTGGTCGCCAGCCGAGGTCCCGTCCGCTACACAGACCATGCCTGCGTGGATTGAATACCCGATCCCAACTCCGCCCCCATGGTGAATCGAGACCCAACTGGCTCCGCAGGCGACGTTGAGCATGGCGTTAAGAAGCGGCCAGTCAGCGATCGCGTCAGACCCGTCCTTCATGCCTTCCGTTTCCCGGTTGGGGGAGGCGACCGACCCGGCGTCCAGATGATCCCTCCCGATTACGAGCGGCGCTTTGATTCTCCCTGTCCGAACCAGCCAATTGAAACGAAGACCGGCCTCGGCGCGCTCGCCATACTCCAGCCAACAAATCCGCGCCGGCAAGCCCTGGAAATGCACTTTGGTCTGCGCTTGGCTAATCCACCGACGTAACGATTGTTTTTGGGGAAACAGATCAAGAATCGCCCGGTCAGTTGTCTGGATATCCTCGGGATTTCCCGAAAGCGCCGCCCACCGAAAGGGACCTGAGCCCTTACAGAACAGCGGGCGGATAAACTCCGGAACAAACCCGGGGATATTGAATGCTGCTGAGAACCCGCGGCGGTCAGCGACCTGGCCGCGCAGATTATTTCCGTAATCGAAGACAATCGAGCCAAGCTTTTGAAGCTCGAGCATCGCGGAAACGTGAGTCGCCATCGAATCCAAGACGGTGTCTTCGTAATCGTCGTACCGGTTCTCTCGCCAGTCGCGCGCTTTTTCGGGTGTGAAGCCTGCCGGTATATAGCCGACTCGCAGGTCATGCGCCGATGTCTGATCGGTGACCACGTCTGGAACGATGCCCCGTCGCACGAGTTCAGGCATGACTTCGGCGACGTTTCCGACCAGCCCCACGGACAACGCCTGTTTCGCCTGTCTGGCCGACATTACAAGCTGTAGGGCGTGCTCCAGATCCGTCTCCATCAGGTCACAATAGCCGGTCCGAACACGGCGCTCGATCCTCTCGGGGTCGACTTCGATCCCGAGGAACACGCCTTCGTTCATCGTCACCGCCAGGGGCTGAGCGCCGCCCATTCCACCCAAGCCCGCGCTGACAACCATCCGACCGGCGAGCGATCCTCCAAAGTACTTGCGGGCACACTCGGCAAAAGTCTCGTATGTTCCCTGAAGGATTCCCTGAGTCCCGATGTAGATCCAGGAGCCCGCTGTCATTTGACCGTACATTGTAAGGCCCAGATGCTCCAAACGACGGAACTCCTCCCAGGTGGCCCATCGGGGGACGATGTGAGCATTGGCGATCAGGACACGGGGTGCCCAGTTAGTGGTTTTGAAGACACCGACCGGCTTCCCGCTCTGCACAAGGAGAGTCTCGTCATCCTTGAGGCGCCTTAGAGTCGTGACGATGCGCTCATAGGAATCCCAGTCGCGCGCCGCCTTACCCGCGCCACCATAAACGACAAGTTGTGAAGGATTCTCAGCCACCTCAGGATCCAGATTGTTCATCAACATCCGAAGGGCAGCTTCCTGATGCCAGCCAAGGCAGGAGAGACTCGTTCCGATTGGAGCGCGAATAGTTCGAGGTGTCCCGCTTTCAGTCATGGTTCACTTTTTCGCAAGCGGGCATTTCAAGAATCCATTGTTCGGGCTGAGACTACAAGCACACGTAAGAGGGCAGCTTGCGGATGCCTAGCTTACGGCCTCGGCAACGATGTGACGTTCGTTTCGGGACCCGTTGCCATTGACAAGTTGGTAGAACGCGTCTCTGCCATGAATCGTCATCAGCAATTCGTTTCCCTCCACCATCCGCCTGCAAGTCTGATAGACCGCATTCTGCCGTTCAGTCCTTTCGACTGATCTGAAGGGAAACCCACCATCGATCAGGGCTTGGGTGAGCACTTTCTTATTCAGCGCTTGAGACGGGCACTGGCCCAAGACCTGCAGGATAGCTTCTCTCTGCGTGACAGAGGAGAAGTTCATCTTCGAGCGGGCGAAAGGCACCGGGGTGACCACTTTTGGCGTGCTGGCACCCGTGAACCGCTCGAGAATGTGGGTTGCCGCCTCGAGATGGTCCAGATCCGCTTTGAGTTCCGCACGCCTGGTCTCGAGGGCCGACAGCCGCGCCTTCAACTTCTCGATTTCTTCGTCAGCCACGACCATCTCCTGCTCGAGGAGCTTCGCGGCATGGCTGAAATCGGTTGGCGGGCTTGGCAAGTCCTGTTCTGTGCGGACCTCGGCCAGTCGCGGCCTGCTCTCGTGCACCAACATAGTCAGCTCCTCTCCGTCCTGATCTGCCTCCTGATCGGCTGCCAGTTCTTCGAACACCGCTTCCTCCAAGCCGTTTTCCAGGGCGTAGAGTTCCTGTCGTTTCTGCTCCGGAAACGAACGGACTCTGTTGAAACAGCGGGGACAGTTGTCGAGGTGAAAGAGAAGTTGCAGGTAATCATCCCCGCGAAGAGTGCCGCCCACGAACCGATCGAGAAGCCCGCAAGAACCGCTTAATGGAGGCATCCCGTTTGTAACTGCGACCTCTCGCCTGGCTTCTGAGATCATGACTGCTCACTCCTTGGCGTCTAATGATCCGGGCGTCCGGCTGCCGGATACTTGGCTCCTCCGGCGAGCTAGGTGCCATCCGGGGCGGACGCTGTGCCTGACCGTCAGGGGCTCAGACTATCGCCGGTTCAGAACAGGAGTCAAGAGAATTGTTAACAATCGATTGTTAACTCTCACTTGTGTAACCGCTCAGTTTTCTGCGAGCGAAGCGGCAGGCGCTTTTGGAGTTCATCATGCG
>JBHGBF010000295.1:0-5901 GCA_041946865.1 Acidobacteriota bacterium | reverse complement strand
GCCACACAGCAGCGGTTCCTGTTGATTCATCTGTATACTTTCGCCAAAGTCCAGAGTCCCTTCGGGACTAAAAGCAGGGGCTTGTTTTGGCGCTCATGCCCCGGAGCAGGTGGAAACGTCAGGTCAACAGTGTTGCCTTTAGGCGGGCTTTTTCGAACCGCAGCCGACCATTGAGAGCGGTTACGGTTCGAAAAAGCCCGCCTGAAGGCGGCACTACAAAGAAAAGTGAGGCATTACTCGTTTTTAATTCCAGGCCAAAGGCCGGTCCCTTCGGGTCGCCATGCGAGGTAAAGGACTTGTAAGCCAGGGGTTAGGGACCCGCTTAAGCCCTGGTTACTCGCCTGCTCACCGGTCCATCTGCTATTTTGCGGCGGTTGGCGTCTCGACGTTTGTCAAATTCGGCAGAGACAAGGCGAGGCGCCCGTTATAGACTTCGATTCATATGAAAGCTCTGGTCCTTAAGGAATACAGTCAGTTGGTCTATGAAGAAGTCCCGGAGCCGTCTCTCTCGCCTGACCATGTCATGATCCGGGTGAGAGCTTGCGGGATCTGTGGAAGCGACGTCCACGGGATGGACGGCAGCACTGGCCGGCGAATCCCGCCGATCATCATGGGCCATGAGGCGTCGGGCGTGATCACGGCGGTCGGGCGCGAGGTCCGTGATTTCCGGCCTGGAGATCGGGTGACGTTTGACTCGACGGTCTACTGCGGCTCGTGCTTCTTCTGCCGGAGGGGGGAGATCAACCTGTGTGACAACCGCCGGGTTCTGGGCGTATCCTGCGGCGACTATCGCCTGCACGGCGCTTTTGCCGAATACGTCGCGGTTCCCGAACGGATCCTCTACCGAATCCCCGATTCACTCAGTTTTGAGCGAGCCGCGATGATCGAGCCGTGCTCGATCGCCTTCCACGCCGTCAACCGTTCTCACTTGTCCATCAACGATACTGCTGTGGTTGTGGGTGCCGGAATGATCGGGCTGCTGGTCATACAGGCGCTCCGTCTGTCCGGTTGCGGGCAAATCCTGGCGGTTGATGTTGAGGACGCCAGGCTCGATCTGGCTTGCCGATTGGGGGCCGATGCGGGGCTGAATTCCTCCAGGGAAGACAGTGCGGCTGAAATCCGTCGCCTGACCGGCGGCCGCGGGGCGGACGCTTCCTTTGAGGCGGTGGGGATCACCGCAGCCGTTCAAACGGCCCTCGGCTCCGTCAGAAAAGGCGGGAAAGCCGCTCTGGTCGGTAACCTGGCCCCGATGGTCGAGTTTCCGCTTCAGGTGGCCGTGACGCGAGAGCTGACCCTGCTTGGTTGTTGTGCTTCGAGAGGTGAATATCCGGCCTGCCTCGACATGATCGCCCGAGGCAAGCTGGACGTGGACGTTTTACTGAGCGCCACCGCCGCGCTCGCGGATGGAGCAGCGTGGTTCGACCGGCTGTACCGGAAGGAACCGGGTTTGATGAAGGTCATTCTGAAGCCTGAGTGAGGTTGCATCAATGGAGAACAAGCTTTTTGATCTGACCGGGAAAGTCTCGCTGGTGACGGGCACAAGCCGAGGACTTGGCCAATATCTGGGAAGGGCTCTCGCGCGAGCCGGGGCCGACCTGGTTATCACCAGCCGGAAGGCGGAGTCTCTGGCGGCCTTCAAGTGCGAGATAGAAGAATTGGGACGACAAGCCTTTCCACTCGAGCTTGACGTTCAGGACTACGCGAGCATCCAGCGAATGGTTGAAGCGGCGGTCGGACACTATGGCCGCATCGATATCCTGGTGAACAACGCCGGATGTAATGTTCGAAAGCCCTCTCTGGAAATCACCTGGGATGACTGGAACCTGGTTTTGAACACCAACCTGCGGGGCACGTTCTTCGTGGCCCAGGCTGTTGCCCGGCATATGATCCCGCGTCGTTACGGCCGGATTATCAACATCGGATCGGTGACGAGCGTTTTCGGTTACGCCGGGCTCGCCCCGTACTGCGCCAGCCGGGGAGGGACCAGACAGTTGACCATGAGTCTCGCCGACGATTGGGGCTGCTATGGAATTACCGTGAACTGCCTGGCGCCCGGCTGGTTCAAGACCGCACAAAACGCGGTGATGTACGAAAGCAAGGAGTGGGTCGAGTACCTGGTCGATCGGATCCCGCTGAAGCGTCCCGGCCAGCCGCACGATCTGGACGGTGCGGTCGTGTTTCTCGCCTCAGACGCGAGCCAGTACGTGACCGGCCAGACCCTTCTGGTCGATGGCGGCATCTCGACCGGCTCCACCCGGGCATTGCCTAAGAAGGATTGAATTACCTGCACGTGGGCGTGGCCGCTTTGCCGGCGCTCCCAACTCCCTGTTTGCAACCGCCGCGCACATCGTCGATAATCGCCGTCATGCAAGAGTTGACAAGAAGGATGTTCATGGCAGGCAGTGGAGCCGCGCTGGCGGCCGGGCTGCAGGGTCGAACTGTTGCTGCGCCTCGTCCGTTTCAGGGGCCGATCTGCCTTTTCTCGAAGCATCTCCCCGGTCTCCATTGGAAGGACCTCGGGCCGGTCGTGAAGAATGCCGGTTTTGAAGGTGTTGACCTCACGGTTCGACCCGGTGGACACGTGTTACCCGAGCGGGCTCAAGATGAACTGGAGCCGGCAGTCCAGGCGCTTCGGGCGGCAGGCGTGCAGGTCCCGATGCTGACCACGGCTTTGCTGTCCGCTGACGATCCTGCAGCTGAGCCTATCCTCTCGCGGGCCGGCCGGCTGAAGGTCCCCTACATCAAGCCTGGCTATTATAAGTATCAACTCCAGGATGTGCGAGCCGAGCTTGAAAACGTCCGGCGGCAGCTGACCCGGCTGGTCGAAATGGCGGCACGACACGGCGTGCAGGTCGGATATCACAACCACGCCGGATATGTGGGCGGACCGGTCTGGGATGTGGCAGGCATTATCGAGAAGCTGGATCCGAAATGGGCCGGTTACTATTACGACATCAGGCATGCCGTGGTTGAAGGAGGCGGCATCGGCTGGAAGGTCTCCGCGCAGCTGGTCTCCTCTCGTCTGAAAATGATCGCTGTGAAGGACTTTTACTGGGACAAGATACCGGGAAAAGGCTGGCAGCAGATCAACTGTCCCCTTGGCCAGGGAATGGTGAACTGGCCGGCTTTCTGCAGCATGCTGGCGGCGGCCGGGTTTCAGGGCCCGGTCTCAGTCCACCTGGAATACGGGATACCGGGCCAGGACAAGGCGCAGAAACAAGACAACACGCTGATCGCGGCCAAACGTGACCTTGAATTTTTGAGGAAGTGCCTGGCCCAGGCATACACGCCCAGCTCGGGGAAAACATGGGAAGACTAATGAGCAGAATGAGCCGTCGTCGAATGCTTCAACTCAGCGCCGGGGCTCCGGCGCTTAATCTGCTTCAGCCGAAGATGAAGAGCGCCGGGGTTACCGTCAAGGATCTCGACTTCAGCTTTGAAGATTACTTGTACCGGACTCCCATCAAGTTCGGAGGGACGGTGGTCGACCGCGTCACGCTGTTGAATGTGACGTGCACGGTCGAGACAGCGTTTGGTCACACCGCCAAAGGATTCGGCTCCATGCCGCTGGGGAACGTCTGGTCGTTCCCGTCTCAGGAGATGAGCTATGAGACGACCCTGAACGCCATGAAAGTCCTGGCGGGCCGCATTGCCAAGGTTTTGTCAGCCCTGGGCGCGTACGGCCATCCGATCGATCTGGACCATGAGGCAGAGCCCCTTTATCTGGCCGAAGCGGACGACCTTTCGAAGAAACTGAGTCTGGCTCATCCTATTCCGAAACTCTGCACGCTGGTCACTGCCAGTCCCTTCGACGCGGCTGTGCACGACGCTTTTGGGAAGCTGAAGAAGGTCAGCTCTTATCTCACCTACGGCCCCGATTCCATGCCGAAGGACCTTTCTCACTACCTGGGGCCGGAATTCAAGGGGGAATGGCTCGACAAGTATGTGCTACGCGCTCCGAAACCCCGCATGCCTCTTTACCACCTGGTCGGCGCCGTGGACCCGATCCTCGAGGAAGACATCAAAACCCGCCTTAACGACGGATTGCCGGAGACGCTTCCGGAGTGGATCAACTACAACGGCCTGACGCATATCAAGATCAAGCTGAATGGGGATAATCTCGATTGGGACGTGAACCGGGTGGTGCGGGTTGATCAGGTGGCGGCAGAGACCCAGCAGAAACGCAGCGTGGGGCAGTGGTTTTACTCGCTGGATTTTAACGAAAAGTGCCGGAATGTCGAGTACCTGATGGCGTTTCTCGAGCAGGTGCGCGCGAAGACCCCGGCCGGGTTTGAGCGCATTCAGTATATCGAGCAGCCGACCAGGCGAGATCTCGAGAGCGACCGGGCCAATGTCATGCACCAGGCCTCGAAGCTGCGTCCGGTTGTGATCGACGAGTCGTTGACCGATCTCCGAAGCCTGCTGCTCGCCAAAGAGATGGGCTACACGGGAGCAGCGCTCAAGGCGTGCAAAGGACAGAGCCAGGCGCTCCTCATGGCGGCGGCCGCTCAGAAACTCAAGATGTTCCTGTGCGTTCAGGATTTGACCTGTCCGGGCGCCTCGCTGATTCACTCAGCCGGGTTGGCTGCCCATGTGCCGGGGGTCGCAGCCATTGAGGCAAACTCCCGCCAGTATGTTCCGGCAGCCAACAAGAGTTGGGAATCGCGGTTTCCAGGGATCTTCCTGATCAAGGACGGCACCATGCAGACCGGAGAATTGACCGGACTCGGCCTCGGCGCCGTCTAACAGCCGCCGTACTTGCGACCTGGATTTCCGTTGCCGCGACGGCTGAAGTCTCTGGCGGCCCGCCCGACCCGCTGTTACCCGAAGCGTCATGTGTCGACTTCCAGCGTACCCTTCAAATACAGGCGGGCGTTACCGGTGATTTTCACTCGATCGCCGGCCAGTTGGCATCGGAATTCACCCTGACGTACACTCAACTGTTGTGCACGTAGCGTGCTCTTGCCCAGTCGTCTGGCCCAGTATGGAACGAGTGTGCACTGGATCGAGCCCGTGGCCGGATCCTCGTTGATGCCAACCGCAGGGCAGAAGAAGCGGAACACGAAATCGACATCGCCCTCGCCCGGAGCGGTAACGATGACGCCGCCAATGCCGACATCCACCTTGGCCAAGGCGCGAAAATCGGGGGAGAGCGTGCGGATGAGTTCAGCGCTGTCGACGACGACAAGGTAATCACGAGCCTTTCCCAGGGCGTGTACCGCCTGCAGGCCGAGCGCCGGCAGCAACGCGGCCGGCGCGTCGCAGGGGCGAGGCGGCCAGGCGGGGAAGTCCATCTGGAAACTTTCTCCGTCACGCGTGACCGTCAACACGCCGCTGCACGTGTGAAAGCGGACCGGCCATACCCGATGTCGGCGAAGTGACAGGACGTAGGCCGAGGCCAGAGTCGCGTGCCCGCACAGATCGTCCTCAAGTTCGGGAGTGAACCAGCGCAAGTCAAAGTCGCCATCAGCGCGCGGGACCACAAAGGCGGTTTGAGAGTGTCGATTCTCGGCGGCAATCTTCTGCATGAGATGGTCACTGGGAAAAGCGGGAAGAACGCATACCCCCGCTGGGTTACCAGAGAAGAGAGTACCGGTGAAGGCGTCTACGTGGTAATACTGAATCGACATATCAATCAATCTCCCGGCGCGCAGAGCCCCTCGCGTGCCTGAATCAGACCGTATCATTTTGACGCCGACAACCGGAATGTACAGCCCTTCCCCGCGTGAATAAGCTCGAGATTCCAGCCGGCCTGCTTAGCACGTAATCGCCAGACGCAGTCGAAAAACCTTCGAAACTCTTTAGCATCGAGGATCATGCTGATTCCTGTTTGCTCGTAGAGCCCTGGACTTTGGCGAAAATAAACAGATGTGTGAACGTTTTTACGCCGAAGGCGTTAGG
>JBHGBF010000294.1:0-6003 GCA_041946865.1 Acidobacteriota bacterium | reverse complement strand
GCCTGACGCCTTCGGCGTAAACCATGTTTACACATCTGTATATTTGCGCCAAAGTGGAGCTTCCGCCTTCAAGCAAAAGAGCATCAAGGTTCGGCGCTTGACGCAAACCGTGCCAGCACTTCGGCTGCGGCGGCCACCTCCTCCAGATCGATCTGCTCCTCTGCCGAATGAGCAAAGCGTAGATGACCGGGACCATAGACCAGCGTAGGAATCCCGAGCAGGTTGTGGTAGTACCAGGAATCGCATGAGGCGGGGAAAGCCGCAACCTCCTCCGTCTGACCGGATCGCACACACGCCCGCTGGAGCAAAAGAACCAGCGGGTGATCGGGCGGGAGGACGTGGCAGTCGTGCCGATACGTGTACTCGAGAAGGAAACTGTTCCGCAAAGCGGCGGACCCGTTTTCCTCCAGGTAAGCCTCTAATTCCTCCATGACTTCACGGCGGTTCTTATTAGGCAGAAATCCCAGGACCCCCTCCAGGCAGGCGTGGTCAGGGGCGGCGGCCGGCCAGTTCCCGGCGGTCAGCCGCCCGAAAGTCAGGGGCATGGGGTTTTCAAAGCGGTCAAAAAGCGGGAATCCCCGGGACTGGGACAACAACCGGGCGTGGTATCGCTCGAGCAGGCCCATGGCTTCGACGCAGTTTTTGAGGGCGCTGACACTCCCGCCGGCGCTTCCGCTGTGGCCTGCCTGGCCGGCGCAGCTTAACCTGAACCAGAGAGCGCCACGGACCGACGTCACCATCCGATTTCCGGTCGGTTCCAGCACGACAGCGGCGCCGGCCTTTTCTCCCCGGCGGACCATGGCGAGCGTGCCGTTCCCGCCGACCTCCTCTTCGGTAACCAGGTGAAGGACGATCGGCGGAAGACTTCCGCCCAGCCTCCGGAGCACACGAAGCAGCAGGTACAAGGTCGCGATCTGCCCTTTGGCGTCACACGCCCCTCGCCCATAGACCACGGTCCCATCGACTCGCGGCTCAAACGCTGCCTTCTGTCCTGAAGAGGCGGGAACGACGTCGGTGTGAGTGTTAAACAGGACTGGGAGACCGGCGCTGCCGCCGGCGGTGATCCTTAAGTTGTAACGGCCGGCGTAGGAAAGGCCGGTCACAGGAAACGAGTATTCCGGATCCTGCGGGAAGTCAGTCGGGAAAGGGACTTTCTCGACCGCCTCGGTGAACGGGCCAAAGCCTTCTGCCAGGTACTCCATGACCTCGCTTTCCCGGCCGGACAAGGACGGGAAGCGGATCAGGCCCAGCAGAAAGGAGCAGGCCGCCGGCAGCTCCTCGCGGATTAAGGCTTTCAGTTTCAATTGAATTCCACTCCTTATCGCGGCGGGACAGGGTAGCTGAAAAGCGCTACCCTGGGCTGCCTTGCCCCACGCCTTCGGCGTGGCGCCGTGGAGACCAGCGGTCTCTCTTGGTTTATCGGGTCTGTTTCGGCGAAGGTCCGGTGTCCCGAAGGGACAAGGCAAGAAAGCCCAGGGTAGCGTTTTTCAGCTACCCTGGGTGCAGGTGCGGTTTCGCACGCCGATACCTTCCCCGAAAGGGAAGGGCCAACGCCGGCGGGGGCAGTTTGCATCCCGCCCAAGGGCTTGGAAATGGCGAAAAACAGATTGACTTTCAACACAGGACCTTCGTCGTGATATTCACTCTTTCACCGTGACGATACCGCCACACACCAGCGGTTCCTGTTGATCCATCTGTATTCAGTCGCCCGAACCCAACCAAGGCGGGACCGTCGAGAGTCCCGCCAAGGCGCTCAGTTCCCCGGCAGGCCGAGCAGGACTTCCTCCAGAATATCAGCCGACCTGTGCGCTTCTTCTTCGGTGATAACGAGCGGCGGCGCGACGCGAATCACATGCCCGTACGCGCCCACGGCGCCGACCAGAAGACCCTTTCCCGCCGCTCTCAGGATCACCTGCCGGGCTATGTCTCCGGCCGGCTCCCTGGTGGCTTTGTCCCGGACGAACTCGAGTCCCAAAACTAATCCCCGGCCGCGAACATCGCCCAGGTACCGGCAGCGCTCCTGCATGCCGAGCAGACGTGCTTTCAAGCACTGTCCGATGCGGCGGGCGTTTTCAACCAGGTCTTCCTCCTGGATGATGTCGAGCACGGCCAGCGCCGCCGCCGACGCGACCGGGTTCCCGCCGGAAGTGCTGCTCATCTCGCCCTGGCCCATGGCGCCTATCACCCGCGACTCGGCCATAATGCAGGACGCCGGAATGCCGCTGCCGATTCCCTTGCCGATGCAAAGCAGCTGGGGCTTCAGGTTCTCCCACTCCAGAGCGAACATCTTTCCGGTCCTGCCAAAGGACGACTGGACCTCGTCGAGGATGAAAACCATGCCCTTGTCGCGGACCCACTGCTCCAGCTGCTTCAGGTAACCCTCGGGAGGGAAGATGAAGCCGGCCGCCCCCTGGTAGGGCTCGACTATAGTTGCGGCTAAACTCCCGGTGCTGGAGGCCCGAACGGCATCGTCCAGAAAGTTGAGGCAGGCAGTCCCGCACGATTCCTGGGTCTTACCCAGCGGACAGCGATAGCAGTGGGGAAAGGGGACGCGAATGGCGCCGGGCACGCCCGGTCCAAATCCTCTCTTGGTCGAGGCCATTCCGCCTGCGCTCATCGCGCCGTAGGTCCTTCCGTGGAAGGCCCCGTAGAAGGAAATGATTTCGTAGTTTCCGGTGAAGCGCCTGGCAATCCGCATCGCCCCTTCGGTCGCCTCGCTCCCGGTTGTCAGGAAAAAAGCCTTGTCCAGGTTATCGGGCGTGACTTCCACCATTCGCCGCGCCAGGTCAACCCGAGAAGGCGTCGGGAAATCATAGCAATTCATCAGTTTGGCGACGGCTTCCTGAATCGCTTTGACATGCTTCGGGTGGCTGTGCCCGACGTTTGTGACCAGCACGCCGGAAGTCCAGTCGTAATACTGATTGCCGTCGACGTCGGTCACGACAATTCCGCGGGCTCGATCCCAGACGACCGGCGCCTGAAACGTCATGGTCTGGGCTTCGTACTTGCGCCAGATCTCCAGATATTCCTTTCCTTTGGGACCCGGAACCGTCCGAGCGTTGTCCGTCAGCTTCATATGTCGCCTCCGTCGATTTGACGAGGGTTGATTGGCGAGGGAGGCTTCGACAGCGGTGATCGCCGATCAACCATCGTCAATCGTCAATTCCTTGCCCCTGCAACACCTCAGGGTTGACACAATTGAGGAGCGGAAGTCCCTCGCGCTTGCGCTTTATCTGTTCTACGATCTTTTCCCTGATCTCCCATTCCGCTTCGACCGAGTACCAGGAAAGATGAGGGGTCAAAATCACGTTCGGGAGCTGAAAGAAAGGGAAATCGGCCGGCGGCGGCTCCGGCGAAAAGACGTCCAGCGCCGCACCAGCCAACCGGCCATTCACCAGGGCTTCGTACAAGGCTTCGTTCTCGATTAACCCGGCTCTGGCCGTGTTGATGAGAAAAGCGGAAGGTTTCATCAGGGCGAGCGTGGAGCGGCTGATCAGCCGGCGGGTTTCGTCGTTGAGCGGCGTGTGGAGGGTCACGAAGTCCGCTCGCGCCAGAACGTCCTCCAGTCTCAGGACGTCGATCCCCAGCTCCCGCTGTCTCTGGGTGCTCAAGTAGGGATCACAGACCAGGAGTTGCATCCCCGAGCCGGAGAGTTTGCGAAGAACCCGGGAGCCAATCCGGCCGCAGCCGATGATCCCGACCGTCCGGCCTTTCATTCTGTGAATCGGCGCGATGCCTTCGAAATTCCATTCACCTTGCCTGCTCGAGCGCTCAAGTATGGTTCGGCTGAAGACGATTTTGCGTGCGAGCGCGTAAAGCAGAGCGATGGCCTGTTCGGCAACCTCTTCCGGGCAGTAATCGGGGATGTTGACGAGCGGAATGCCTCGTTTGGTCAACGCTTGGACGTCCACGTTGTCATAGCCGATGCCGTGACGTATCACCAGGCTGCACTTTCGCCAGCCGGAGACCAGAGCGGACGTCACGGGCGCCATGTTCACGACCACGATGTCCGCGTCCCGAGTGGCCTCGATCAGCCGCTCGACCGGCGCCGCTTTGAGCTGGTAGCTGTCCAGTTCGACCGCCAGGGGGGATAGCTGCTCATGCTCCCAATTCAAGTCCGGTTCAATATAATCGGTCACGACCACTCGCATGATGACGTCCTCTGCCACTCGGAGGAAGCCGGCCTGAGGCGCCGGGATCAGGCGACCAACACGCCTCCTCTGCTTTGCCGACGCACGATTATTGAAGGGGCGGAAAGCGGAAGTCAAGGCGAATTATTCCTTATTGAAATAGAATTTTCTAATGAGAAAGTGACTGGTCTGGCGTCAGAAGACAACAAGAACGGGAGATTTGGCCAGCACACTTCTTTGGAAGGGGCCCCGCATCCTGTCGCCGGCCCCCTCCCGAATCATGGTGAAATGTCCCCCAAAAGCTCCGTCGGGTACTGGACAAAGCCTCGCAGGCGGTATACCGTTTTGGCCATGTCCAGCAGCATCCCACGACGCCATTTTCTGGCCGCCGCCGGCACGATTTCGATCCTGCCGCGGCATGTCCTGGCTCAAGGCAAACGTCCCGGCCCCAATGGAAGACTTGCTGTCGCCGGAATCGGCATTGGCGGCATGGGCAAGAGCAATCTGCACGAGATCGCCTCCACCGGTCACGCGATCGTGGCACTGTGCGACGTAGACTCCGTGTATGCGCAGCCGGTCAGGGCCGCATATCCGCAGGCGAAATTTTATACCGACTACCGCGAACTGCTTGACAAACAGAAGGATCTCGACGCGGTACTGATTGCCACCCCGGACCACACACACGCCGCCATCGCCGCCGCGGCCATCAAAGCCGGCAAGCACGTGTTCGTGCAAAAGCCGCTTTGCCACGACGTGTTCGAGTGCCGTGAACTGTTGCGTCTGGCGACAGAGCGGAACGTCGTTACGCAAATGGGCATCCAAGGCCACGCCAGTCCGGGCTTTTACCTCATCAACGAATGGATTGCCGCAGGGGGCATCGGCGAGCTGCAGAGCATCGACGCGTGGTGCGACCTCTCGTACTATCCGTGGGGTCATGCCTACTGGAGCTCGTTGCTTGCGCGCAAGCCCGAGAAGGGTGAATCCTTGCCGCCAACGCTCAACTGGGACCTCTTTTTGGGCCCTGCGCCGGTGCGCGACTATCACCCGACCTACCATCCGGGGCGCTGGCGCGCATGGTGGGATTTCGGAAACGGTATGATGGGCGACCGTGGCGCACATACCCTTGATTCGGTTTTCACCGTCCTGGGCAAGCGCATGCCGGTTGCGGTCGATGCGACCTCGTGCGGCCTCAACCCCGACACCCACCCGCTTTCCGCCATCGTCACGTTTCAGTTCCCCGCGCATGAAGGCAAACGGCCGCTGAAGCTCACCTGGTACGAAGGCACCCGTCCCCCGCGTCCGGCCGGACTGCCGGACGACCAGAAACTGCCTGCCGAGGGTGGCGTGATCTTCAACGGCAGTGAGGCCAAACTCGTATGCGGCGTCTACGGCGACAGCCCCCGCATTATCCCCGAAGCGGCTATGAAGGCCCTCAAGCGCCCGCCGGAAACGATGCCGCGGCCCGAGGGCGGCATCGAAGGCGACTGGCTCAGCGCAATCCTGGAAGGCCGCAAGGCGTGCGCCGATTTCGCCTATTCAGCACGGTTGACCGAACTCACTTTGCTTGGGAACATCGCGAAACGCGTGGACGGTCGTATCGTATGGGACGAAGCCGCGATGCGAGTGACCAACAATGCGGAGGCCAATGCCTGCGTGAAAGGCTCCCGCCGTGCCGGCTGGGATTTATGAACCGTTGGTACCTGGTTTAAGCGAAGGCACCCTCATCCAAAGAACCGGCAGGAAACGTTCCCCGCTCGTAACCCGCCCAGTTTTCTGCGAGCGAAGCGGCAGGCGCTTTTGGAGTTCAGCATCCGCCTCGCGCACCCGGATAGTGGAAACGAGCGCCCATAGTGGCCGGACTCTCCAGAGTCCG
>JBHGBF010000293.1:0-6026 GCA_041946865.1 Acidobacteriota bacterium | reverse complement strand
TGGAGACTCTGAAGGCCACTCCCCTATATGTCAAACACTGTGAGTCCTCCCGGCAAAGCGGGGGGTTTACCGTTTGAATTAACCATGTGCAAGAGATTTGCCGTCAACAAGCTGATTCTTAGTGCGCACGCGTCAAGACGGCGCCGACACCAATGCGCTGCTTTGGTCTTATTCCTGCTGGTAATTCTGACGGTTCCTGTCTTGGGTCAGGAGTCCGGGTTGCAGGGGTACGTCACGGACGAAACAAAGGAGTTCCCCGGCGCCGAAGTTGTTGCGACCAACATCGAGACCGGGGTGGCTCACACGGCTCTAACCAGCGACGTTGGTTTTTACAGCTTCCCCTTTCTGAAGGAGGGCCAGTACAAGGTTCGATGCAGCATGGCTGGCTTCACTACCCAGCAGACGACATTAACGATCGAGCTGGGCCAGGTAGCGCGGGTCGATTTCACGATGAAGATCGGGGAAGTCAGCCAGGTTGTCGATGTTGTTGCCGAAGCGGAGCGGATTCAGCAGAAAGCGCAAGATGTCGGGCAGGTGATCGATGAGAGACGCATTCGCGAACTCCCCCTGAACGGCAGGAACTATCTGCAGTTGGCGGGGTTATCAGCTGGCGTGGCGCCGGCCGGAGGGCCGGGCGGGTCGCACCGTACGGCGGGAGCCGGAGGCTTTGTCGCTGTCGGCAACCACGTGGCTCAGAACAATATCCGTCTAGATGGCGCCGACATAACCTCTCGAACCAGCCGCGGCCAACTTGGGTTTGAGGCTCAGGCAATTGTGCCCAACCTCGACGCCCTCTCGGAGTTTAAAGTAATCACGAACAATGTCTCGGCCGAGTATGGTTACAGGCAAGGAGCGCAGGTTCTGGTCTCCACCAAGTCGGGAACCAACAACTTCCACGGGACCCTGTTCGAGTATCACCGCAACTCCGCACTGGCGGCCAATGACTTCTTCTTCAACAGGAACAGCAACCCGGGGGAGACCGGAGCAAAGCGTCCCCAGTATATTCGGAATGAATACGGCGCTACCTTCGGAGGCCCGATTAAACGCGACCGCACCTTCTTCTTCGGCAGTTTTGCCGACCAAACTCATTCCGAACGACACGCTCACTATCGTTCCACGTGATCTTTACAACCCTTACAGTTCCCAGTGGCTCCTGGATTTGCAGCACATGTTGCCCGGGGAGGTCCTGCTTACGGTTGGCTACACCGGCAACAAGAACACAAGGGTGCCGAGTGGGGCGCGGAATGTCGTCGCTCCGCTTATACCTGATGCTACGACTCCCCTGTTCAACCGGCGCAGGTGGAGTGAACCCGTTTTGGTGTTCATGTACAAGAATGACGCCAACGCGATCTACAACGCCATGACCGTAAAAGCCGAGAGACGCTTGACCAGTGGTTTCACTTTCCTGAACGCCTTTACCTGGTCGAAGAATATCGACTACGGTATCGAAGTCCTGACAACCGGAGGCGGGGGAAGAGCTTCGCACCTGGTCAAAGATCGTTGGATGGACCGCGCTCGCTCTTACATGAATCGTGAATTTATCAACAATTTCAGTGCTTTGTGGGAGCTGCCCTTCGGCAAAAACCGGAAGTGGCTGGACAATCAGGGCCTGCTGAATCACCTCCTTGGAGGGTGGGAGGTCGGTGCGATCTTCGCCATGCAAAGCGGCCAGCCGATCGGGCACTCGGTATCAGGGATGGCCTACAACAACGGAGGAATCCACCGCGGTGACCAGGTCGGAGAGTCCAATTTGCCGAGAGGCGAACGCACTGTTGATCGCTGGTTCAATACCGAGTTTGCGGTTGCCGCCAAACCTGGAGTATACGGAAACGTGGGGCGTAATGTGATCATCGGGCCAGGCTGGATCAATGTCGATTTCCTGGCGTCGAAGGAGTTTCCGATGCCCTGGAACGAGCATACGCTACAGTTCCGGTTCGAGGCCTTCAATTTCACTAACACGCCTCACTTTGGAGCGCCCAATACTACAGTGGCGACTGCTAACGCCGGGAAGATCACCGCGTCGAGCGGCGATCCCAGGCTGATCCAGTTGGCCCTGCGTTACGTCTTCTAGCGCATCGCTGCGTGGGGCAAAGGTAGGGTCAGGACGGCTTTCACCCCGAAGGGGGTACATAGCAGAGCCCCCTTCGGGGTAAAAGCCGTCCTGATCCCGAGATGGGTATAAAGATCGCCTTCTGCCGCCGCACTCCAAAGCGCTTCGCGCCAACAGAACCCTACGGTTCGCCATCCTATCGAACCAATCCTCCCTCCGGAAATGGCCGCATCTCAAGAAGATCGGTGTCTGCAGGCAGAACAAATCAACCCTGGACAGCATCATCCACACTGTTTTTTTCTAAGCCGGCGTGGTAGGGTACTTCCCGGCGATGCGCCGGAAGAGGGAAAGCGCTTCGTTTAAGGTCGACAATTCAAGCAGGAGACAACCATGATCATCCGAGTGTTCGAGGACAAATTCGCGTTGGGCGCCGCGGCTGCGGCTATGGCCAGGGAGGCTCTTTGCCAGGCGATCGCGGAAAAAGGGCAAGCGCGCATTATTGCCGCCACTGGTGCTTCTCAGTTCGAATTTCTGGATGCTCTCACCGCGTCTTCCGGAATTGACTGGCCCAAGGTAGAGATGTTCCATCTGGACGAGTACGTTGGTATTTCAGCCGATCACCCCGCCAGCTTTCGAAAGTACCTGATGGAGCGTCTGATTCAGAAGACTGGCATCCAGAATTATCACCTGCTGAATGGTGAGACCGACCCGGTTAAGGCCGCGGCCAGCGTCGGGAAAGATCTTAACAGTGCGCCTATTGACGTGGCATTTGTCGGGATCGGAGAGAATGGCCACCTCGCATTTAACGATCCTCCGGCCGACTTCGATACGACGGAACCTTATCTGATCGTTCAGCTGGATCAAGCCTGCCGGATGCAGCAGGTCGGGGAAGGCTGGTTTTCATCGCTGCAAGAAGTCCCGACTCAGGCCATATCGATGTCAGTTCGTCAGATTCTGAAGGCGAAGAAGATCCTCTGTGTAGTCCCCGACGCTCGAAAGGCGAAGGCGGTAAAAGCGACCGTAGAGAGTGAGATCAGCCCCACGATCCCCGCCTCGATTCTGCGCAAGCACCCGGACACTGTCCTGTTCCTGGACCGCGACTCGGCATCGCTGCTTGCGCCGGAGACCCTGTCCCAATACCGCAACATGGACTAAGAAGCCATGAGACGCCAGATTGACGGGGTCACCGCATGTCAGAGAACTCGATTCGCTTTGAACAGCGGCAGTCTCGTGTCAGGTGCCTGGCACTTCGGGGATACAGAAACTCGTTGTGTTCTGTGCTGGTCCTATCGGTCCTGTCGGCCCAGGCGATGAATATGCAGTTACTCTGGGAGACGGACAACCTGGACGATATCGGAGGGCACAAGCCGAAAGTGCTTGGCGGACCGCAAGTTATTGAGGCGCTTGGAGCGAGGGCGCTGGCTTTTGACGGAGAGGATGACGGCATCATCCTGAACACCAACCCGCTGGCCGGCGTCGGGAGTTTCACGGTCGAGGTGATTTTCCGCCCCGATCCTTCGCCAAACCTGGCGCAGCGTTTTCTTCACATGCAGGCAAGCGAGGAAAGTCGAGTGCTCGTAGAGACCAGACTGACCGACACCAACCAGTGGTTTCTGGACACCTTCATCAAGTCCGGGGAGTCTGAGAAGACCCTTCAATCTAAACAACATCTGCACCCGCTCGGCAAGTCGTACCACGTTGCCCTGACCTACGACGGCCGTTGGATGCGCCACTATGTGAACGGGGACGAAGAGATGTCAGGCGAGGTTGAGTACTATCCGGTCGAGGGCGGCCAAACCTCGATTGGATGTCGCCTGAATCAGGTTTTCTGGTTCCAGGGCGCCATTGCAAAGGTGAGATTCACTCATACCGCGCTCAGCCCGAACCAGTTTCTGCAGAACCCCGTGCAGAACCCCGAATGATCAACTGAACGCCGAACGGCGCGTGAACGGCGCCAAGGCCGGATAGCCCGCCAAAGCCGCAAAAGCGAACCGTCCTCATGATCCTCCTGACCAGTTTTGCCAGGTTCAGTTGCTTTCCCGCAGCTGATAATCTGAGGGGAGTAAGAACCAGGGGACGGTGCCTGCCTGTGATCCCCTGCTTTCGGTAAACCAAAAGCCAAACGAAGGAAGGTTCTGAGCCATGCATCACTCGAGTGACATGATTCGAACGCATCCGCGTCAAAGCGCGATGGACATTGCGACACTTTCTGCCTGTATCGATGAATGTTTCAGCTGTGCATCGTCTTCTGTGATTTGCGCCGATGCGTGCCTGGGAGAGAAGAACGTTGAAAGTCTGATCCGCTGCATTCGTCTTTGCCAGGACTGCGCGGACGCCTGCCTCGCTGCTGGACGGATTATCAGCCGCCAGGTCGAACCCGACTGGTCTTCGATTGGCGTCATGATCGAAGCCTGCGCGGCCGCTTGCAGAAGTTGCGCCAGCGAATGTGAACGCCACGCTTCCCATCATGCGCACTGCAAAACCTGCGCAGAATCGTGCCGTCGCTGCGAACAGGCCTGTCAACAGGTTTTGAAACAGATGCCCTCCGCCGTCGGCGCACGGTCATGACCCTGCGAAAAGATCCTAAAGCGGCGCCAAGGGCGCGCGCCGAGTCCTGTCAGAGCCGCGCGCGAGCGTTTTCCAGCGAAGCAGAAAGCGGAAGGTGGGAAATTGGAAGCCGCCTACTGGCGATTATGGAAGGTTAAGCCCGGGGCAGGCGATCAGGTTTCTGTTCGAACCTGTTCGGACCCGCTTGCTTCGCTGGAAAACGCTCGCGCGCGGCTCTGACAGGACTCGGCGCGCGCCCCATTCTTCGGAGGATCCCCACCTGACAACCTAAAGCGGCGACAAAGTCGCCGCACTCCGTGACTCCAAAAACGGCGACGAGTCGCCACCTTGGGTGCCTGACCCTTTCGTGCCACTAGCGTCTACGGATTCGAAGCAGTCGATCCTTTTCGGGACCGCATTCCCCCCGGCCGTCACAATTGCTGGTGGTGAGGTACAGTTCCTGGTCGGGCCCGCTGATAACCTCGCGCAGTCGTCCGAACTGGTCCTGAAAGTAGACCTCGTGGTGCTGCGGGCGCGGAGGATCGTCTTGGCTGAGGGCCAAGCGATGGAGATGGCGCGAGCCGAGGGTTGCGATGAGGAGACTGCCTCGCCACTCGGGGATCTCGCTTCCCTTGTAGAGGGCCGCTCCTCCAGGAGGCGCCGCCTGTTCCCAGCTGAGAAGGGGAGAGATCATGCCCTGGCGGCCCTGGCAGCCGTAAATGGTGGGCCAGCCGAGATTGTCTCCCGCCCGGGCCAGACTGAGCTCATCGTGCCCGCTCTGTCCCATCTCTCCGCTTGGCCCGTGGTCAGTCACGATCAGCAGAAAGTCGTCAATCCAGTCAAAACCCTGAGTATTACGGATCCCGGTAAGGAAAACCGGGCTGCCGCTTACCGGCTGAAACGCTGGCGTACAGAGTCGGACTTTTTCCGGCACCAGGAGACGATAAACCTGGGAAACCTTGTGGGCTGACAATCGGTCAAAGCTGTACACCATTTGGATTCGTCTGGGACCAACTGGGTCAGCCATGCCTCCCTCTTCTGAGGAACGACTCCAACGCCTCGGTCACCAGGGCGCTCAGCGATTCTCCGGTGCTGCTCGCCAAGCTGCGCAGCCGAGCCACCAAGCCCAACGGGAGCTTCACCGTGAACGCCACCTTGCTTTCGGGTATGTCTCGCTTGCGCGCCGTCTGCTGCGCTTCCCGGAGGTACCGGTAGGCCTGTCGCCGAGAGACCCCGAAGCGTCCGATTAACTCGCCCATGACCTCCTCCGGGGAGGCCAATTCCCGTAACAGGTCGATGGCGGTGTTGATGCGTTGCGCCACCTCCGATGCGGCAGACCGAGGCATATGTCATATTAGTATTACCGTTTCTGTCAGACTGTCAAGTCTTATTTGGACCTCTCCCACTCCCCCAGCAACCACTCTACGGA
>JBHGBF010000292.1:0-6114 GCA_041946865.1 Acidobacteriota bacterium | reverse complement strand
TTCAGCGTGATACAGCCACACGGCAGCGGTTCCTGTTGATTCATCTGTATACTTTCGCCCAAAGTCCAGAGGTCCTTAAAACCTGTTGAGTGGGGCGCCCCCAGAGGCCTACCCGGATTTGCTATCATGGAGTCAAGCCTTTACATACCATGCCTCGAGCAGTAATCATCGACGCGGTCCGAACGCCTGTCGGCAAATTCGGGGGCGTGTTGAGCAAGGTCAGACCAGACGATTTGGCGGCTGAGGTCTTGCGTGCGCTCGCCGAACGCACCGGGCTGGACCCCGCGGCAGTGGACGAAGTCATACTCGGCTGCGCCAATCAGGCCGGTGAAGACAACCGGAATGTTGCTCGCATGGCTCTTCTCCTGGCCGGATTCCCCTATTCGGTCCCCGGTATTACCGTGAACCGTCTTTGCTCTTCCGGCCTGGACGCCGTCATTCAGGCTCACCGCGCGATCGCTACCGGCGACGTCACGGTCGCCATTGCCGGCGGGGTCGAGAGCATGACGAGAGCTCCTTTTGTGCTCGGGAAGAGCGAAGCCCCGTTTGATCGAAAGGCCGAGATCTATGACACGACAATTGGCTGGCGTTTCCCCAACCCCAGGATGGAGCAGATGTTTCCTCTGGAGACGATGGGGGAGACGGCCGAGAACGTCTACGATTCGCACGCGATTCCGCGTGAGCGCCAGGACGCCTTCGCCTACCGCAGCCACTGCCGGGCGGTAGCGGCGATCAATAGCGGGCGCTTCAAGGCTGAAATTGTGCCGATCGAAATCAAAGAGCCAGGGAAGCCGCCGCGCTGTGTCGACACCGACGAGCACCCCCGGATGGAACTGGTCAATGGACAGTACCGCCTGGCCACGAGCTTGGAAGCGCTGGCCAGGTTGAAGCCTGCCTTTCGAAAGGGCGGTACCGTGACGGCCGGCAATTCTTCGGGATTAAACGACGGGGCTGCGGCCGTGCTGCTCGCCTCGGAAGAGGCTGCAGCGCGCCTGAACCTCAGACCGGCCGCCCGCATCATCGCTTCTGCGTCCGCGGGGGTCCATCCGCGGACCATGGGACTCGGCCCGGTGCCGGCGGTTCGCCAGGCGCTCGAACGGGCAAAGCTGCGTGTCGACGATCTCGACCTGATCGAGCTGAACGAAGCCTTTGCGGTACAGGCCCTCGCGGTTATGGACGAGTTGGGTTTTCCGGAGGAACGCACCAACGTCAACGGCGGGGCGATTGCCCTCGGACACCCGCTCGGCTGCTCGGGCGCACGCCTGGTAACGACGTTGCTTCATGAGATGAAACGGCGCCAGAAAGAAGGGGTCGCCAGATTGCGCTACGGCCTAGTGACCATGTGCGTCGGCATGGGACAAGGTGTGGCCGCCATTCTGGAGGTACTGTAACGCAATGACTGAGGAGCAGAGGCTGCAGGCGTTCGAGGCCCGCATCGCCCGTGGCGAAAAAATCGAGCCCGGCGATTGGATGCCGGACCGGTATCGCCGGCAGCTCATTCGGATGATATCCCAGCATGCGCACAGCGAGATCGTCGGCATGCTGCCCGAAGGCCAGTGGATCACCCGGGCGCCGACGCTGCGCCGAAAGCTCATCCTTCTAGCCAAAGTCCAGGACGAGGCCGGCCACGGTCAATACCTGTACCACGCGGCCGAGACCCTTGGCATTACACGGGAGCAGATGCTCGACGATCTGCTCGCCAGCCGGGCCAAGTACTCCAGCGTTTTTAATTATCCCACGCTCACCTGGGCCGACGTGGGTGTGATCGGCTGGCTGGTAGACGGCGCGGCGATCGTCAATCAGACCATGCTCGCAAGATCGTCGTATGGCCCGTACTCACGCGCCATGCTGCGGATCTGCGCGGAGGAGACGTTCCACAAGAAACAGGGCCAGGAGATAGTCATCCTGCTCTCTCAGGGGACTCCAAGGCAGAAAGCCATGGTCCAGGATGCGGTCAATCGATGGTGGTGGCCTACCCTCATGATGTTTGGGCCGCATGACTCCGATTCCAGGAACAGTCCCGAGCTGATGCGATGGGGCGTGAAAACCCGCAGCAACGACGAATTGCGCCAGCTCTTTGTCAACCAGATGATCCCTGATCTGCACGCGCTCGGCCTCTCGATGCCGGACCCTGACCTGCGGTACGACGAACAGAGCGGCAACTGGCTGATCGGGCCCATCGACTGGGACGAGTTCTGGCGGGTCGTGAAGGGGGATGGTCCTTGTAACCGCGAGCGGCTGGAGGCGCGCCGCAAGGCCCATGAGGACGGCCGCTGGGTCCGAGAAGCGATGACAGCCTATGCGGCCAAATATGAGACGAATTAGTCATGCGTGTTAAGGAGCAGCGCACGCGAGGCTCCGGAATCGCTGGAGTCATTCTATGCCTGACACCCAATGGCCGCGGTTTGAGGTCTTTTTGATCGAGGAGGATGGGAAGCCTGCCGAGCACGTGGGATCGGTCCACGCGCCTGATCGGGAAATGGCTCTCCTTAACGCCCGGGATGTTTTTGTCCGCCGCCCGCGCTGCCGCCATCTGTGGGTTGTCCCCTCCGCACACGTCTTGTTCCGAACTGCCGAGGAATTGATGCACGATCAGCCACGGTCCGGCGGAGGGACGGAACAACGCTACCTGGTCTTTGCGAAACCCAGTCACCGGGAACCGCTTGCTCTCTGGGAATGCCTGTCTGCCACATCCGCCGAAACCGCGCTCGCCGCTGCCGTCGGTACAGCTTCAAGACGACTGTGGCCGCTGTGGGCCGTGTTTCCTGAAGCGAAGCTCACCAGGTCGGATCCCGAAGCCTTCGAGTCTTTCTTCACTCCGGCTGAAACCAAACACTACAAAATGCATTCGGACTTTCCGACCGCCAGGCAAATGAAGGAGATCCGCCGGAAGTGACTACGAATCTCGATAACCTGCTGAAGGCACCGTTGGCCGCGCGCCTTTTGGAGATGGCTGACGACGAGCTGATACTGGCCCATCGGGACTCGGAATGGACCGGGCACGCTCCTATCCTCGAGGAAGACATCGCCTTTGCCAACATCGCTCAAGACGAGCTGGGCCATGCAATTGTCTGGTACGAAATCCGCCGGTCGCTGACCGGTGAAGATCCCGATGACCTGGTGTTCCGTCGCGAGCCTGCCGGCTTCCGGAACATCCAAATGGTGGAGTTGCCGAAACGAGACTGGGCCTTCAGCATGCTCAGGCAGTGGCTGTTCGACGTCTGGGAGTCGGTACACCTCGAGGCGCTCGAGCAGAGCCGCTTTACGCCGGTTTCCGCGGCGGCGAAGAAGATCCGCAAAGAGGAGATGTACCATTTGCGGCACACGTCCGCGTGGATACGCCGCCTGGGTCTCGGGACAGAGGAGAGCCATCGCCGGATGCAGGCCGCGCTCGACGAGCTTTGGCCGTATCACGTACAGATCTTCCAGCTCCCGGCTGATTACCTCCAGCTGGTTCAAGCCTCAGTCATGCCCGATTTGGGGCAAGGGGCCGCGCGCTGGGCAGGGCGAGCTCAAGAAGAGTTAACCAGGGCCAACCTGCAGCCGCCGAGTTGTGCTCCCGTTTTCTCGACCCGGAAGCAGCACGGCCCGCACTTCCCGGCCTTGATCGAAGAGCTGCAGCAGGTGGCGCGGCTGGAAGCCGAGGCGAGGTGGTAAATGAGCGGTCTCAGCGAGAGCGCGGTCTGGGAAGCTTTTCAGGATATCAAGGACCCGGAGATTCCGGTTCTGTCTATCGTGGAGCTGGGCATCGTCCGCTCTGTCCGGGTCGAGGGCGATCAGGCGCTGATCGAAATCACCCCCACGTTCTCGTCCTGCCCGGCCTACCAGGCAATGGTTTCGAGTGTCGAGGCGAAGCTACGAGAGTTGGGAGCGCGGGAGGTGGAAGTGCGGACCATACTCAGCCCGCCGTGGACTACGGACTGGCTCAGCGATGAGGCGCGTGACAAGCTTCGGCGGTTTGGGCTGGCAGTCCCTGCCCGGCATGGCGGCGAGCTTGGCGACGCGATTGAGTCGGGATCCCCCGCCTGTCCCTACTGCGGCTCGCCGAACACCCGTCAGACAAATGCTTTCGGCTGCACGCCCTGCCGGGCCATCGCTTATTGCGACGACTGCTGCCAGCCCTTTGAATTCCTGAAGCCGGTGTGACGCGACCTAATTCAACACGCTCGACTGTTAAAGCAACTGGAGATGCTCATGCCCGAGAATGCCACTGTCGATACCGGAATCGAGCGGCACGTCATGACCGTGACGCTCAATCATCCGGAACGGCGGAATGCTTTCAACAACCGGATGCTCGTACAGATCACATCCGCCATTAACGAAGCGGCCTGCAATCCAGATGTACGTGCCGTCATAATCACCGGCGCTGGAAAGGCTTTCTGCGCGGGGCAGGATCTGGAGGCCTTTGAAGCTGAAGCTCGAGAGGGCGCACAGGCTCACATTCTCGCCCAGTACAAGCCGCTCATCGTGGCGTTACGGGATATCGAGAAGCCGGTTCTGGCAGCCGTCAACGGAGTAGCCGCCGGCGCAGGCCTTTCACTGGCTCTGGCGTGCGATCTTCGCATCATGGCTGATGACGCGGTCCTGTTGGCAGCTTTCGGGCGCATAGGTCTGGTCTGCGACTCGGGCTCGAGCTGGTTCCTGGCCCGTCACTTGGGGTTCGGCCGCGCTTTCGAGGTCGCCATTCTAGGCAATCCCCTGACCGCCGCCCGGTGCGTCGAGCTTGGCCTCGTGAACCGTTTTGTCCCCTCGGCGTCCCTCCTCTCGGAAGCCCGCGCCTGGGCCGAGCAACTGGCTCAGCTGCCGACGCTTGCGGTCGGGTGGACGAAAAAGAGCATGAACCTGGCGTTGGAAACCGGGTTGCTCGAGACGCTGGAGGCCGAGGCCCGATACCAGGGCCAGGCAGTCCGCACCGAGGATTTTGCCGAAGGAGTGAAAGCATTCAAGGAGAAGCGTTTGCCGGTTTTTCGCGGGAAGTGACATGAATATAGGAACCATTGCCGTCATCGGGGCGGGAACCATGGGACGAGGTATTGCGCAGGTTTCCGCCATGGCCGGCTTTCGCACTCTTCTGTACGACATCTCCGGGGAGGCGCTGACTCGGGCGTTCGCCGACATCGAGAAGAATCTCCAAAAAGGCCGCCAGCTGGGCAAGCTCACTGAAGAGCAGCTGCGGCTGGGCCGCGAGTTGCTGGAGACGCGGACCAGCCTGGAAGAAGCCGCGGCCCCGGCGGATTTCATCATCGAGGCGACGCCGGAGGATGCCGGCCTCAAGGCGGAATTGTTCGAGCGGTGCGATGCGTTGGCCCCGGCCCATGCTGTCTTCGCCAGCAACACTTCGTCCCTGGCGATCAGCGAGATGGCAGTTGCGGTGAAAGACCCGTCCCGCCTGATCGGCATGCACTTCTTCAATCCGGTTCACATCATGAGGCTGGTGGAGATCGTCCTGACGCCATCCACCTCGGCCACGGCCTGCGCCGCTGCAGAGGCGGTGGCCCGCAGG
This sequence comes from Acidobacteriota bacterium, assembly GCA_041946865.1. GTDB lineage: Bacteria > Acidobacteriota > UBA6911 > RPQK01 > RPQK01 > RPQK01. Next base: position 611 of record JBHGBF010000292.1, on the reverse strand, counting down.
ATGGGAAAGGAAACCGTCCAGGTCAGGGAATCACCAGGGTTTGTGACCACCCGGCTGAACGCCCTGATCGGCAACGAGGCCTTTTGGATGCTCCACGATGGTGTGGCGTCGGCCCGGGACATCGATAAGGCGGTGAAGCTGGGTTTGAATCACCCGATGGGTCCCTTCGAGCTGGTCGACCTGGTCGGGCTCGATACCCGGTTGAGCATCTTGCGTTTCCTGCACGAACGGCTGGGAGAAAAGTATCGGCCTTGTCCCCTGCTTGAAGAATACGTACGTGAAGGCCGTCTCGGCCGAAAAGTGGGCCGCGGCGTCTACGAGTATTGACTTCCCCCCTGCATGGGCGCCAGGCGCCGGATTCTGGATCGGGCGCACTTCCGGCCGGCGGATGATTTTTGATGTTGTAGTGGTTTAAGTCTGAAAAACCCGCCTGAAGGCGGAACTACAAACAGACCCGGAAACTCTTTTCAACGCCCTCAGAGTGAGCGCGGCTTTTCAGACGGTTGATTGAGTCAAGTAAATACCAATCTTCCTGATTTTGTAACCCCTCAGTTTCGGTTCGGGGGGTCCGTAGGATCTGGTCCGTAGGATCGGCACGTTTATAGAAGACG
>JBHGBF010000291.1:0-6122 GCA_041946865.1 Acidobacteriota bacterium | reverse complement strand
AAGGCGCATGATGAACTCCAAAAGCGCCTGCCGCTTCGCTCGCAGAAAACTGAGCGGTTGCCCCGGAACGACCCCGCGGCGATCTCTTTTTCGAGATCTTTGTTGGTGGCCGCAATGACCCGGACATTCACTTTAATGGTCCCGGTGCCGCCGAGTCTCTCAAACTCGCGCTCCTGAAGCACCCGGAGAAGCTTGACCTGGGTCTGGGGGTCGAGATCTCCGACTTCATCGAGAAAGAGAGTGCCTCCTTCAGCCAGTTCAAACCGTCCTTTTTTCGCGCCTGAGCTCCCGTGAAAGCGCCCTTCTCGTACCCGAAGAGTTCGGATTCAATGAGGGTTTCCGGCAGCGCGGCGCAGCTGACCTTGATGAAAGGTTTCGCCGAGCGCAGAGAATTGTAGTGGATGGCATGTGCGATCAGCTCCTTGCCGGTTCCCGATTCCCCACGGATCAGCACGGTTGTATTGGTGCGAGCCACCTGGCTGACCTGCTCATAGACGCTTTTCATGGGCCCGCTGCTCCCCGATAATGCCGGAGAAGTCGTAGCGTTCACGCAGCTCCTCGCGCAGGTGGAGGTTCTCTTCAACCAGCCGCCGGCGGTCGTTCTCAATCAGCCGGTGGATCTTGACGGCTTGGGCGATCATGGAGGCGACCACACGAAAGAACTTCAGCTCGCCGTCGTAGTCACGATCTCTCTTGAAGGCGAGGTCGACTCCCAGAGCGCCGACAGGCTTGCGGCCGATCAAAATGGGCACGCAGATGAAGCTGATCTCCTCCCGCTCGTTCCGTTTTCCTCTCTCCGGCGCGGTTCAGGAACAGGGGTTCGCGGCTGACCTGCGGGACCACGATCGGTTTCCCGGTCTCCACGGCACGGCCGGTAATACCCTCGCCGAGCTGGTAGCGAGCCCGCTGTCCGCGCAGCGAAAGACCGTTCGAAGCCTCGATAAAGAGCTCATCGCTGTTCCTGATCCAGAAGAGTGACGGTTCCACGAATCACGCCGTGGAACCGTTCCAGGCTCTCGAGGACCTGATGCAGCGACTGCCTCAGGTTCAAAGTTCCGGAGAGCGTCTGGCTGATATCGAGGAAAGTCGCCAGTCGTCGGACCTCAATGCTTTTTTCTCCCATGAGGCGAATATACAGGAGAAAGGCTACAAGATTGAGGAAAAGGCCAGGAAGGGCGACAAAATTGTAATCTCAAGAGGCAATTGCAGATTTTTGTAATGCCTCAGTCTTGTATGTGGTGCCGCCTTCAGGCGGGCTCTTTCAAACCGTAACCGCTCTCAATGGTCGGCCGCGGTTCGAAAGAGCCCGCCTGAAGGCGGCACTACAAACAAGACTTGAGGCATGACAAAAAATCACATTGTCCTTAACTGCACCCGGACGTGTTCCCGCAGACCGTGCAGACGTGGCATTTGCCGTTGCGCTGCATCAGGTTTCCGCACTCACACGTGGGCGCTTCGCTCAGGGTGCTGTCCGAGAGCAGGCGCCTGGTCGCGTCACTCTGGGGCGCGGGTCTGGGAGTCTCGGCGAAACTCAGCTGCACGCCGTTTTGGACCGAACCGTTCTGCTTGCGCTGATGGATGCCCAGACCTTCCTGGACGTCAGGCGGCAGAAAGCGGGTGGCCAGGTACCGGACCACGTAATCCGGGATGGACGTGGCAAAGGGGATCTGCTGGTTGTCCGTGTATCCGGCCGGCTCAAAACTCATGTGGGAGAACATGCGGACATAGTCCTCGAGCGGCACGCCTCTCTGAAGCCCCATCGAGATGGCGATCGCCCAGGCCATAGCCATCCCCTGTAAGGTCGAGCCCTGCTTGGCGAAATTGATGAAGATCTCACCCAGCTGTTGATCTTCCGGAAACAGCCCCATGGTGAGGAAGCCCTTGAACCCCCGGATTCGAAACTCGTGCTGGTAGGCGGCGTGGTCCTTGGGCATGTTCCGGTGCAGTGGAACGCCGGCGGCCTGCGCCCGCTCCTTATTGGACAGGGGCTGGACCAGCTTGCATCCGTCCCGATAGATTGAGACCGACTTCATCCCGTGCTTCCAGCCCTGGATGTACGCCTCCATGATGTCATCCACTGTGGCCTCGGCCGGCAGATTGATGGTCTTCGAAATGGCGCCCGAAAGGAAGGGTTGAACCGCTCCGCACATCTTGATGTGACCGAGGTAGTGGATAGCCCGATGGCCTCGGGCGGGGCGGTCCGCGCAGTCAAACACCGGCAGGTGCTCGTCCTTCAGATGCGGGGCGCCCTCGATGGTTTCTTCCGACTCCACGTACTTGGTGATGTCCCTGATCTGCTCTTCGGTGTAGCCCAAACGTTTGAGCGCCCGCGGAATCGTGTTGTTGACGATCTTGAGCGTCCCGCCTCCTACCAGCTTCTTCGTTTTTACCAGCGAGAATTCGGGTTCGATTCCCGTGGTGTCACAGTCCATCATGAAGGCGATGGTGCCGGTGGGCGCCAAAAGTGTGACCTGGGCATTGCGGTATCCGTGGTCTGAGCCGTTTAAGATCGCCTGGTCCCAGGTCTCAATGGCGGCATGCAGCAAATCCATGGGAACCAGGGCCGAGTCGATCCGCGACAGGGCATCGCGGTGCTTGTGCATGACCCGCGCCATCGGCAGCCGGTTCTTCTCATACCCCGGAAAGGGGCCCATTCTTTCAGCAATCTCGCTGCTCGTCAGATAAGCCTGGCCGGTCATGAGCGCGGAGATGGCGGCTGCCAGGGCGCGCGCCCGATCGCTGTCGTAGGGAAGCCCGCGCGCCATCAAGAGAGCGCCCAGGTTAGCGTATCCGAGGCCCAATGTCCGGAACTCGTGGCTGTTCTTGGTGATTTCAGGCGTGGGGTACGTGGAGCTGTCGACGATGATCTCCTGAGCGAGGATCATCACGCTGACCGCATGCTTGAACCCCTCGATATCAAACTGCCCCTCATCGTCAACGAACTTCATGAGGTTCAACGACGAAAGGTTGCACGCGGAATTGTCCAGGAAGACGTATTCCGAACAGGGATTACAGGCCGTAATCGGCCCGGAGTTGGGACAGGTGTGCCAGTCGTTGATCGTCGTGCTGAACTGAAGGCCCGGATCGCCGCAAATCCAGGTGGCTTCGGCGATCCACTTCATCATCTCCCGTGCCTTGTAGGTGTGGGCCGCCTCTCCGGTCGTGACGCTCCGGGTCTGCCATTCCCCGTCCCGCGCCACCGCCTGCATGAAGTCGTCCGTGACGCTGACGCTGTTGTTGGCGTTCTGGAACTGGACGCTGCGATAAGCCTCTCCGTCGATGGAGTCGTCATAGCCGAGCTGGATCAGTTGCTGAGCTTTCTTTTCTTCCTTGGCCTTGCACCAGATGTATTCCTTGATGTCGGGGTGATCGGCGTTGAGGATCACCATCTTGGCCGCCCGCCGCGTAGCCCCGCCCGACTTGATCGCGCCTGCAAAACTGTCATACCCGCGCATGAACGACACCGGGCCGGAAGCCAGGCCCCCGACCGAAAGAGACTCGGACGACGAGCGGATCCGCGACAGGTTGACGCCCGACCCTGATCCGCCTTTGAAAATCATCGCCTCCGTCTTGGCCAGCTTCATGATGGATTCCATGTTGTCGTCCACCGAATTGATGAAACAGGCCGAGCACTGAGGGTTCTTTTTGATTCCCACGTTGAACTGCACGGGCGAGTTGAAAGCCGCCCGCTGGTGCAGCAGCAGGTAGGTCAGCTCGTGATTGAAGACTTGCGCGTCCTCGGGACCGTCGAAATAGTTGAGCTTTTTCCCCCAGTCCGTAATCGTGTTAGCGATTCGGCCGATCAGCTGGCGCACGCTTCGCTCACGCCCGCTCGTGCCGAGCTGGCCCCGGAAGTACTTGCTCGCCACGATGTCCGTCGCCCTCTGGGACCAGAAGGAAGGAAACTCGAGATCTTCCTGACGAAAAGTCACTTTTCCCGTCTTCCAGTCCTTGATCTCCGCCGTGCGCGTTTCCCACTGCACGTGGTTGAAAGGATGGACCCCGTCAGGACAAAAGTGAGGCTTTATTCTCGGTCCCCGCGACAGCTCAACCTTCTTGGCCACTTTCTTCATTCCTGCTCCCTCCGCTGCAATCTCACCCAAAACCCCCCTTGGGAAAGAGGGCGAAAAGTGGAGCCAATTCTAGTACACAGGTCTGACATTTGCACCTGTCTTTTGAATGGGTGTCACCCAATTTGTTGTTGCCAAGCTTAGTCAATTATACAAAATATTGTGGAGTCGGCGCGCGAGGTCTGCTGGGGCCACTCCTCTTATGCCAATCGTCTTGCAGCGCGACTTCTGGCCGTGCAGGAGCACGATGTTGCGGCGGGGCAAGCCCAAGGTCTCGGCCAGAAAATCGACCAGCTGGCGGTTGGCCCGGTCCTCAACGGGAGGGGCACTGAGGCGGATCTTCAATCCCTGTTCGACAATTCCGGCGATCTCATTACGACTGGCCCGCGGCTGGAGGCGGACCTCGATGCAGGTGAATTCGCCTTGGGTTGTGATCTTTAATTGTTCTTTCATGGAGCCTGGGCAATGAATGACACGGACGCCGGCGCTCGATCGAGCGACCCGGGTCAAACCCGTGCTATCCGTGTTGTTCTTTGGCCTCTCTTCTTCCGAAAATTGCTGTCCCCACCCGCACCAGTGTGGATCCTTCCTGGATCGCGACCTGGAAATCATGGCTCATTCCCATGGAGAGATGGCGTAGCGGCGCGGCCAGGCTGCGGTTGACCTCGTCGAGAAGGGCGGCCAGCCGGCGAAAGTAGGGCCGGGACAGCTCCGGGTCGTCCGTCCACGGCGGAATGGCCATCAGGCCGCGCAGCTCGAGATGTTCCAGGCTCACGGCCACCTTAAGCAACTGTCCAAGCTCAGAGGGGGGAACGCCGCTCTTTTGCGATTCCTCACCCACATTGACTTCAATGAACACCGGCAGGCGTTTGCCCAGCTCCGCGGCATTCCGATCGAGGATTCGGGCCAGCTTCTCGCTGTCCACGCTCTGGATGACGTCAAAGAGCTGGACGGCGCGCCTCGCTTTGTTTGACTGAAGATGCCCGATAAGGTGCCATTCGAGCCCGGGCGATTTGACCAGCGGAATCTTGTCCTGGGCTTCCTGGACCCGGTTCTCGCCGAAGGCTTTCTGGCCTGCCTCGGCCGCCAAATCGATGGCCCCGGGAGGGAAAGTCTTGGAGACGGCGAGCAGCGTAATGGACGCCGGGTCGCGCCCGCACCCGCTTGCTGCCCGGTCAATTTCGGCGCGGACCTTGGCGAGGTTTGCCTGGATGTCTGCCACGCTCTAAGTATATCAACCGGCTGTGGTAGTATAGGCTGATCTTTTTCAAGGATTTCGGAGCTGTCGTGGAGAGGGGAAAATTCGTCACTCTTGAGGGGATTGAAGGGTCCGGAAAGAGCCTCCAGCTGACCCTTCTCCAGAGCGAGCTGACCCGCCGCGGCGTCCGTTTTGTGACGACCCGGGAACCGGGCGGCACGGCCTTCGGCCTGGAGGTGAGAAAGATCCTGCTGCATCGCGACGGACCGCCGCGAGAGCCCATTTCCGAGCTTTTGCTGTATCTCGCTGACCGATACCAGCATTTGAAGGAAGGAATCGAGCCGGCTTTGGCTGCCGGCTGCCACGTCTTCTGCGATCGATATCACGACGCGACACTGGCTTACCAGGGTCATGCGCGGGGTCTCGGATTCGAGCTGATCGACAGGCTGGCCGAAGTGCTGGCGCTGCCCGTGCCCGACCTGACGCTGGTCCTCGATCTGGAGGTCGAGCCGGCACTCCAGCGGGCCCGCGCCCGAAATGCCGGAAGCGAGATCTGGGGCCGTTTTGAGGAGGAGGATCTCGATTTTCACCGCCGAGTCCGCGAAGGATACCGGCTGTTGTCGGTTCGTGAACCCTGGCGAGTGCTCCTTGTCGACGCCTCGGGTCCACCCGAGGAGACTCTCGAACACATTTTGCGGATTTTGTCGGAACGGGGAATTCCGGACCAGGCCCAGCACTGTTGACTTAAGGGTTTTTGCCCGCGGAGGGGGCCTGCTTTTTGTCCCTTCGGGACACTGGACTTTGGCGAAAGTATACAGATGAATCAACAGGAACCGCTGCGGTGTGGCTGTATC
>JBHGBF010000290.1:0-6295 GCA_041946865.1 Acidobacteriota bacterium | reverse complement strand
AACCGAAAACTGAGGGATTGCGTAGGGAGAAATCTTTCTCTTGACAACCGAACTTCGAACGGGTGCGGCGCTGTGCTAAAGCGCTTGCGGTTCTGTGAAGACTTGGCTCTGTAACTCGATGGAGCATACGATGACGATCCGCCTGGAGGGGATTGCGGCCGTTTCTTTCGACGCTGTCGGGACTTTGTTTCATTTGCGGGCGCCGGTAGGCGAGATCTATCTGGAGCGCGCTCGGCGCTACGGGCTCGACAGCTCGGACCCTGACTTACCTCGAAAGCTGACCGACTCCTTCCGGCGGGCTCTTGCTGCTCAACGGCCGCTGGCCTTTGCGAATGAGCCGGCTGATCGTATCCCGACGCTGGAGAGACAGTGGTGGAAGTCGGTCGTCACAACCACGTTTTCCTCCTTTGAACGGCCTCGGAGCTTCGATGCCTTCTTTGATGACGTCTATGAGATGTTTCGCACTGCCGACGGCTGGCGGCTCGATCCCGATAGCCGCTCAGTCCTGAGGGCCCTCAGAGACGGAGGCCTGAAAATCGGGCTGGTAACGAATTACGATTCGCGGGTCCTGGATGTTCTCGAATCTCTGGGCATGCGGCGTCTGTTTGATCAGGTGGCCGTGTCATCCCTGGTCGGCGCTGCCAAGCCTGACCCCAGGATCTTCCACGCGGCGTGTGCTGCCCTCTCTTGCGCGCCTGCCGAGGCCGTTCATGTCGGCGACGATTACGAGGAAGATCTGCAAGGGGCAAAGCAGGCCGGTGTCCACGGCTTGCTTTACGACCCGCGTGGCCGGTACGAAGGTCGGAACTTGCCGAGAATATGCGAGTTGGTCGATCTTCTGGAGATTCTGGTATAGTCGCTTAGCGATGATGAGGCAAACCATTCGAGCCGCACACAGTCCGGACAGCGACGATGCTTTCATGTTTTACGCGCTGGCCCAGAAGAAGATCGACACCAGCCCCTTCGAGATGGTTGACGAGCTCTCGGACATTGAAACGCTTAACCAGGCGGCGAAGACGGGGAAGTATGAAATCACCGCATTGAGCATCCACGGCTATGCCTATGTGGCTGATCGTTATGTCCTCCTCAACAGCGGGGCGAGCATGGGAGAAGGTTACGGCCCGATGGTGGTTGCTCGGGGGGGAATTCCGGCAAGCCGGCTGCCTGACCTGCTGGTTGCCGTCCCTGGAGAAAGGACTTCGGCGTTTCTTGCCCTCAAAATCGCCGAACCCCGGATTCGTTACCGGGTGATGCCGTTTGATCAGATACTAGAGGCGGTCGAAAACGGTCAGGTCGACGCCGGCTTGCTTATCCACGAAGGCCAGCTGACTTATCAGAACCACAGGCTCCAGGAAGTCATCGACCTGGGAGACTGGTGGATGAAGGAGACCGGCCTGCCCTTGCCGCTGGGCGGCAATGCGATTCGCCGTGATCTGGGCGGCGCGGTCATCCGCCGCCTGTCAGATCTGCTCGAACAGAGCGTCCGCTACGCGCTTGATCATCGAGATGAGGCGCTCGCCTATGCCTTGAAGTTCGGTCGCGGCCTGGACCAGCAGCAGGCTGATCGGTTCGTCGGAATGTACGTCAACCAGCGGACACTGGATTACGGTGATGATGGCCGTGAGGCGGTGCAGCTCTTCCTGGATCGCGGATTCGAGGCGGGGGTGATTCCCAAAAGGGTGGTGGTGGAGTTTGTGTAAGAGCAGGGACGACACGGAAGACGTGGACAGACTCGACTGGCCACCAGAAATTTCAGTGCACTTCGTCCGTGTCGTCCACTGGCTTTTGCCCTCTTCAGGCACGAAACCGATCGACGATCTCGCGAATCTTGGCGATGTGGGCGGGGGTGGTGCCGCAGCAGCCGCCGATCACGTTCACTCCGGCGTCAAGCAGTGCCTGGATCTTGGGTGCTGCGGTCTCCGGTGTCTCGGTGTAGACCGTGCGTCCCCCGACCCACTGAGGCAAACCGGCATTGGCCTGGGCGACAATAGGGAGGTCGGTCGCAGGTCTCATCTGTCTCACGATGCTGACCATCTGGTCAAAACCCAAGCCGCAATTGGCGCCGACCATATCGGCCCCGGCCTCGGCCAGGCCTTGGGCGGCTTCTTCGACGGAGACGCCCCAGCTGGTTCGGAACTCGTCGTTTTGTCCTTCGAAGCTCATGGTTGCCGCCACGGGCAGCCTGGTGGTGTCCTTGGCGGCCCGGACCGCGATCTGCGCCTCCTGGCTGGCCATCATGGTCTCCACGATAATGAAATCGACTCCGCCTTCTGCCAGGGCGGCGGCCTGCTCGGCGAACACGTCGTAGGCTTCGCGTTCGGAAAACGCACCGAAGGGTTCAAGCAGCTCGCCGGTCGGCCCCATTGATCCCGCCACAAATCGGCCTGCGGGACAGGCGGCTCGCGCCAGCTCCGCGGATCGCCGCGAAAACTCGCTCACCCGGTCGCCGAATCCATGCGCTGCGAGCCGCGGGCGGTTGCCGCCAAAGGAGGCGGTTGAAACGAAATCCGATCCGGCGGCGTAGTAGTCACGATAAATGGCCTGGACAATGTCCGGATGAGAGATATTGAATTCCTCGGGGCAGTGACCGGACGGTAGGCCTCTTTCCTGCAGCTGGGTTCCGAAAGCCCCGTCGGCCACCAATCTGTCTCCTCGCTTCAGCCGCTCCAGTATTCCAATGCTCATGGTCTTAACCTACCTCTGCAGCGGGGTCTCGACGGGGTTTCGCCGCGCCCCGGCGAATCACTCGGCCGCTGCGGGAAAAAGCAGCGCGGCACTAAATTCGTCTTGAAAGTCCTGACGGCCGGCAAGCTCGACGTATTCTATCATGCGCGCCAGCGCTTCGGCCTTGGCGCGCGCCTGTTTCGAGCGGATGACCGCTTCTGCCCCGGCCACCGCGGCGTTTCCGATGAAATGAATGCGTTCGATGGGGATCCCGGGCAACAGTCCGATGTCCACGGCGTCCTGGCCGCGAATGTGATTGCCAAAAGCGCCGGCGATGTAGACCCGGCTCAGGTCTCTGGCATTCAAACGCCGCTCCTTCAGCAGGATGTTTATGGCGGACGCGATCGCGCTCTTGGCAAGCTGGAGCTCCCGCACGTCCCGCTGCGTCAACTCGATCCATTTCCCTTCGGAGGCTTCCGCAATCCGGAAGCTGGGCCCTCTTCCCTGGTTCGGCTGGATACGATCTGCCAGCCGTAAACCGGGTCCTGCGGCGACTTCCTCCGCCTCCAGGAGCCGCCCAGTACTGTCGACGAGCCGCGTTCTGACGAGAAGAGCCAGAAGATCCATCAAGCCGGACCCGCAGATGCCGAGAGGAGGCAGGTTACCGATCGTGCGAAAGGCGAATTCGCTGCCGGAGAGGTCGATCCGCTCGATAGCGCCGTGAGCGGCCCGCATGCCCCAGCTGATGGCAGCCCCTTCCCAGGCCGGGCCGGCAGGCGAGGAACAACAGTACAGCCCGTCTTTTGATCCGAGCACCATTTCGCCATTCGTACCGATATCAATCACCAGCTGCGGCTCGTTGGAGGTCTCCATGTGGAGCGTGGTCAGAACCGCAGTAATGTCGCTGCCGACGAAACACGCGAGGTTCGGAAGGAAATAGACAGATGCCTCGTCGCTGATCGACAGCCCGATCTCGCCGGCCCGAAACGAAGCAGGCCCCTGGAACGCGGGCGTGTACGGGGCGGCCGCCAGGTGGCGAGGGTCGACACCGACTGCCAGGTGCTGCATGATCGTGTTGCCGACGAGGACCGCCTTGTATATCTCGGAAGGCCGGGCACCGGCCTTATCGCACAGGTCCTCGGTCAGATGGTTGATCTGCTTGGTGATGAGCCGGTGGAGAAGGTCGAGCCCGCCCGGGTGTTCGATCAGGTATTTTGTCCGAGTGATGACATCCGCTCCATAGGCTTCCTGCGCGTTGAGGGCCGAGCTGACCGCACGCACCTCACCCGTCCGCAGGTCGATGAGCTTGGCGACCACAGTCGTGGTGCCGATGTCGACCACGAGCCCGTTCAGGCAGGCAGAAGTGTCTCCCGGCTCAAACGCCAGCAGGCGATCCTGATCAATTACCGCGGTGAGCCGGTAGTCGTTCGCCCTGAGCAGGGAGGGAAGGGCGCGGATCAGGTTTAACGACGGCTGGCAGCGCACGCCTGCCCGCTTCGCGCTCACCGCTGACAAGACGGCTTCAAAATCGAAATACTTCTGGCCGAGCTGGGCCGCCGGCACGTCGAGGGGGAGCTTCGCGCAGTCAGGATCCAGCGGGAGCTCGGAAATCAGCCCTTGTTCGAGGATCTGGTCCCCGGCTGCCCGGGACTCGGGGAGGATCGTGCAAGTCAGGTCCTGGTCGACGAGCGCCTGGCAGGATAGTCGAATCCCGCGTTCCAGTTCGTCGGGGCTGAGCAGGTCCAGCTCGGTGGGCGTGGGGGGCGTTGCTCCGGCGTCGACCTGGACCCGGCACTCGCCGCACGTGCCGATCCCGGCGCAGGACGACTCGATCACGATGCCCAGCTCAAGCGCGGCATCCCGCAAAGACACTCCCTGGTCAAACAAGGAGGTGCGTCGATCCGGCAGAAAAGTGACCCGTCGCAGTGGCATGCAGGGCAATAGAGTGAGGCGTGGATGGGGGGAAGTCAAGCGCTCCGCAACACAACGCTAGACGATTGCTTCCCTCAGGTACAGCGGCTTGAAGTGATCAGCCGTCCTGCGGCGGAAGAGCATCTGCAGTTTGCGGATGCTGGCGTGAATGACGGCGCGGTTTCTGAAGGTCTGGCGGGTGACGTCCCAAACGATTCTCGGCCTGCAGTAAAACCTCAGGTAGGCCTGTTTCTGAAGCTCGAAGAGTCGCCGGTGGGAGAGGTGTTTTCGCTGGAAAGCCACCTGATCGCTGGTCAATTCGTCCCAGTTGATCGTCTCCAAACGAATTTGCCCCTTCTCGACGCAGTCCTTGAAAATGGCGGTCCCCGGGATGGGTATGACGATGTTAAAGTTCGCGCGCGTCAAAGGAAGATCAAGAGCGAGCCTGATGGTGTCCCAGGTCTCTTCTTCCGTCTCGTCTTCGAATCCGATCATGAAGTAGCCGACCATGGCGATTTTGCTCGTATCGGCGACCATACGGGCCTTTTCGCGAATAGTCTCGACGGTGACTTTCTTCTTGATCAGCCCCTGGATTCGCTCATTCCCGGACTCGATACCGACTGCCATGGCCCGGCAACCGGCGGCCTCCATCACCTTCACCAGCTCGGGCGTCAAGGAGTCCAGCCGGACCCCGACGGGACAGTCAAACTTCAGGCCCAGGCTGGAGTCCACCAGCGCCTGGCACAGACGCCCGGCGTACTTTCGATCCAGGGTAAATTCGTCGTCCATTATGCTGAAGCTCTTGATCCGATAGCGGCTTTTCAGAAGCTTCAGCTCTTCAACGACATTCTCGATGCTGCGGTGTCTGAGCTTTCTGCCTGACAGCCCCGGGGTGTTGCAGTAGGTGCACGGATACGGGCATCCCCGTGTCGTGACCACCTGGTAGTACTGTCCGTCCCACACGAAAGGCGGGTAGGTCTCGGGTCGGAGCAGCTCCCAGTCCGGCAGGCCGAAGCTGTCAAGGTCCTTACTGAATGCCGGGGGGTTGCTCACGACCCGTCCGTTTTCGTGATCCCGCCAGACAAGCCCGGGTATGTTCGCCAGCAGATTCCGGGGAACGGCGCGGCCGTATTCCTGGAAGTACTCGAGGAGCTGCGGCAGCCCTTCCTCTGCTTCCGATTCCCAGGCGAAATCCGCGCTCGGCATGCTGTTCAGGACAAACTCCCCCAGCTCGGAGGGGTGGGGCCCGCCTACAAGCGTGATGACATTCGGATTCACCTGCCTGGCGATTTTGGCGTGATGGTGGACGTAATTGTGGTCGCGGCTGAAGCACCTGAATCCGACCACGTCGAACTGTCGTTCCTCGAGAAAACGCTTGAAATCCCGAAAGGTGAAATTCTCTTTGGGACAGTCGAGGACCGTCACGTCAAAGCCTTTGTGGCGCAGGGCGGTTCCCAGGTAAAGAAGGCCGAGATCCGGCGAGACGACAAAATTGTGGCCTTCGCGGATGGGAAGAACGAGAAGAACGCCAGGTCTCATGGTTGACGATTGACCATCGGTGACACGTGACAGAGCATTCGAGGGATTGCCGCCCACCGCCGGTCACTGCTTAATGATCGGCCAACAGCTCTCAATCGTCAAACAAAAATCCGGATTACCACGTAACCCCTCAGTTTTCGGTTCGGGGGTCCGTAGGATCTGGTCCGTAGGATCGGCACGT
>JBHGBF010000029.1:0-39134 GCA_041946865.1 Acidobacteriota bacterium | reverse complement strand
GGAACAGAATTATCCAATGTTTATGAGAGGTTACGGGTTAGGCTGGCATGGCCCTGGGCTGGTCGGGAGAACCTGAAAGCGCTTTTACATGTCTTTGTAACCCCCTCAGTTTTGTTTCCCAGGCTCCCAGGCTGAATTTTTGCTTGCGTTCAATGCCCTGTCCGTGTTACCCAAGGGATCGTGGGTATCGAGGTCCGGTATCGAGGCAGGGTATATCGGGAACAGGAGATTGAAGAGGTCCGGCAGATTATCGACCGAAACCCGGGACAGAGCCGGTACTTTCTCTCCAAGGAACTCTGCCGTTTCTGGAACTGGACTCAACCGAACGGTGCCCTCAGACACGTGGTCTGCCGGGGACTCATGCTTCAGCTGGAACGGGAGGGGCTGATCGTCCTGCCCGAGCGGAAGCGGGAGCTGCCATGGCTGTCCCGGAAACCAGCCCAACCGCCCCCGCCCAAGGTGGACGACACCGTGGTGGCCGGTCCCCTGAGCCACTTGTCCCTGGATTTCGTCATGGTCCGGGGCACCCCGCGGGAACGGCTCTATCAGGGCCTGATCCATCACTACCACTACCTGGGCTATGCCCGGCCGGTCGGCGAACACCTCGAATATATCGTCTTCTGGCAAGGGAGACCATTGGCTTGTCTGGGCTGGTCCAGTGCTCCTCGCCATATCGGCGCACGGGACCGGTACTTGGGATGGGGCCGTGAGGAGCGGATTGCCAACCTCCACAAGCTGGCGGTCAACACCCGGTTCCTGATTCTGCCCTTCGTTCACGTGCCTCACTTGGCCTCGCACCTGCTGGGGCGGACGGCGCGAAGGATCTCCGGGGACTGGCAGCGGGTCTATCACCATCCGGTGGTCTGGCTGGAGACCTTTATCGACCCCGCCCGGGGATTCCAGGGGACCTGCTACAAAGCCGCCAACTGGAGATATCTGGGACGGACCACCGGTCGGGGGAAGAACGATACCACCCACCAGCCCAATCGCAGCGTCAAGTACGTCTTCGGCTACCCGCTGGTCACAGACTTCCGGAAGGCGCTCTATGGCGTACTGTGAGGGGTGCTTCGAAAAGCAGCGGCGCATTGACCAGCTCAGCGAGGAAGTCAAACGGCTGAAGGCGCAGCTCAAATATCGGGAAAGAACAGACCAGGAGGGGCCCTTCGGCCTCTCCACACCCTCCTCGAAGGTCCCCTTCAAAGAGAACGCGCCCGAGGACCAAACCCGGAAAAAGGGAGGGGCGGTCCCCGGGCATGCCGGCCATGGCCGGACCTCCCTGACGGAAGAAACGGCCGATCTGGTGGTGGAGCGCTGTCCGGATTGTGGTATTCCCCTGACCCCTTGGAAACAAACCGCGCGAACCGTCATCGACAATGCTCCCCGGGAACCGAAACGGATCCTTTACCGCCTTCACCATCAGGAGTGCCCGCAATGCGGGAAGAAGTTCACGGCCCAGGCCCCGGTCCTTTCCCGCAGTCTTTACGGGAACCAGCTTACCGCCCAGGTGGCCGTCATGCACTACGTCCACGGCATCCCGATGGGCCGGATTGCCGAGATGACCGGCATCAACCTGGGAAGCCTGGTCGACATCTTCCACCGTCTGGGCCGCTACTTCGCTCCGGTCATGGAAAGCCTCACAGGACTCTACCGCCAAGACCCGGCCAAGCATGCCGATGAGACCGGATGGAGAAACGACGGACGCTCGGGCTACGCCTGGCTCTTTTGCACCGCCGCCCTCAGCCTCTTCCTGTTCAAGAACACCCGTTCCGCTTCCGTCCCCAAGGGCGTCTTCGGAACCGAAAACCTCCCGAACGTCCTGGTGGTGGACCGCTACCAGGGCTACCACAAACTGCCGGTCAAGATCCAGTACTGTTACGCCCATCTGCTCCGAGATCTGGAGAAACTGGAAAAGAACTTCCCTGACCAAGCCGAGGTGAAGGCCTTCACCGCCACCCTCATCCCCCTTCTCTCCCAAGCCATGCATCTGGGTTCCCAGGACCTCCCCGACCCGCAATACTACCGTAAGGCCAAAGACCTCCAGGAACACATCCTGAAGGTGTGCCGAAGTCCGGCGCGCCATCTCGGTGTCCGGGCCTTCCAGGACATCTTCACCGAACATCAGGATCGGCTCTTTCACTGAATCGACGAGCGGCGGGTCCCCGCCCACAACAACCGAGCGGAAAGGGAACTGCGTCCCACTGTCATCGCCAGAAAGGTGAGCTTCGGCTCCAGCTCCGATGCCGGGGCCCAGACCCGCTCGATCCTGATGTCGGTGCTCCACACCCTCAACAAAAACAGAGGTCAAAAGACGCTGGAGTCCGTGGTGGCGAGTCTCCTCGACAGGATCGCACAAGACCCCAGCACCGACGTGGCGGCACTCATCCTGACTGCCCTGAAGCGTGCCTGAACAAAACTGAGGGGTTACATGTCTTTGCATTTCCTGGATGACTTTTTCTCGCTTCCTGGTGTAAGAAGAATCTCCATGAGCCCCTCATCGCGCGCGACCATCAAGGATGTTGCCAAAGCCGCGGGAGTCTCGGTGGCAACAGTTTCAAGAACACTAAACAATATCGGTGTCGTGAAGGAAGACACCCGGGATCGGGTGATGAAAGCGGTCACCGAGCTGAGCTATGCCCCCAACGTCCACGCGACGAGCCTGGCCAAGGGACATAGCAACATGATCGGCCTTGTTGTGCCCGACATTACGAACCCCTTTTTCAACGAGATGGCCAAGGAGATCGGGGATGCTGCGCGGGCCAAAGGCATGGACCTGCTTCTGACCAACACCTATTTCGACCCCGACACCGCGCGAGACTGCATCGAGGATCTCGTGGAAGCCCGAGTCGCAGGAATCGTCCTCCTGACTTCGGTTTTCGACTTCCGAATTATTGAACAGGTGGCGGAGGAGAAGGTTCCTGTCTGCCTCCTCGATTTCAACGCCATTCGCGACTACGTCAGCAACATCAACATAAACTTCCACAACTCCACGATCCAGGTCATCGAACACCTGATTTCGCTTGGACACCGAAACATCGTCTACGGCAGCATCCGAGGACCGCTCAAGCTGACCCCCGAACGGAACAAGACGTTCGAATCCTGCTGCCAGCGATATCAGAGCTACTTGGATCGATACAGGATCGTCGAGGGAGATTACTCGCTCGAGGGTGGGCGCCGCATCATCGAGCGGCTGCTGGACTCGAAGGAGGAGCCGCCGACGGCCGTCTGGTTCGGCGGAGACATCATGGCGATCGGCGCGCTCAAGGAACTGCGCCGGCGTCAGCTGAGCGTTCCCGGGCAGATTTCGATCATCGGCTGGGGAAACACGCAGTTCTCGGCCTATACGGACCCCGAGTTGACCACAATCGCAGTCGATCACCGGCAGATCGGACAGCTCTCAGTGGCGGCCATCGACCATCTCCTGTCCGCCTTTATGAAGACTGGGCTCGAATACTCCGTCAACAGTACGCTGCTCGTGCGCGGGTCGACAGGGCCTGCGCTCCACGGTGCGTAACGAAACCGCATCCTGGCAGAACATGCGGAGAAAGGCGAGAGTATGAAATCCAGAGCAGCGCTGGTCGTCGGGTCAAGTCTCGCTTTATTGCTCTTTGCCGGGGTGGTCCTCCCTGTGACCGACGCTTCTGAGATCCCAAAGGCCGATGCCGTGATCGTCAATCACTCCACCTGGCTCGACACCCGGTCGAAGCCGATTCAGGCTCACGACGGAGGGATTACACGGGTAGGAGAGACGTTCTACTGGTACGGGACGAGCTATGCCGGCAATCCCCGGGGACTTTACGGATCGGCCCAACCGAGGCTCTGGAACGGCGTGCTCGTCTACAGTTCGCCCAACCTGGTTGACTGGACGTACCGGGGAAAGGCCGTTGTGCCTCCCCGCAGAGGCTGGGGGACGCTGGGCACGAGCGGGCGGCCGCACGTGCTCTATAACGACAAGACTCGGCAATATGTCATGTGGTACTGCTTTCACATGCAGTACCCGGCCGTCATGATGATGGTCGCCGTCTCGGATACCCCGGTCGGCCCGTTTACGGTTCTGGGTCCGCGGGAGGTCGGCGCCGATACCGGTTTCGCTTCCGACCACAATGTCTTCAAGGACGACGACGGCAAAGCCTATCTGGTTTACACCGATCACGAACCTCTGGCGACTGCCGTTCCCGGCTCAAACGGCCGTTACGCCATCCGGATCGATAGCCTGACTGACGACTACCTGAGCTCCAACCAGGAAGGGGTGTACGCCCTTAGCGAGGGATGCGAGGCGCCCGCGATGATCAAGTACAAGGGCAAATACCTGGTGGCAGCGTCGGGAGTCGCAGGCTGGGGGGCACCGAGAATTTCTACACGACTGCTGATTCGCCTCTGGGACCATACGGCGCCAAGAGACAACTGACCGGCAAGAACAGCTGGGGAGGGCAGTTAACCAGTCTTCTTTACCTGAAAGAGACCGATACCGTGCTGGCGATGTTTGATCAGTGGTGGATCACCCGCGACGAGCACCATTTGAGCCCTCCCAAACCCGGCTCGACCGACCTGAACGAGTCCCGGTGCCTTTGGCTGCCAGTCGATTTCGACGCCGGCTCGGGGACCGCTGTCGTTACCTTCCGCAAACGCTGGAAACCGTTCGCCACGGCTCTGCAGTAGGCGCGAGCCATGGAACGATGTCTCTGCTGCTTCTTGTCTTGCGCCCTTTCAGGGCTGGAGCCCCCGTGGCGGACGAAGCCCAGGGCTACGCAAAAAAGCGCTCCGCTCTGGGTTTCGGACGGTCTTGGAGCATAGCCCTGAAAGGGCGCAAGATGCCCTCACAACTCCACGTAGCCCAGGGTTTCGGACGGTGTTGGAAGGACGGCGGCTGTGCCACAACACTACCTTGCCGGAGTCACCTCCAGGGCGTTAATAAACGCATCGCATTGCCTCTGCGCGATTTGCTCACCGGTCAGGCGGATGGCGATGGCGCCGTTTTTCGGCTTGACGGCTTTGAAGACCACGTCTGTCGCCGTGGCGCGCGCGCCGGCCTTGGCCCAGGCATCCAGCCCCTGGGCCACGGTCTCCCCGTTGATGTCCACCGTCATGGTCCGCTGACCCGGCCCGTCCACCTCGTTGTCGGCAAACCGCAGGTTGACGTCGTAAGTGCCTGGTCCCACGGTCACGTTGAGGATGATCTCCTTGCCGTAGATCCAGTGGCGGAAAAGCATGGGATCAGCCGTCGACTCTACAACTGTCGGCCAGGGGTCGGTCATCCACGCTTTGGTGACGACATCCGTGTCGTTGCCCGTTCGAACGATGCACTCCAGTCCGGGCTTCCAGCTTTTGCCTGCCTTATCCACATAGTCCTGGCGGTCGCGGAGCCCGAACGCGAATCGCTGCGCGCCGGTCGGCCCTCCGCCCTCGCCAAAACCGCTGTCCCCCGCCGCGTCTGACGACTGGATCCCGTCGATCATAACGTCCCGGCCCTTCGCGACCGGGTTGCCTTCGCCCCGGACGACGATTTTCAGCGTGTGAGTCCCGTTTTCCAGGCCGTTCCGCCAGTAGAGGACCTGGCGGCCAATTCCGACCGGACTGTAGCAATCGATGGGTACAAGTTGCCTGACGTTGTCCAGGTAGACCTCGGCCAGCCCCCCTGTTTCACCGACGGACCCGATGACTCGTACCTGGTTCCCGACGAACTGGTAGCCGGCGGTCGCGCCGGCCTGGTTGCTCACCCGGCTGTCGCCTGTTGGTTCGCCTTCGTGACGTTTGACAGCCCAGCTTCCGGTGAAGGTCATCTGCGCGGCTTCCACTGATTTCTGAGGGTCCGGTCCCTCAACGACAATGTCCGTTGCGTTGTCGTGGCGGATTGAGACGATACAATCGCCGCCGGGCAGAGGTTTGACCTGGTAGCCGTTCGTGGCCGCATCCGATTTCAGCGACAGGGGCCTTCCGTTCGCGGTCACCGACAACGGCGTGAAGGAGAGACGGAGGACGTCGATCGAACGCGCTGGCGCGTCGAAAGTCGAGTACGCCACTTTACCCTTGTCGTAAGTGACTCGCCGCACGACTCCCGAGGAGCGCATGATGTGGTTTTCCCGGTTGGCCCCGGCAATCTCGGGCAGCCAGGCCATGAGCCGCAGGACGTAGCGAAGCGCCATGGGGTGCGCGATCTTGAACCAGTCCTTGTTGACGATCACTCCCCCTTCGAGAGCGTCCATCGTTTGTCCGTTTTCCTTCGGGTCGTAAGTGGCCAGGATGCCTGAACGGCGGGCGATTTCGCGGGCCCACTCGCTGTCGGCTTCAACGGCGTAGCGGGCAAACACGCTGGCGATCTCGAGCGTGGAATACCAGAGTGAAGTGCTGCAGCAGGAAGTTGACTCGGGATACGCCCAGGCGCCGTGGTAGACCTCGGCCTTGGACGCCGGGTTCACACATGCCATGTGAACGAAGAGGCTCAAGATGTTCCGCGCATCCCGTTCCCAGTTCTCGAAATAGTCTTTGTTCTGCATCAGGTACAGGGAAGAGAACTCCGCGCCGTAGAGGTCGGCCGTGTGGCACTCCCAGTCCCAGAAATTGCGTCCCCAGGCGTCCCGGACCGTCCAGTTGGGGAGGACGATGTCGCGCAGGTAGGCACGGCCGGCATCACGGGCGGCGACGATGCTGCCGCCAGGACCCGAGTAACCCGTCCTGATCAACTCATCGAAAAACAAAAGGATCATCGCCACGGTCCCGTTCTGCGGCCCGTTCATCCCTGTTCCGCGGGCGTTGTTCGCGTATCGGCCCCAGGGTGAGACGCCCGGCTCCTTCCGCCGGTTGGCCGCCAGCAGGTCCGCCCAGCGCTTCGCTGCCTCGTACCAGCGGACGTTCCCAGTCAGCTCATAGGCTCGCACTAGCTCGAGCCCGATCTCGCCGACGGTGTCGAGCTGAATCTTGCCGTGGCGGTCCTTCAGGGTGTCACTTGTCCCGATCTTGCAGGGTCCATAAACGGTACCCATGGTAGGTACGCTGATCAGCATGTTCGGCCAGGCGTGGGTGGGAGGAGTCTGGCAGGAGGTCGTCAGGTAGTCGGCCATCAGGGTGATCGGCGCGAAGCTCGCCGGGTCTCCCGTGTATTGGTAGTAGTCGATCAGGCTCCCGAGGATGAAAGCCGCCCGCTGGCCCAGATCCCCGTTCATCCATTCCGTGTCCGCGATGGCCATGATGGTCCCGTTGTCATCGATGTTCCAATGGCCGCTGTAAACATATTCGGGCGCCGGCTTCAGAACCTTTGGCGGCATTGCCCATGGGTAACGCTTCAGCGTCTCGGCGGCAACCCTCACCCGGTAGTCGTACTGCCCGTTCTGGCCCTTGTACCAGGGGGCAATCACCCCGTGCCGATCGGCGACCGCCTGGTGACCAAAGTAAAAATCCAGCGTGGTTCCCGCCTCGAGCGGAACCGTGAGTAAGGCGATGAGCAACAGCATCGGTTTCATCTGGTCCTCCATCTGATCGGTTCTAAAGCGGCTACCAGGCCGGCTGCCAGGACTTCCACGTCTTCATCGCCTGATTCAGCAGGTCGTTGGGATCGCCGGGAATACTGTAGAACATTATCCCGATGGGCCCCTTGTAGCCGATCTCCCTCACGCTCTTCAGCAGCGCACGGTTGTCAAAGTTGCCTTGGCCCAGTGGCAGGACCTGACCCTTGCCCCCGATCTGAGACCCGCAGATGATCAGGCAGAAGAGCTTGTCGGCATTGGCCCGTAACAGCGGCCGGTAGTCCTTGTCCCCTTCGAGCGGGACCCAGTGGGAGACGTTGAAGTTGTAGCCAACCTGCGGGTGGTTGACCTTCCGGACCACTTCGATATTTTGCGCGACGCTTTCGTTCCACGTGTCGAGGTGGTTGTAAAGGGAAATCCTGACGCCTGCCTGGGCGGCCACGTCACCCAACTCACGCAGCGCCCGCACCGCCGGCTCCATCCCCTCCGGATCACCTGGTTTCAGACCTCCCAGGGTGACCACGATCGTGACCGGCCGACCCTTGAGCTTCAGGATGCTCTCCCGAGACCTGGAGTCGTACTGTGCGCCGTCCGGGCCGAACTTGATTGGTACGTGCAACACGTAGACCTTCAGCCCGGCCTCGTCAGAGGCTCGCAGCGTTTCATCGAGCTCCGGGTTGACCAGTATCGGGAAGCCGATTCCGTCGAAGCCACTCTCCCTGACGAGCCTGGTCAGTTCGGACACGGGTCGTTGGGTGACACCCGGCACGCCGAGCTCGACGCAGTACGCGTAGACCTTCTCCTGAGCCTGAACCGGCTGAGTCCCAAACGCCGTCATCGCTACCGAAACCACTGCAAAGACAGAGGCCAGCCTGCGCATGACTAAACCCCTCCTTCAGATTGTCCAAGACGTCCTTCGCGATCGGGGGCGATCTCTCGCATAGGGCGCCTCTCAAAAGGCTTTCAGGACAGCCGCGTTTCCCGGTAATACCGGAGCGGTGATCTTTTCCTGCTTCGATACCGGCTCGATGGCGAGCACGAGAGCTGAGTCCCGGGGCACGTCGCAGAGGAAATCCTCGCCGTATCGGTAAACGCCCAGCACCCGACCTTCCATGGGATAGACCTCTCTGATTCGCAGCTTCTGACCTGGATCTGTCTTCAGCCCTATCCATCTGTTCAGGGGAATCGAGGCGCGCGTCGCCTTTCCCAGTTCGGATGCCTTCCTTTTCAACTCGGGATCGTGAGCTCCCATTCCGCCTGGGAACAGGAAAATAAACCCCCGGTTTCCGATGACGTGCGCGCTCCCGTCGATCGGTACGTAGCCGGGACAGCCGAAGAGGTCGCGCTTGACTTTCAGATACTCGTAGTTGCGGCTAGCCCAGTCCCTCCACTTCCGAAGGAACTCCCGGTTCTCCGGCAGGGCCAGCCCCTTGAAGCCTGGTCCGATCTGGCAGTATGTGGTCGCGCTGATCGCCGCGATCACGTTGAGCTGGAAATCCTGCGGCGATTCTCCGAACACTGCCGCGTAATTCTTGTAATTGGGGCGGAATCGGTCGTTCTGATTGTGCCAGGCCTGGAATCTGTTTATGTCGGCCCCGCTGGTTTCGTAGTAGTTGTCGTCAGCGTTGAGGTAGCGCAGAGCCCAGGGACCGCCCCTCTTCAGGCCAAGGTACTGCTCCAGGCACATCCTCGGGAAGCGCTTCCGCAGCTCCGCCAGGAAGGCGTTGATATTCTTCCACTCGCGGTAGTAGTTGTCGCCCCGCAGGTGCCCGTGGTTGGGCGCATAGCAGGGGTCCGGACCCACTCCTTGTCCGCCCGGCCTCGTCAGGGCCACGTCCCAGTGACTCATCCAGCGGCCGTCCCAGCCCCACCAGCGCGGCTGGTACTTCTCGAACACGTGGACATGAAGGCGAAGGAGGAACCGCATGTAGTCATCGGACGCGGGGCATGAGGTCCGGCGGCCGAAGATGTACAGGCTCGGCTGCCCCTTTTCGTCGACCGAGAGCCAGTCGGGTCGGTTCTTAAAGTAGATGCCGGGCAGGGCAAAGCTGTCGACGTGAACGCCGATCTTGCGGCCGTAGTCGACATAGTCCTCGAAGATCTTTGGCGCCCGGAACTCGCTTTCGAACTCTTCGGGGTCTTCATACTCGAGCCCGAAGTTCCGACTCTCGTTGTGAAAGGCAGGGCTGTCGAGCGCGATCTTCCCGGTCTGGCTGACTGGGCCGCGCGGCAGGGGAAAGCCGGGCGGTTCAATCCCCATGTTCCGCAGGTAGGGTTCCTCCATCGGGTGCATTCCCTGGCCGTACCAGGTGTGGGCCGTCATGACGTCCTTGATTCCCGCTGCCTTGAGAAGCTCCAACTGGGCCGTATCGAGTTTGAAGAGGCCGGCCCACCAGCCGTTTTGCCAGATCCGGTAGCCGTCCTCCGGAAGCGGCAGTTCCGGCAGGACGTGACGCATGAACTCCTGCATGGCCCAGACCTCTCCCCAATCCAGCGATTCCGCTTCGACCGCCTGTTCAGGAATCTTGCTTTCGGGGAAGTGCTGGGAGAGGCCGGTTCCCTTCCAGTTTAGATAGGGCGCGTTGACCCGGCCGGGGTACGGACCGTGGGAGTAACGGGAAATGCCTTCGCGTCGGAACACGCCCAGGAAGTACTTCTCACTCGAGTGGCGCTCACCGGCCGGGACCTCGTGTTTCGGCCGGTACCCGAGCCGAAAGGCGCGATTCTTTTCGATTGCGTAGTCCCAGTACGGGTACTCGATTCCTGCAAAGCAGCCGCCACGTCGGCCCCGGAGGAAGAGGTTGATCGGGCAGCGCCAGATGGTGTTGTCGTCGTGAAAGTGGATTTCCCTGAAGGACCGTGACCGAGCGTCCTCGAGCAGAACGGTTTCCAGGAAGAAAGCTTTAGGCTGTTTCGCCCTGGTCTCGACCCACTTCTCGAGGAAGCCCTTGGCTGGCGGCATCTCGTAATGCAGGTCAATGGTTAGTCCGGGGTAATCGAAGGTCAGAACCAGGCGATTTGGTTCCGCGAGCAGCTTGTGGCTGCGCTCGGACTTCAAGGTCGCCCCGTCGATGGTCACGCTGAAACCGGTCGACTCGAAATCGTAGGACTCGCCAAGTTCCTTGTTGACGACCTTTTGGATCGACCCGTCCTGGCTGTCGACGTGAACCGAGAGGAACTGGTTCTCGAGGTTGAGGAGGCGTTTGCCAGCCCCGAGCGAAGTCGTCCCCATCTGCAGCAGGAACAGGCACTCGACCGCGGTCAGCATGACGAGTGATGACAGACGAAGCGTTGTTCGAGACATGCAATCCTCCCCTGTGAAACCGGCATCCGAGACCACGGGACTTGAGCAGCTCCCCGTCCTTGAGCATGGATAGATCCACCACTATTCCGGCCGCCGTAATCCCATGTGTTCAGCGGACCTCGATCTCCCCGCAGCCCGGATTGGATTGGCCGGGCGGGGTCTCGAACACCAGCTTGATATAGCGCGAGGAGATCGGAGAGGCTGCCAGGACATCCCGGAAGGCGAGCGGGTCGCTGCCGGGTGACCACTTCTCGAAGCCTCCGAGAAGCGAGTAGCCTGCCTCGTCAGCCCCCACACTGCCGTTCCGAGGGTCGGGATCCGAGCTTGCCCAGTAGACCTTCACCGAGGTTATCGGAGAGACAACGTTGTTTTCCCAGAACTCCCGCCGGCATCCTCTCCCGTAGACACGTACGGAGCGAACCGTCGTTGGCGACCCAAGGTCGATCTTCAACCACTCCGCTCCTGAACGGTCCGCCATCCACCCCTGCTCGCGGATCTCACAGGTCAGGCCGTTGACGGCCATCTCGGGCGAGAAGCGCGGATCGCCATTGAAACAGCTGCCGGCCGTCGTTTTTGCTCCCAGAGCCAGGTTCCCCTCCGGACTGCGCTCCAGCCAGGCGCCCGCAAAACCGCGGAGTATCTTGTCGTAGTAAAGCTCGAGTCCGGCGCCGTAGCCCTTCGGCAGGACATCGCTGAATTCCGGCAGCCGGCTCATTTTGGCTTTCGTTTCGCCGAACCTTCCGGCATCAGCAGGCTCAAGCGCCTGCTGATAAGCGGTCCTGACTGCCGCGAAGTCCCTGACGCGGACCAGCTGGAAACGGATGAGTTCAAGGAATTCCTGCGGATCGACGAGGAGAGGCATCTTGGGCACGAAACCGGGGTCGATCTTCGCGGCGTCCAGCTTCTTCAGGGCTTCGTCCGAAACTCGGAAATCCGTTTCCGGGTCGTCTGATCCTCTCCCCAGCCGGCACATGTAACTTTCGGGCCACCAGTCCCTCGTGACCCACGGTTCCCCGGGTCCGCAGCGGACTTGTGATATCGCCTGAAGGGCCTCGAAAACAGAGTCGGCCGCCGGGCCCCACAGGGCCTCGCAAAAGCCGTGAAGGGCTTCCTTGGCCGAGGCGGTTCGATCCCAAAGCATCTGTGCGCCGACGTAGAGGCTGGGAAGGTCGAGCAGGTGGTTGTTGTCTTCCAGGCTATACCAGTCCAGAACCGTGCCGGCGCTGTGCGGGATCTGGCCGAATTCATTCTGGAGGATCAGGTCGTGGACGTGAAGAGCCGGATGGGTTTCGAAATCGTTTGTGTACCAGCCCCAGACTCCCGTCCTCCGATTCTGCGCGCGAATCGCCTCGGCGATTTCGGCCTTGTAGTAACGCCCGAGGTTGATGCCGATTTCGGGGTCCAGGAGGCCCGAGTTGACCACTGACCGCCAATCCTGGAACCCGTCCCACACACCCGATTTCCCGGCGTGCCAGCGCAGCGCCCAGAGACTGTAGCTCGTGACGCCCGGGAGGCTGCGGCTGCGAAGCCTTCGGCCAAACTCGTTGGCGAGCAGTTGCGTGGTGTTGATCGTGCAGCCGTTGCGGGCGCATCCGCCCGGGTCTGCCCAGTGGAGGATCCAGCGATCGACCAGGTTCCCATGGTTCGCGAACAGGTAGTCCCAATGAGCGCGGATGTCCTCCATCTCGTCTGGCGCCCGGGGACAGTTGTCCGGTCGGCCGTGCTTGAGCCCGGATTGCGTCCAGAGGAAGAAGGCGGTCGACATACCGTGGCTGCGCGCCCGCCGGTACATCGAGCTGGTTTTGGCCGTCAGGACTTCCCGATCAACGCCGGCCATCTTCGCGATCGACTCGAGATCCATCAGCTGCAGCGAGTTGTAGCCCATCCAGTCGACCAGGTCGACGTAGGTATCCAGCCGCTGATTCTCCCAGTGCGGCCAGTCGAAGGCCCGGTGCAGTTCTTCGAGATGCGCTTTCTCGCCCTCCGTCGGGTGCCATTCGATCTCCGCGACAAAAAGCTCGCGTGTCTTCACCCAGGGACTGGCCTCGATCTGAAGGGGTGGCACTTGAATCTCCCTCCCCTGCTGGCGCATTTCCCTGATCAAGCGGTACGCGCCGTACTTGAGGCCGGCCGTCGAGGGGGCCGTTACCCGGATGGCCTCCCTGCCCGGCTGGCCGGTGATTTCCAGGCGATAGCCGTCCGGGCGCATGTAGGGGAAGGCCGCCAGGGCGAAGACGATTGGGGTGTGACCTTCGATGGCAGACGCAAGCTCCTTAGGGGCCACCCCTGTGACCGCGGTTATGTAGCGCGCAAGGGCGTCTGCTCCGAGGCGGACCAGTCCGTCCGCCGGAGTTGGCAGAACCAGGACCGCGGGATTCTGGGAAGAGAGCACGAGGACAGGCGCGTCTGTACCGGCCACACAGAGGGCGGGGCCAAGCAGGGCGAAGCCGATCGCAAAGAGAGCAAGAACTTGACTGATCTGCTTCACATTGTCCTCCTACGGCACACCGTAACACCCGCAAGCGCAGCGAGGCTGTTGAAAATGTTTGATAGTCTGTATGCTCCGAGCTTTTTTATGGTTCGCCGTCGCCAGGACCTCCTGGTGAGACATCGGAGTCCTTCAGCCCTGCACTTTATGCGCATCTCGGAACCTCCTCTTCGAGCCGGCGGTGTCCTCAGGTCCGTAGGACCGGCACGTCTATAGAAACAGGCGCCGAAGGCGACCCAAGGTCCGTAGGACCGACACGTGTTCAGTCGCCTTCGAGATACGTGACGGTCCTACGGACCTTGGCACCCTACCGGTCCCGTTTCTATAGACATGCCGGTCCTACGGACCTGAGCGCGGCGCTACCTCCATGCGGGAAAGCGGTTCCGAGATGTGTATAAAGCGCATCTTCTGCGGCCGCACTCCATAAACAGCCCTGCCCAAAGGCTTTTTCAACACGCTCGCTGCGCTTTCCCCTGTGTTGCCGCGCCGTCAGCTCTTCGCTGCCTGTCGTTCCCGGAAGAGCCTGCTCGCCAGGTGAAAAGCCTTCAGTTTGTGAGTGCGATCCCGGCTGACAAACCCGTAAGGGCTCGTGTTGAACAGCACCTTCGCGTAGCCGCCCGGGGGCCAGGGATGCTTGGCGAAACACCAGACCGTTGCCCCACAGACTCTGGGATGCGTTAAAGCGCCGAACTCGGCTTCGAAGTCCTCCGCCTGGGTGTCCTCGCCGATCGGCCCATCAATGCCTGGCAAGCACGGGAAGCCGAATTCGGTGACGAGGACAGGCTTGCCAGGGTAGACAGCCCGCAGTTCGTCCAGCTTCTGCCGCAGCCACTCGGCGGCCTCCGAGAAGTCGAAGGCCGGGTTGTCGAGCCGCCTGTGGCCTGAGTACTGGTTGACGGAGATCACATCGTCGAAGTCGAACGCCTTTGTTTTCCCGGCATCCGTCCAGTTCATCGAAACGTGGGTGACGAGCCGGGTGGGATCGAGGCTGCGGGCCAGGCGGATCAGGCCGTTGTTGGTTTCAACGATCTCCTTGTGACTTTCCACCGGCTCGTTGCAGACGGACCAGAAGATGACCGAAGGATGGTTGATGTCCCGAGCGATCATCTTCGTTAGCTGCCGCTCGGCCGCCGTCCGGATACTGGGCAGTTCGGCCGGGTCCCAGCCGTAGGAACCCGCGACCCCGCTCATCCCCCAACC
Source organism: Acidobacteriota bacterium (assembly GCA_041946865.1). Taxonomy (GTDB): domain Bacteria; phylum Acidobacteriota; class UBA6911; order RPQK01; family RPQK01; genus RPQK01. Next base: position 24,685 of record JBHGBF010000029.1, on the reverse strand, counting down.
GTTCAGGGGGATCTCGCACATGACGAGAAGCCCGAGCTCGTCACAGAGGTCCAGTTCGCCCGGATGGTGAGGATAGTGGCAGAGGCGCACAAAATTGCAGCTGGCCTGCTTCATGTCCTGGAAGTCCTGGTGGGCCTGGTCGAGGTCCATCGCCTGGCCCGTGCGCGGGGAGTCCTCGTGGCGGTTGAAGCCGGTGAGAAAGACGGGCTTCCCGTTCAGGCGCAGGGCGCCTTCACGGATTTCGATCGTCCGGAACCCGAACCTCTGCTCACAGCGATCCGTCTCAGTGGACCCGCCAACCAGCGCGATGTCGGCCGTATAAAGGGCAGGGGACTCCGGAGTCCACGCAGCGGCCCGGGGCAGGAATCTGGATGCCTGGAGATTAACCGACTGGCGGGAGGCGATCTCGGACGACTCCGAAACGAGCGCTGCCACCTCTTTTCCCTGCTGATCCAGGATCCTGATGTACAGTTGAGCCCTCGTTGGAGACTCGGACTCGTTGAAAACCCGCACCCGGAGCGCCAACTCACCGCCACCATCCCTGACGGCGGCGGTGGTCTGGACGTGTTCGATGTGCAGTCGGGGCCTGACCTCCAGCCAGACTTCTCTCAGGATCCCGCCGTCCGGGAACCAACCCTCGAAGGTGGGAAGCTCGCCTTTCGCCCGCACGCTGTCCACTCGGACGGTCAGCCGCGCTTCGCTGCCTGGCGCTGATTGGGCCGGGAGGCGGACCTCAAAGGGAAGGAAGGCGTCCTTGTTCTCAATCAGCTTCTTCCCGTCGAGCCAGACGGTCGTGTAGTAGTTGACGCCCTGAAAACAAAGGTAGGCCGGCCAGTCAGCCAAGTCTGAAGGGACCTTGAAGGAACGCGTGAACCAGCAGACACCCCGGTAACCGTCCATGGGAGGAAAACAGTGGTTGTAAGTCGCGGGAATCGAGACGTCTACCCAGCTTTCGCGCGCGAAGGCCGGAGAGAAGAATTCGACTTTGGAACCGGCATCGTGGGGATCGACCTGCATCTTCCAGGCGCCGGTAAGGTCGATCAGTTGTCGGGAAGGCCGCCGCGCTGCTTGAGTCTTCAGCCACTCCCCTGGCGCCAGCTCAGGCAGCAGTGAAACTCCGGCCAGGCCCTTCAGAAACGTGCGACGCTCAAATGGCATGGTTCCTCCTCGTGCGATAGCCGCCAGCTCCGACCGGCCTTGTCCGGCCAGCTCCCTACGATGCGAGCATCCGGTATTGCGGGATCTTCATCAATTCGCCGTCTTTCAACGCGGAACGGTGCGCCACAATGCCTCCGACCGTCATGTTCAGCGCCCAGGCGACGTCAATCAGCGGCTTCCGGTTCTCGATGATCGACATCACAAACTCGTGCATCAGGTAGCTGTGTGACCCGCCGTGGTAGCCTGGATCGTTCAAAGGCGGAAGCGGGGGGCGCTTGATCGACGGAAGGTTCTTCTCGAGGCCTTGGTACTTCCCGTAGTAAGTGCCTTTCTGGCCGCGGATCCTCCCGGCTTCGGCGCCGTGCCCGGGAGTATCCCAGCTGACCGCCATGCGCGCGCTACCTCCCTCGCTGGTCCTGAACAGGGCGATCTCCGTCCCGAAGGGGTTCTTGTAAACGTTGTTGGCGGCTTTCAGATGTTCGACTTGGCTGGGCATGGCCATGCACGAGACTTCGGTGAAGCTGCCGCCGCAGACGCCTACGTGGTATGCATTCGAGTGAGTGGGGTACCACTGGGGCGGCAAACCGATTCTCCACCCCTTGAAGGAGTCGAGCGGCTCCGGCATGTAGTGGTAATACTCGCCTTCCGCGTAGACCAGTTTCCCGAGGCCGCCGGCTTTGTAGATCTCCCGCATGCCGTGGAGATCTTCATGGAAACAGGACGTCTCGAACATCATGTACTTGAGCCCGCTCTTCTTCACGGCTTCGAAAAGCTTGTCGGCATCTTCGAGCGACCCAAATACGGCCGGCACAGCGGTGGAAACATGCTTGCCGTGCTCCAGGGCGAGAATGGCGTGCCGGGCATGGCTGGGCGCGTCAGTTCCCAGGAAGACCGCTTCGATCTTCGGGTCCTTGACCAGTTCCTCCAGGGAAGGGTACGTCTTCGGGCACTTGACCACCCGGGAGAGCTCGGCACAGCGATCGGGTAGAAGGTCGCTGACTGCCACGATCTCCACGTTCGGGTGATCCTGGAAGCAGAACCAGGCGGAGAACTGGCAGAGGCCGTAACCGATCAGCCCCACCCGGATTTTGCGGTCGGAGACCGGTTTCCAGCTTTCGGAAGCGCTTGTGTCCCTGGCTGTCTTCTCGAAGCCCTGGATCGGTTTCTCCTGCGATTGTGCGGCCGCTGACAGCGTGAACCCGCCGGCCAGGCTGGCCTTCATGAACGAACGACGGTTCTGCATCTCGGGTCTCCTTCCGAGGGTTGAAAATTACTCATAGAACTAGTGCATCGTTTCATGAAAAGGGAACATACGAGCTAACCGCAAAGATTCGGTCTTGAGGCCTGAAAGGCTGGTACTTATCAGCCCGGGGCGGAGCGCCTTTCGCGTAGCCCCGGGTTGCGAGGCGCACCGTGCGGCGAGCCCTGCAGGGGCGTAAGAGGCTGAGCGATCTGGCGGTCTTTGCGCCCTTTCAGGGCTCCGAGGTGCGGTCGCCTCTTGACCCGGGGCTACGTGAAGATCGCTGCGCCCCGGGCTGATAAGCACCGGCCTTTCAGGCCTCAAGACGTCGATTGTTATGTTCTCCTTTGATGAAACGATGTACCAGGTGGCAAGGTGACCCGAGGTCCGTAGGACTGACACGTCAGCAGCGGAGCAAGATAGCTGACGTGCCGGTCCTACGGACCTAAGGATCTGTTGATTTCCCGGCCACAATAGTCTCTGCTAACAGAGAGCGATTCCGAGGGATGTACAGACTGCAGCCTCTGCCGCCGCCTCCATAAACTCGCCGCCACAACGGCTTTCGCAACACCCTCGCCTGGTTCACGCCAGCGCCACCGTTTTCCAGCCCATCAGCTGTCCCCACTTTTGAAGTTCCCGGGCTACGTTGCCGTAGACGAGCGCCAGGTGATGCGTGCCTCCGTTGCGGCTGTACTCTTCAAGGAACGACTCGACGGACATCTTCGGCCTGAACCACCCTCTCACCGAGTCCTGGAATGCGTCTCCTCCCGGGACATCGAGCATCGTCACCGGGGCGGTGATCAAGGCGAAACTCTCGCCAAATTGCGGGGCGAGGTTCACCAAGACAGCTTCTCCGCCGCGAAAGCAGCCAACCGGCCCGACCGGCGGGCAGGCGTCCGTGAAAGGGAAGGCCTTGGTCTTGAGGATTGGCCGCCGGGCCGCCACCCGGTAATTCATCTCGCCCATGTGGCTCAGGAAGATCGCCTGGTTCTCCCAGTCCGGACAGAACATTTCGGTAAACGTGGTGTCTGGGAATGTCGACGCGGCGACACCCACGAGCGCGGCCGTCAATACGTCGCCTTCGCCTCCGTAGCCGATGCCGCGAGCCATGGCGTGGCTCGCCTCCAGAAACGGCACGGTCGGGATCCCCGATTTCTGGTCGATCTCCATGAAATTGAAGGTGAAGGCGGAAAGCCCGTTTTGTTCGATCCACGCCCGGACGGCGAGGCTGGTCCGGACCGTGTCCCGGTGTGAGCTTGGATCGACGCCCACCATCACAAACCGTTTGCGGTCCAGCCGCATCTCCTCTTCGATGGCTTCAGGTCGCACTTCGTCGAGCAGCCGGGCGAGGTCGGAGGGCTGCGCCACCACGGTTTGGATGCCAATCCGCTGGAGCTGCTCGGGGTTCACGGCAAAATCCCCCATCCCGACGAAGGGCCGCCCGATACGTCCGACCCGCGAGGTCCGCATCCGGGACGCCATTCGGCAGGCGCGGGCGAAAGAGACCACGCGGTTCAGGACGTCCGATTTCTCCCAGTGACCAGCCTCGATCTCGAACTTCTTTCCCCGGCGGAGCAACAGGTTACAGAGGTCCTGAACCCCGTGGATGCCGTGGTTGTAGAGCAACTCCTCCGGTTTCTGCGTGGGTCCGAACGAGTACGTCGGGGTGGTATCGAGAACCACCAGCGGGATAGACGTCCGGGCCAGCAGGTCGACCGACTCGAGGGAAGGCGAGTAGGCCAGGTGCAAGCTGACCAGCGCATCCACTCCGGCCTCTTCGAAACTCCTCAAAGCCGCCTCGAATTCAGGCGCAACCCGGCAGACCGGCGGGCAGACGACGTCGACGCCCCGTTTCTCGAGTTCCTCGGCAATCACGGTCCGGAAACCGTCGACTCGTGCCCTCAGCTCGGGCCACGCCCGGTCATAAAGCTCGATGTAGAGCGGAAGCAAACCTACTGTCGGTCTCATGGTGCGATCCTCACTGCGCTTGTTTGCCGAAGTCCATCCCGGCTTCTTTGAGCATCCGGAGCGCGTTGTTGCAGAAAACGTCCTCTACGTCGCCTCGCCCGAGCCCGGCTCGCTCGCTGGCCCGACGAAAGGCGTCGATCTCTTCGTAAAGGAAGAAGCTCAGCCTCCCGGCTTCGGCTGCGTCAACCTCCCTCATGTTCTCGTCGCCTGAAACGTCTCCGTACAGACCGCGGGGAACAAGGTTGACGTACGTGCCGTTGTCGCAGATCCGCCGCATTCGCATGCGGACGATGGGCAGGTCGCTGCCAAACAGAATGCGGCGCGGTCCCACCGCCCTGATGAGATGCTCGAAAACCTCCGCGTTGGTGTTCGCGGAAATGTCGAAGTACAGATTCCGCGTCCCCGCCAGCACGCCGAAGGCCTCGCCGACGTCCTCCGGGCAGTAAGCCCTTCCCACGTGAGCCACGATCACCTTGGCGTCCGGGTATTGCTGGTCGATTTCACAGAGTTGCCGCAGGTTGACCGGGTCCTTGAGCCTGCCGCTCCTCGGGATGTGGAGCATGATTATCCAGCCGCGGCGGTCGAGCGCCTCCAGCTGATGGGGTGGGAGAAAATCGTAAATCTGGATCTGATCCCCGGCGAGCGCCGGGTCTGACCACGTGAGGTAGACCTTGGCGCCCAGGAAGCCCCCGGCCACGATGCGTTGCTCAAACTCCTCGGCGCTCCACCGGGGATTGGCGAAAATCAGGCCGGGCAGGTTGTGACGAGCCGCGCAGTCCGCCACGTAGCGGTTTCCAGCTTCAAGGTCGTCGGCGGGAACGAGGGTCATTCCGAAGATGACCGGAATCACCTCCCTGCCCGGCATCATGAGCTTGTAGGTCTCAAGCAGGTCTTCGACCGGATTCTCAGCTGCCACCAGGTGGGGCCAAGAGACGGCTCGGTCAGTGTGGTCGCCGGCAGCCCGGAAGCGGGCCAGCCAGACGTGCGTGTGGACATCAACCACCTTCTTGGGAAGAAAGGAGTCCAGTCGAGCCCGGAAGTAGTCCCGGTCGACCGGCTTCACTTTAAACAGCGGCATCTTCTGGGTCATTCAGTCCTTCTTGCCTCCCCAAAGAGCTTCCTGCTCCTTCGCATAGTCCGCATCGATGAGATTGCCCCCAGGGATGGGCGTCCCCGGCGGAGCCAGTTGTCCATACCGCCGCGTCACCTCCCGCGGAAGGAAGGCGTCATGGACCAACGTCGAGAGATCCAGGGAAGCCGGGCTTACTTGCCCACTGGGCGGGGCTGGCGCGAAAGCGACCCGATTGACCACGGCACGGCCTCCCTCGAGGCGGACACCTATCTTCCCTTGTCCCTCGATCGAATCGACCACGTACGACAGCGGCCCGGCCAGCAGTTTTCCCGACTGGGGATCGAGGACGCTGACCGATTGGCGGCCCCCGAAGGACTCGATGTGAAACCTGTACGTCGCGCCCTGCTTCAGGGTGTTACCCAGCGTCCAGTGGATCGGGAAGGCAGCCGGGTTGGCGTGCCAGAGGGAGATGTTTCCATTCGTTCCCGCAAACCAGTTCAACAACGCCATCGGCAGGATCCCTGTCTTCAGGGATTCGTCCGCGCGCAGGAAGAATCCCCCGCGACGGAAGTCGCAGGTCATGTCGACGTCCCAGACGCCATCGCCGAAGCTACGATCGGATATCAGCACCGTCTTGTCCGTAATTTCGACGGGGCTTGCGCCCGGGCTGGGGGCGTTCTTCCAGAGCGTGGTGAGGTCCAGCCGTTGCGGATTGGCCGCCTCCCCGAAGCGGATCCCGGCTAGGAGAGACCGGCCCTCCAGCCGGAAAGGCACGCGCACGCCATTGACCCGCAGTTCCGAAGGCCGGCGAGTACCGGTCAGCAGTACGATTTCGCGCGTCTGTCCCTCGTAGCCGGTCAGTTTCTCGACGACGACCGCGCTGCCTTCCATCCTGACCTCGGCGGGGAGGTTGTGCCAGGCCACTCCCGGCGCCCTTCTGGGGCTTTTTGAAGCCGGCTGCACGGTCAATACGCTTGCTCCGGACGCGGGTACCGGGACGGAGATCGTCGCCCCGCGCTTGACTCCCACGTACAAAGGCCGGTCGTCAGGGTAGACCTGGGCGACGTCGAAGGCGTCACCGCTGGTCAAACCGATCAGGTCGGAAAGCGGTATCCGCGCCAGGCGGTCGGCCGCGGACTCGTTGAAGAGGAAGATGAAGCCACGGTCCTTGATGATCCGGGCGCTGCCGTCGAGCTCCGCCACCCAGGGCTGCCCGAACAGGTCGTACTTGACGTTGAGGAAGGCGTGATTCTCGTCGGCCCACTGCTTCCACTTCTTGAAGAACTCCTGGTTGGCCGGGCGATCAAGCATGGTTACGCCGGCCCCGAGCTGCAGATGCGAGCCTGTTCCAAGGCAGGAGATCAGGCACTTCCTGAACTCCGCGTCCGTGTACCCCTTCAGCTGGGCGAAGTTTTGGTAAGGTGGGAGGTACCGGTAGTTCTGGTTGTACCAGGCCTGCATGCGGTCGTCTTGATGGCCGTTCGACTCGTACCAGCTCTCGCAGCCGCTGAAGCTGGCCATCGACCAGGGCATGCCGCGCTTCACTCCCCAGTAGACCTCGAGAAAGGCCTGCGGATTCCGCTTGCGCAGCTCCGCCATCATCCACTGAACGTTCTCGTAGTCCTGGTAAGCGTTCTGCCCCGGACGGTGCCCGTGATTGCTCGCGTAGCAGCGAATTGGGCCGATCTTGCCGAAATAGGTCGCGTCGACCTCATTGAAGGCGCTCAGCAGGCGGCCGTCGAAACCGAAGAAGGTACTGCCCCCGGCCTTGATCATCTGGTCCCAGACGTCAAGGCTGCCGGCTGCGGCCTCCCGGGAGGCAAAACAGACGTTCGGGATCTGGCCGTACATGATCGGCTTGCCGGCCTGGTCACGGATTTCCCACTCGGAACGGAAGGCCCGCGGTGGGTTGACGAAAGTGGCCAGGCGCATGCCGAGCGCCTGCGCGTGTTCGAAGGCCGGGCGCGCGGCCTCCGGTATCTTGAAGCGGTACCCCGGCGGCAGGTTCTCGAGCTCGGGGCACCGGGTGATGTGCGAGCTCATGCCGTACTCGGTCTCCCTGGTCATAACCTCCGGCACTCCGACCTTAGCCATCAAGTCGATCACGGGGCTGATCTCCGCCAAAGGCTTCCCGGCCCACCACGCGTTCAGGAAGGTGAAGAGCTGCCCCTTGCCGGGAACCGGATAGTAGGGAAGCTTCGTCCGGACGTAATCCTGCATGGCGCGCACTTCCGCCAGGTCGCGCTCCTCGGGGTGCGGAGTGATGAAGCGATACGGGACTCTGGCGAGCGGCTTGAAGATTCCGAACCCGGAAAATCGATAGGCGCCCACAAAAAGGGGCTCACTTTCAAATGCCTGGCCAGCCGGAACATCCGAGTGAACCTGGTAACCGAGAGACACGCTCCTTCGATCGTCGTTACGGCCGACCTCCTGATAGGGGTAAGCGAGGCCAAGGATGAGCCCGCCCTTTCCTGTCCGCAGAAACAGGTTTATAGGAGTGGCCAGGATCGAGCCGTCTGTGTGGAGGATTACGTCCTCGAAGGGCTTGTCGAATCGGAAATCTCCGCAGGTCACCCTGGTCAGGTGGAAGCTCTGGCGAGTCTTGCTCGTGACACTCAGCGAGAGCTCGCAGAATTCGGGGATCGGGCCAGGTCGAACCGAGCGCTCGACCAAGAAGTGATCGAACTCGAAGCGGGTCGTGTGAATTCCGGCCGCCGACTGGTCAGTCACCTGTGTGGCGGTCTCGGCTGAGAGCGGCTTTTCGCCTTCGATCTCGACGAGGAACCCGAGCCGCAAGAAATGCCGGTCCCCGGTGGCGCGGTTCAGAATCGCGCCGCTTCCGTCGGGCTGCAGCAGCATGAGCGGCTGGTCAGCCAGGCAAAGGCCTGAACCGCCGAGCACAATGAGCACGAGAAGTATCCACCACGCCCTCGAATGGTTCAGTTCCGTCCTCATGTGCATCTGGGGCCGGTCCTCTCACTGTAACCGGTTACGTAGAGTTTATGGCACCGAGCCGGTCCTGTGTCAACAGGAATGCGAAAATGCGTCAAGAAGATGCACTTCATACACATCTCTGGACCGCTGTCATCTTCTCCAGGCACGCCTCCGAATTGTGGTCCGCTTACTAAAGGCGCTCGCACAGAGCGCTCGCAGCGTGCGCGGCGCCTTTCGGTCGCCCGGGAAGGAGCCGCGCACGTCGCGAGGGTTTTGAAAATGTACACTGATTTGCTAATAAGAGCAGGGCTCATGTGGAGTGCGTCGGCAGAAGGACGACGGCACCTTATCAGGAGTCCTGGCGACGCCGCGTTGGCAACCAGTACGACCAACGGGGCCGAGGCAAAGCAGGGCCAAAGCGGCGTCGCGTCGAGGCCTGATATAGCCTCGGCCTCTGGTTGCCGCCGCACTCCATAAGCGAGTGGGCCGCTGGTGCAAACCGTTTTGAAACCGTTTACTCGCGAGCTTCTTAAGATGTAAAGTGAACGGGCGAAGCGCGTAATCGCTATTCACTTTGATGGGTATCCACTTGACTCAACCAACCGCAACATATAGGGTTCAGGGGCATGGAGGACTATCCCCGGACACTGATGGAACTGGAACGACGGTTCTCTACGGAACAGGCGTGTCGCGAGTACCTGTTTGCTCTGCGGTGGCCGAATGGGTTCATTTGTCCGCGCTGCCGAGGCAGGAAGGCCTGGCCGATGGTTAGGAACCTGTGGTTGTGTGGCGGTTGTCGCCACCAGGTATCGGTGACCGCCGGGACCATCTTCCAAGATACACGGCTTCCATGGTCCTTTGGTTCCGGGCTATATGGCTGGTAACAAGCCAGAAACACGGAGCGAGTGCGCTGGGCATCCAACGGGTATTGGGTTTGGGCAGCTACGAGACGGCCTGGGCAATGTTGCACAAGCTGCGCCGAGCAATGGTCCGTCCGGGGCGGGATCGTCTGACGGGTGGTGTGGAAGTTGACGAAACCTACTGGGGAGCAGAAGAAGAGGGCGTTGTGGGCCGATTGATCGAAGACAAGGCGCTGGTCATCGTGGCCGCTCAGGAGGACGGCCCTGGGATCGGGCGAATCCGCATGCGTCGTATCAATGATCTCAACCGGCCGACTCTGCATGGGTTCATACGGGAGAGCATCGAGCCGGGAAGCGTGGTGGTCACTGACGGCTGGTCGGCTTATGGCGCTCTGGAAGGTTTCCGCCACGAGCCTCGAGTCATCAAACATAGCGCACGAACGGCGAGCGAGCTGCTTCCGCGGGTTCACCGCGTTGTCTCCTTGCTGAAGCGTTGGTTGTCGGGTGTTCATCAGACGGCCGTCGGTCAGAATCAATTGGATTACTACCTCGACGAATTCACGTTCCGGTTTAATCGGCGCAAGTCAGCCTCACGGAGGAAGTTGTTCTGCCGGCTCGTACAGCAAGCCGTCCAAGTCGAGCCCAAACCATTTCGAATGCTGATTCACCACAATACGTAGGGTGAGGTTGAGTCAAGTGGATACCCATCTTCACTTTTTGGCCGAAAGACGAAAAAGCCGAGGACGAAGAACCAGGGTCAGGTAACAGATTGTCACCGTTGAGTGTATTCGAATCCAGGATTTTTCGTGCTCGTGCTCGGCTTTTTCGGACGTCTCCGAAAAATGAGAGGACATTGGGCGATCGAGACCTCACTTTTCCAGGGAACGGGGAGGGAACGGGTGTGCAACTTGAGTCTCAACACGATTGATCTTTCGATTTTCGCCGTCTACATGATCGTCGTTCTCGCTCTCGGGATGTATGCCGCCCGGAAAACCGTCGGCACACGCCGTGATTACTTCCTGGCCGGCGACCGTCTGCCCTGGTGGATGGTCGGCGGGAGCATCGTAGCTTCCAACCTGAGCAGCCATTAGTTCGTGGGCATGACGGGAGCTTCGTACGACCGCGGATTCGTGGCCATAACAGCGGAGTGGGCGGCGATCCTGATCGGTCTCAACGCGCTCTTGTGGATCTTCCTGCCCTTCTACCTGAAGAACGGGTTCTACACGATGCCAGAGTGCGCGCACCGGCGTTACGGCGCAGTGGCGCGCACGGCTTACAGGGGGCTGATCATCCTGATCTATATTTTTATTGAGATCAGCGCCGTTCTCTACCTCGGGGCTCTGGCGCTGCACTCGCTGCTCGGCTTTCCGATGTTGGCGAGCATCATCCTGCTCGCGGCCATGACCGCGGTCTACACGATCACGGGAGGCCTCCGGGCGGTCGTGTGGACGGAGATGCTCCAACTCGGGGTGCTGCTTCTCGGCGGCGGCATCCTGTCGGCTGTCACCATCAACGCCGCCGGCGGTTGGTCGCAGGTTCTTGCCACTTCACACGAATGGGACCTTTGGCTCCCGGTCAGCGATCCCGACTATCCCTGGACCCAGTATCTCGGAGGAGTACTGTGCGTCAGCACTTTCTACTGGGCGACCAACCAGTTCATCGTGCAGAGGGCGCTGGCTTCTCGGAGCGAGAAACACGCCCACCTGGGTGTGGTGATGGCGCAGTACGTCAAGTTTCTCCTGCCTCTCCTCACCGTCGTCCCCGGGCTGATGGCGGCCAGGCTCTTTCCCAACCTTGAAAAGCCTGACCTGGCTTTCCCCACGCTGGTCCAGAACCTGCTCCCGCCGGGGCTGATCGGCTTGGTGCTTGCCGGCCTAATTGCGGCGATCATGTCTCACGTTTCGGGCGCGGTGAACTCCTGCACGACGATTGCGAGCGTCGATTTCTATGATACCAGCCGTATTTCCGCCCGAAAGCGACCGACGCCCAGGTGGTGCGCTTCGGCAAGTGGGTGGGAGTGGCGGTGGTGTTGTCCGGCATCTTCTGGGCGGCCGTGATGATCTCCTATTCCACAAAGCCGGTTTTCATCTACCTGATGGACGCCTACGGCTACTTCGCCCCGGGGATTGCCAGCATGTTCCTGCTGGGGATCTTCTGGAAAGGCGCGACCCAGGCGGGGGCGTTGGCGTCCGGCGCGCTCACGGTCGTCCTGTCTCTTGCGCTGGACTGGATCTTTCCGAACCTGGCTTTCGCGAACCGAACGGGGATCGTGTTCTGGGCGTGCATGGTCATCGGGTATCTCGTCAGCCTTGCGGGTAAGCTTAAGTCCGAGGAAGAGCTGAAAGGCCTGATCTGGACGCTGCAGGGGACGAGGGCGGAAAAGCATCGCCGATCCTGGAAGGATGTCGCGACGAGCCCGGTGGTGTGGTGGACTATCGTGACCATCGTGGTTATCCTTTTTACATTCAATTCCGATGACGCTCTCCACGGTCCACGCGGACGCCCGGCACCGACACTAACCCCGGATTTTTGAGGAAGTTCGGTCAGTCCCAAAAGCGGCCTGATATAGGATCAGTCGGCGAAAGCCCGGCTAATACCAGCCGCATTCCCGCCCGGTGTCCGCAAAGGCACGAATGTTCTCGTGGGGGGTGAACTCGTTGAAGTAATCGCTGGTCCCAAGGATGAAACGACCTCGCCGCCTCGCCTTGTCCAGCACTTCTGCGACTCGGCGTCTGATCTCAGCCGGCGTGGCCTTGACCACGAACTCGATCTGATCGACGTTGCCGATCAAGACGAGCTTGGGATCGAGGATTTCGAACGCTTCGTCTAGGTCTGTGTCCCCGTACGGTGGCGGAGTCAGCGATTCATACGCGGTCATACCAAGCTCATTGTAGGCATGCAGCAGCCTCCGGGCGTAGCCGCAGTTGTGATACAGAACGAACACTCCCTTGCTTTCGATGAACTGGATCAGCCGGCGTTCGTACGGAAGAACGAACTCCCGGAAAAACCCCTCGCCGATCATCTTGGCCGAGCCGATGTTCCCCGCGTAGCTCAGGATGTCCACTCCGGCTTCGATCAACTGGCCGATGAAGGCTTGGTTCCTCTCCAGGAAGTACTCCATCATCCGGTGATAGAAGGGGGGATTGAGCATGGCGTCGGTCAACAGGTCGTCGATCCGCCTGAAGTAGAAGGCCACGTGGTTGAAAGCCCCCTGGACCCAGGGGGCAATCAGCCCCTCGTCTGCGACGGCCAGCCTGGCCTTCCTGATAGGGCTTGCGTCCACGACACCGACCGGCGGCTGATACCTGACGAGCAGGTCGAGGTCGGTTTCTGACTTTATGAGATAGTCGACCGCCGTTGACTCCGCGTCGTATGGGGAGAACCAAGTAAGCTGATGAACCTGCTCGAGAGTGCCGCCCGGGGTTCGGATAACCGTGCGAGTGGTTTCGTTTCGCCCCTCCAAGGTCTTGGCGATCTCCGGTTTCCAGCCATCCCCCGCCAGGTTGAGGTCGTCGCAAGTCGGAGTGCAGTTCCGGTGGATCAGATCGAGCCCGAAGGCTTCGTAAACCGAAACCGTCTTTTCCACCACGTCTGTATCGTTAGAAAGGCCGAAGTACGCCCTGACCAGGTTGGCGTGGACAAAAGGCGCGACCGGGATGCGATCAACCGGCTCTCCCTTGAAAACCGCCAACAGCCTCTGCCTGCCACTGTAGGGAGAACCCGAGGAAGTGGTTGTCATAACGCTGACCCTTGGCTCACACAGAAGCGCCAGCTCTACGGGCTTCGCTAGGATGTCACAAGCTCTTGCACTGCACAAGCCCCTGCCGTAACAGGTTTTCAGGAATGCTTCGGATGCTGCCGCCTGTCTCTGCCCTTATCCTTTCCTGAGATTGAAGTTGCGGTAGATGTAGTCGGTTCCAGACAAAAATCGGATCTTCGGCGCAAGTGTCCCTGAGTCATAAATGCGTTCGCTGGAGCTCGGAGTCCCGAAGGGATGAGGGAATCCGGTGTGGCCAGCCGCGCAAGAAGGGTGCCTCGCGGAGGGGCGTGGCAGGTGGCGAAGTATTTACGCCGCCCTCCCCCGACGGCGCAGCCTCTCTCCCCTCGGCCCCAACACAGGGCTCCGGCGACCGGGGCTTCGACTCAACGCTCTTTCGGGACTGGAAGAGGTTATCAGAGTGGCGGCGATGGAGCGGTCTGCATAGCTGATGACTTCCTGATGAAAAGGATAGTCAAAACGAAATTCGGCTCAGATCACCCGGTTTACGTAACGCGGCGATGTTCCTTGCTTCGGTCAGGAGCATCTGGCGAGAGCAGGGAATCGGTCCCCGATCTGGTGTGGATTTGTAAGGAAAGCGCTTTCATGATTCAGAAAGCCAAGCCAGCTAAGACACTAGGCGCTCAGACAGAGTTGCGACTATCTGGTCAAAGAAACTGTTTTCAAAAACCTGTTGACTTGTGAAAACCAGTTATGACAGTGTATCGAATCTGATGGGTTCCGTATTCATCAGTGTGTGCTCAAAACTGGATCTCGACGGCAGCCGCTCGGCTGCCGGTAATGGCATCACAGGCTCAGTTTGTCGAGAAGATGGCCACCCCTCTCCCAGGCGGGGATGGCTGCAGTCGGGTCGAAGGGCCGGGGCGGTGAGCTCCTGCTCCCAGTGGAGGACTGTATGGGAAAGATGCGCTTGACTCTGTTTTTGTTCTGCACCTTGCTCCTGGTCAGCACCGGAAGCCTACTTGGCCAGATTCCTCAGGGCCAGGTGCTCGGAACCGTGTTTGACGCGACAGGAGCTGTGGTGCCGGGGGCGAGTGTCGTTCTTCTGGATGAACAGAAGGGGACGACGCAGACAACTCTTACCAACGACAGCGGCGTTTACACCTTCTCGTACTTGAACAGTGGCGTGTACACCGTCACGGTTGAGATGCCCGGTTTCAAGAAGGCGGTTTACTCCGGCAACCAGGTACAGGTCGGAGAGAAGAAGCGTGTGGATGTGAGGCTGGAGGTCGGTGAGGTAACCAACACGGTTGAGGTCACCGGAGCGGCCGCCGCGATCTCTACCGACACAGCGGTGGTTGGCGCCATCGTCAGCCAGAAGGAGGTCATCGGGATGCCGCTCAACGGCCGCGAGTTCAGTCAACTGGCGGCCTTGATGCCCGGCGTTCGCGTGACTGGGCGTTACGGCGGGGCGCTGATCACCGACTTTGCCGCTGCTGTGACGGTTGGCGGAACCGCCAGTAGCAAGAATTCGTATTCGGTTGACGGTGTGGACAACACCTTCAATATCTGGAACGGACCGGCCATGAACCCCTCGGTGGACGCGGTCCAGGAGTTCAGGATTGACAAGAGCCAGTTCGCAGCCGAGTACGGGCGCGGCGGCGCGCAGATCCAGCTGGTCACCAAGGGCGGGACCAACAGGTTCCATGGCGCGGCCTGGGACTTCGCGCGCAACTACGCGATGAATGCAGGCAATTACACGACGCACAAACAGGACACGCTGAAGCGGCACCAGTTTGGCGCCAACATCGGCGGTCCCATCATTCAGAACAAGGCCTTCTTCTTCTTCAACTTCGAAGCGCAGCGGGAACGTTCTTCGGTGCAACCCCTGGGCAGTGTCTTCACCGACAAGATGCGGGGTGGTGACCTGAGCGAGCTGCTTCCGACCAAAGTCGTAAAGGACCCGACGACGGGTCAGCCATTCCCGAACAACGTGATCCCTGCCGCTCGTCTGGCTCCCGTGGCGCTGGCCTACATGGAAGCCATGATGGGCCGCGCGAACATGCCCGGCATCGTCAACAATTTCGTCCGCCCGTTTACCACGTCTCGTGACTGGGAGCAGTACATCGGCCGCGTTGACTACCGGGTGAGCGAGAAGGACAACCTGTTCGGACGATTTAACATCCAGCCCCGCATTGGCGAGGCTGCTCCGCTGGCGGCCACCAGCCTCAACCATCGGGAGGACATGAATTTCTACAACATGGGCGTGGGTTGGGACCGTTCCTGGACCAACAACCTGGTCACGGAGACCCGCTTTGGCTTTCACCGGGAGAACCTGCTGCTGGAGAGCAACCTCCCGGACAAGTTGCCCACGACCAAGATCAAGGGTTTTGGCACCACGCCGATACCTGACACCCGGATGCCGGTGGTCAACATCACGGATTTCAGCGGCTTCCACATGTGGGGGTTCCCGCTCGGTTTCGTTCAGAACTCCTATGAGATCGCACAGAACCTCAGCTGGTTCAAGGGGAACCACCTGATCAAGGCAGGCTTCACGGGTCGTGCGCAGGACATGCTGAAGGAGAAGGGCCCCGAATACCAGATGAGTCTGACCTTCAACGGCTCCGCCACGGGAACGGGCGTTGGGGACTACTTGCTCGGCTTGCCGTACTCGGTTTCGCAGAACCTGGCTCACGTGTTGAGCGGCCAAGAGTATGGGGACTACGTGGGCTACGTTCAGGATGACTGGAAGATCACATCCAACCTCACCCTGAACCTTGGTCTGCGGTATGAGTTGAACAGCTTGCCGTCGGAGATCAGGGACCGCTTCTCCACTTTCGACACCGTGAGCAAGAAGATCGTCATTGCAGGCAGCACGCTGGACCAGGAGGCCACGAACCAGTACCTGTACAACGGGTACAAGGACAAAATTGTGTTCGCCTCCACCACGAACCTACCGGAACACACCCTGGTGTTCGGCGACCACAACAACCTCTCTCCGAGGTTCGGTTTTGCCTGGCGTCCTTTCAGCAACACCAGGACGGTTGTGCGCGGCGGATACGGGATCTTCTACCTCTTGGAGGATGGCAACACCGCGTTCAACAACACGTACGTTCCGGTCTACGGTGGTAGCCTCTCAACCGACAAGACGTTGAACCCGAATCTGACGATGGCGGATCCTTTCGGCGGCGGCGCCCTCGGCGCCGTTCCGGCGCCGAGCGTGAACTACCGCGATCCCTACATGCGAACACCCTACCTGCAGCAGTTCACCCTTGGTGTTCAGCATCAGTTGCCGCATGACTTCATCGGCGAGGTCACGTTCCAGGACCAGAACAGCCTGAAAACGGAGGTCGGGTACGACTTGAACCAGGCGCCCATGGGCCCCGGGACGGTAGCTTCCCGCCGGCCTTATCAGGACTACTCCAGCATCACCGGGACTTTCCACACTGGGCATTCCCGGTACGACGCCCTGGAGTTCATGGTGCGCAAGAACGCCACGAACTACACGTTCCAGTGGTCGCACACCTGGGCCAAGAACATGACCCAGTCCGGCCCTTATTACTGGGCAAAGGACATCTGGAACGGGCCGGGAGGCTACGTGCCGCACTTGGACAAGATGCATTTCCTCGTCAACCTGCCTTTTGGCAAGGGAATGAGGTGGATGAACCAGGGCGGAGTCGTTGATGCCATCCTCGGCGGGTGGACAGTGTCCGGCATTGCGATCCTGCACCAGTCCGGCAGTCCGTTCACCGTAACCTACAACGGTGACACGGCGAACGTCGGCATCTTCACCGTCCGGGCCAAGCGCGTCGGCAACGGCAAGCTGGACAACCCGACTATGGCGAAGTGGTTTGACACCACGGCTTTCACGACGCCGGATGCCGGGACGTTCGGTGACGCCGGGACGGGCATTCTCTTTGGCCCGCCGGCCCGCTACTTCGACGCCGCGGTTTACAAGAGCTTCCGGATAAGAGAGGAAATGAAGCTGCAGTTCCGTTCCGAATTCTTCAATTTCTTCAACCATCCGAACCTGGCCAGTCCCCGCACTGGCGTGAACAGCTCGAACTTCGGACAGATCCTGACCAAGAACCTGGATCCGCGCACGGTTCAGCTCGCACTCAGGCTCGATTTCTAGCAGTGGCCTGGACCTGGACCTTCCAGGCAGGGGAGAGGGGAAGATAACTCCTGCCCCTCTCCCCGTCTTTGATCATATCGCCGCTTCCCACTTGCAGCGAGGCTTCAAAATCCATGGTAAGAATAACGTCGGTAATCGTCTTTATCGTTATGCTAATTGTCAGCTGCGGGCAGGCCGCTAGCGTCTCTTTCCCACGCGGAAAGCAGGTTTTCGTGGTCGCAAATCCGCAGTCCCAGCTGGACAAGAAAGTGACGGGCGCTCTTACCCAGTACCTTGGCCTGGTGCTCGGGAAGACACCGAGGGTGGTGCGCTCGGTTGGTGAGTTACCGAAAGGACAGGCGGCCATCGTCCTGGCCAAGGGCAAGATGGTGGCAGCTAACGTTCCAGCCCTGCCGGCCGGATCCCCCGAAGCCTTCGCCGTCTGGACCGACCCGACCGTCCCGGTCGTGTTTGCCTACGGCGGAACGGACGTCGGTCTGAAGCGCGCCGTCCAGCGCCTGGTGATTATGAGCCAGCAGACGGAGGCGGCCCTGGTGATCCCCGAATGCCGGGTCACCCGGTCCCCCTGGATACCCGAACGGGAATGGACCATCTGTCCCTGGGTTCCACAACAGGTCCGCGGCGCATTCACCAATCCGTATGCCGACAATCGGATGAACATCTGGCAGTTCAGCGACGAACAATTAGCCCGCTATGTCGACATGTACGATTGGTTCGGCTTCAGCGGCTCGCAGCTCATGGAAACGGCCTACAGCTACAGCGTCATGGGCACTCCTGAGGCCTTCCAGGGCCGGCAACGGAAGCTTGCCGAGTTCCTGAAGCGCAACGGCCAGAATGTGAGCCTTTGGGTGTGGGCCGCGGAGTTCAGCGGCTTTGGCTGGCTGGATCCCGACGTCACCTACACTCCCTCTCCCGGCCTGTCGGCCTTTGACGATCCAAACGTCCGCAAGGGCTTCGAGAAGTACTACAACCATTACGCCAAGCTGGCCCCCGAGGTCGACCGCCTCATCGGCCACTTCTACGATCCCGGGAACCTGCACGACCGGTCGGATGTTTTCAAGTACATGAGGCTGCTCGAACAGAAGTTCAAGGCCCGCAACCCGAAGATCAAGATGTCCATCGACGCCTGGGCGGCCGGGATTGACTACCTGGAGGCACTGGTCGACAACGGGTTCAAGGACTACCTGCTCCTCGAAATGAGCATGCCTCACCTCTTCAAACCCGGTGAGCGTGAGCGCTACCACGAGAAAGCCCGCCAGCTGGGATTGAACGTCGGAGTCTGGGGCTGGTACACGACCGAGTACGAGACCGACCAGCTGGCGTCGATGTATGTCAACGCGCAGCTGCTCAAGGATTTCTACAACCGGATGAAGTCGGGTGCGCTGCAAATACAGCCCGCCGTCTACTGGTCCGAGATGGAAGCGCACCACATCAACAACATCTACACTATGTACGCCGCCAGCCAGCTGCTGTGGGACCCGAGCCGGGACCCTCACGAGATCCTGGCCGAGCTGAGCGAAGCCATCTGGGGTCCGAAAAATGGACCGAAGGTCTTCGAGGCGGTGGAGTTGATCCAGGATGTTCGCTCCGGACCCCGGTGGGAAACCTACTGGTGGACCTTGCCGGAGTACCGGCTGGGGACCCCCGACCCGCATCAGGACCTCCAGAGGGCCGAGCAGGCGATTTCGAACCTGAAACAGATGCAGCCCGACCGGGGTTTTGTCCCCAAGATCCCGCTGCCCTATGAGCCGGAAGTGTTCGTGGAGCTCATGCTGCCGCACTTGCTGCAGATCCACGAGTTCGCTCGATTCCGGATCGAGCTTGACGAGATCCGGGCCAAGGCAAAATCGGGGACCTCCAAGGAGGAGCTGGCCCGGCTGCTGGGCTCCGCATGGCGTCCCATTCCCGAGTACAACACCTGGGTAGGGACTTTTGGCCAGCCCGAGACCCGGATGCAGGAGATCCTCGTCGTGAAGCTGGCTGAGGAACTGGGCGTGACGGTGGATCTCCCCGGCTGGTGGCGCGAGTTGGAGGTTCAGCGCCTTCTCGAAAAGATCCAGAACATGCAGAGGCGCCAGCGTGCTTCACGCTTTCAGCGTAATACAGCCACACGGCAGCGGTTCCTGTTTGATTCATCTGTATACTTTCGCCAAAGTCCAGAGCACGCCGGAGGCGTGCCGGGTAAGTAGCCGGGGGTAGAGCGCTTTTCGGCGATATCCCCGGACTGAAGGGCGAAAATGGAAGTCCACCCCGGAAGGGTGGAGGGAAGTCGGCAGATCGGGCTCTGTCTCTAAGATGCTCCTCCCACCCTTCCCGGGTGGGACTGCGTGGCGTCAAATGATACCGGGGGTGTCGCCTGGAAAAAGGCTCGACCCCCCGGCTACTTTCCCGCACGCCTCCGGCGTGCGTTTGTTGCCGGTTTCAACGAAGTCGAGAGCGACCTTCAGGTGGCACAAATAGTTGCGTAGCGGCGACGTCGAGCGGCTTTGGCACAAAATAGGTCGCGAGCTGTGCCGGGGGTACTTACTATGAGTACGAGACGGGAGTTTTGCAGGAAGACCGTGGCGGGCCTTGCGGCCCTGGGCATTTCGCCGCGCTTTGCGTTCGTTGAGCCGGCCGAGAAGAAGGTCCGCGTGGCCATTGTGGGAGGCAATTTTGGCTCCTCGTTCTTCTTTCACGAGCACCCGAACTGCATCGTCGAGGCCGTCAGCGACCTCCGGCCGGAGCGCCGCGACCGCCTGATGCAGACGTACCAGTGCGCGAAATCGTACGAGTCACTCGAGAAACTCATCCTCGATAAGAACATCGAGGCGGTCTTCATTGCCACTCCCGGCCCTGACCACCTTCGCCACGTTTCGATGACGATGAAGGCCGGCAAGCACGCCATGTGCGCGGTGCCGGCCGCCTGGGGCACGCTGGACGAGTGCGAGAAGCTCCTGCGGGTCGTGAAGTCGACTGGCCTGACGTACATGATGGCCGAGACCAGCTACTACCACCAGGCGATGATCTCTGCCCGCCAGTTTCTGAAGGAGGGCAGGTTCGGGAACATCTTCTACACCGAAGCCGAGTACCACCACGACGGCCTCGAAGAGATTTTCTTCGAAGACGGAAAGCGCACCTGGCGCCACGGCATGGCGCCCATGCACTATCCGACCCACTGCACCTCGATGCTCATCGGGCTGACCGGGGAGCGTCTGACAGAGGTGACCTGCATTGGCTGGGGTGACGGCGACCCAATCCTGAAGGACAACGCTTATAGGAATCCGTTCTGGAACGAGACGGCTCTGTTCAAAACGAACAAGGGAAACGCCTTTCGGGTATCAGTATTTTGGAAAGGGGCGCACAAGGGGACGGAGCGCGCGCAATGGTACGGCGACAAGATGAGCTTTTTCGAGCCGCACCCGCACGGCGCGGGCCCGATTATCATCAGGCGCAAAAGGGAAACGGAGAAGGACCCGGGCGGCTTCGTGCGGAACCTGCCGCAGTTCGAGAAGCACGATCAACCGGAGTACTGGAACACGGACATGCTGCCGCCCCTCATGCGGCATCACAGCTACCACGACGGGTCGCACACGTTCCTGACTCACGAGTTCATCGATGCGCTCGTGAATAACCGCCGGCCGGCCATCGACGTTCATGAGGCGGTGGCCTACACCGCCCCGGGGATCGTGGCCCACGAATCAGCCTTGAAGGGTGGACGCCAGATGAAGATCCCGCAGTTCGACTGAGGCATCCTTGTCACAGATGCGAAGATCAGGGAAAGCACTGAGGGCCGGCAGCAAACCTGTCTTCGTGTCCTCCGTCATCTTCGGGTGATCGCCGTGTCGTCCGCCGCCCAACCGCGCTGGCCCGTGACGTCGCAGGGCGACTTGGGAAAATCGCCATGAAAACGAAGAGTTCGAGGATCACAAGAAGGGACGCGGTAAAGCAAGTCGGCCTCGTCGGCGCCGTCGGAGCGGCATCGGGCACGCCGCAGGCCGCGGCTCAGGCAACTCCGCGCCGCGGGGTGACTGCCGCCAGTTGGGCCGAGATTGGAAAGCGGATTCAGGCGACTCGGCTCATCGACACGCACGAGCACCTGATGGAAGAAAGCGACCGACTGATCGGCAAGAATCCGCGCATGAAGAGCAACGATCGGTCGTTTCTCCTGGCTCACTATGCGAACTCGGACCTGGTTGCTGCCGGGATGCCCCCCCGCGACTACGAGGCATTTTTCGGGCCGGGCCTGGATGCCGTGAAGAAATGGGAGCTGTTGGCGCCCTACTGGCCCGCGATCCGTCGAACCGGTTACGGGCAGGCGGTTCAGATCGCGATGAAAACCCTCTACGGGATCGACGAATTGAGCCGGGAGACTGTGCCCGCAATGCCGCTCGGATGAATTGACCGGGTTGTGCTCAGATAAATTGACCGCCTATGAGCTGAGGGGCTTGAAGCCTGCTCAGATAAATTGACCGGCCTCGGACTGCAAGTCTGCGGAGTATTTCCTCTTTCCAGGTAGTGGGTGGGGTGCGGCTGCTCAGTGCGGAGAACACCACGGGCAAAAAATCCCCGTCTTTCCTCTGGACACACGGTGTGCCGGTCGGTAAGACGGGGACATGCCAAATAAGATCTCCATCATAAGTCAGAGTCTTGGTTTTTTGCCATCAAGATCCAGGAGCATTTCGAGTTTCGCCGGGACTGGTATCGGGGGGACGAAGTGCGCGATCTGGTCCTGGAATACTACTTCGTACTGCGTTCGGCGCTGCGGGCCCAACCTGGTTTGCGGCGCTGCCTGACCCGCTGCCGGCATTACCGGATCTTTTTCCTGACCGACCCGCGCAACGCCGGGCGTCGTGACCTGGGGTGTCCCTTCGGGTGCCGGGAGGCGCATCGCAAGCGCAGTTCCACCCGGCGCAGTGTGGCCTGCTACCAGACCAAGGAGGGGCGGTTGAAGAAGGAATTCAAAACGGCCGGCGGGGCAAGAACCAGCCCCCGGCGGAGAAGCCGAGGCCTGAAGGGACGGAGTTTGAGCCCGGCATGGTGAGATACCTGGAGACGGTGGTGAGCCTGATCGAGGGTCGGCCGGTCAGCCGGGAGGAGATCGTCGAGATGCTGAACCGCGCCCTGAGACAACACAGCATGGCGCGACGCCGCCGGGTTGACTATGTTGTCGGGCGGGTGGGGGAGGTGCCCCCCTAAGGCGACAACATGGCGCTCGAAGTGGAGCTTTCCAGTCTGGACCTGCGCTACGAGAGCTACCGGATGCGAAATCCGGGGCTTGAAGCGCGCCTGCTCGCCTCGATCATGGAGCGCGGGATCGAAGAGCCGCTGGAAGGGGTGGACTCACCGGGCGGCCGTCTCCTACTCAATGGCTTCAAACGCTACCGCTCGGCCGCCGGCTGGGTCTGGGAAAGGTCCCGTACGTCTCGCTGGGTGAAGACGAAACTCAGGGAGTCCTGGGCCTGTTGCGGGTGTCCAACCAAAAAGCCTTGAGCATTCTGGAGCAGGCCCGCTTCCTGCCGGACCTGAGGCAGCTCCATCAGCTGAGTGTAGCCGAGATGGCTCAGGAGCTGTCGCGCAGCAAGGCGTGGGTGAGCATGCGGCTGGGCCTGATGAAGGAGATGAGCGAGAAGGTGCGGGAGAAGTTGTTCAGCGGGGCCTTTGCGGTCTATTCCTACATGTACACCGTGCGCCAGTTCATGCGCCTGAACGGGGTGAGGACCGAGGAAGTCGAGGCTTTCATCACTGGGGTCAGCGGGAAGAAGTTGAGCGTGCGAGAGATCGAATATCTGGCGCAGGGTTATTTCCGCGGGCCGGAGTCGTTTCGCCGCGAAATCGCAGCGGGGAATGTGGCCCTGCCCCTGGAGAGGATGAAACAGGCCGGCGTCCCGGCCGAGGGCTGCAGCGAATTCGAACGGGTGCTGCTGGGCGATCTGGAGGCGCTTCAGAAGTACATGCAGCGGGTGATGGGCAAGGGCCTGGACGCGCGGCTCCAAAGCCGCGCCTTTCACGCCCAGGCGCATCTGCTCACGGCCGGGGTGCTCTCGCGGGCGCGGGCCTTCTTGCACACCTTGAGGCAACTGCATGATCGCAGCGGACAAGCGTAAGGCCGTGTTTCTGCTTCACCAGGAAGGCATGGCCCTGGGCGAGATCGCCCGTCGGCTGGGTCTGAGCCGCAACACGGTGCGGGAGATCATCCGCCAGCAGGGCGTGCCGCCCCAGACGGTCCGCAAGGACAAAATCCGGCTGGACCCGGAGCTGCTGGCCCGACTCTACCAGGAGTGCGAGGGCCGGGTGCAGCGGGTCTGGGAGAAACTGGTGGAGGAAGAAGGCGTCCGGGTGACCTACCCGACCCTGACCCGGATGGTGCGGGAGCTGGATTTGGGCGGCGCCCGTGAGGACCGCTGCGACCGGGCGCCGGACCAGCCGGGCGCCGAGATGCAGCACGACACCAGCCCGTACCAGCTGGTCCTGGGCGAAAAATCGACCCGCCTGGCAGCGAGTCTGCTGTACCTGCGTTACTCCAAGCGCCGCTACCTGAAGTTTTACCGCGTGTTCAACCGCTTCCGGATGAAATGCTTCTTTCATGAGGCGCTCGGGTTCTGGCGTTATGCGGCCCCGAAGTGCATTATCGACAACACCAATCTGGCGCGGTTGCGCGGTCTGGGGCAGCAGGCGGTGATGGTCGCGGAGATGGAGGCCTTTGCCCGGCAGTACGGCTTCGCCTTCGTTTGCCACGAAAAGGGCCATTCGGACCGCAAGGCCGGGGACGAGCGCAGCTTTCGGTTCGTGAACACCAACTTCTTTCCGGGGCGGAAATTCCAGAGCTTGGAGGACCTGAACCGGCAAGCCTTCGAGTGGTCCACCGAGCGGCTGGACCATCGGCCCCAGACCGAGCTGAGGATCGTGCCGGCCGAGCGGTTCGAGTTCGAGCGCGCTTACCTGATCGAGCTCCCGCCTCATCTGCCCGCACCTTACCTGGAGCACGAGCGGGGCACCGACCAGTATGGCTACGCTCCCCTGGGCAGCAATTACTACTGGGTGCCCGGAGTGAAACGTGAGGACGTCAAGCTGCTGGAGTACGCTGATCGGGTCCAGATCTACCAGGCCCGGAAGTTGCTGGTCGAATATCCCTTGCCGGCCGACGGGATCAAGCACCAGTGGTTCCGCCGGTCCGGCTGCTGCGCCACGTGATCGAGGAGGAGGAGCGCCTCCACCGGGAGAACGCCCGCAAACAGCGGATCCAGCGCGCTTGTCTGCCGCAACACTGGGTGATGGAGACTTTTCCCTTCGAGCAGCAGCCCAAACTGGACAAGAAGCGCGTCCTGGCGCTTTACGACGCCTTCGACTACCTGCCCCAATGCCGGAACATCATCTGGGTGGGGCCGACCGGCTGCGGCAAGACCGGGCTGGCGGTGAGCTTCCTGGTCCAGGCCACCAATCGGGGCTACACCGGACGGTCGATCGAGTTTCCCAAGTTGGTCTCCGATTTGTACAAGTCGGTGGCCGACCACTCCGAACAAGAGGTGATCAAAGCCTTCTCCTCCTATGATTGTCTGCTCATTGACGAGATCGGCTACGTGGAGGTCGAGCCCGTCCAGGTGGGCCTGTTCTTCACCCT
>JBHGBF010000289.1:0-6396 GCA_041946865.1 Acidobacteriota bacterium | reverse complement strand
AGCCACACAGCAGCGGTTCCTGTTGATTCATCTGTATACTTTCGCCAAAGTCCAGGCCCCCACAGGGGAGAAAAAGGAGTTGATCCACGAACCAACCACGAACGAACACGAACAAAAAGCGGAGGTCATTCTGAATCCTGTTTGTGTTCGTTCGGGTTGGTTCTTGGATTATTAAGCAACACGACACTCGTGGCTGCTCGCTGGGCGGCTTCAAGCAAGCAACGCCCGACAGTGCTCGATGGCTTCCTTCACGGTGGCTGCCGCAAAGACTCTCTGCTCGTCCAATCCCCGGAAAAATTCGACTGTCGCTCGGTGTGCATTGAGCAGAACGACGGGCTTTTGGGCTTTTAGCGCCAACGCGATTTCCGAGGCGGTGCCTTTCCCGATACCGCACGCGACCACGACCTGGCTTGACAGCACGTTGATGCTGTTTCGGGCATTACCCATGCCGGTGACGATGGCAAGGTCCAGGTGTGCGCAGGCATCGCGTGTATCCGGGCCGGGCAGGATACCGACGGTCAGGCCGCCTGCTTCTTTCGCGCCCCGGCTGACTGCTTCCATGACCCCGCTGTTTCTGCCGCCGCACAGGGTCACCCAGCGCTCTCGGGCGATGGCTTGGCCCAGCTCGTAGGCGAGGCGCCGGTCGGTCTGTGACGCTCCCTCGCCCGG
This sequence comes from Acidobacteriota bacterium, assembly GCA_041946865.1. Taxonomy (GTDB): domain Bacteria; phylum Acidobacteriota; class UBA6911; order RPQK01; family RPQK01; genus RPQK01. The sequence continues at coordinate 5,727 of JBHGBF010000289.1, read as the reverse complement.
ACCCATGACTCCGACGATCGTCAGCACTCGATCTCCTGCCTGGAAACAAAAAAGGCCCGCGAATCACGAGCTGTGATCCGCAGGCCTTAGTTTACCGCCTCAAACGATCCGACTAGAACATGAACTTGATTCCGAAGCGGCCGGAGAAACCTGGATTGAACAGGTTATCCATGCCGTAGCTCGGATCAATCGCCCAGTTCTTGGTGGGATCGAGCGAGTTGGGGTCGTGACCGTCGCGCAGGGCTTCAGGCAGATACTCAGGATTCTGAGCATATTCCGTCTGAGACAGCAGGTACTTCCAGTCGTACCCCTCGAGAAGGTTGACCTCGCTCATATCCATCGCGGCGCCGGCTTCCCGGAAGCGAGTCATGATGACCTGCCGGTAGCGGGGTGTCTTCTGATTGAACAGGTTGGTCGCGTTGAACTCGAAGCGCAGTGTCTTTCCTTCCGCGATCTTGATCTCGTGAGAGACCAGGAGGTCGGTCTGGGAAAGCACCGGTGTCCGGCCCAGATCTCCGCGGCCTTCCACGAGGATGGGAACCTGGCTCAGGTTCTCGACCATGGTGCTGAGCGGAGTGCCGCTCTTCACCTCGAACCGTCCGCCCAACTCGGTCCCGAACCGGAACGAGTACGAGCCGTACAGCTTGAGAACATGGGGCCGGTCGGTCTGCAGACGGCCGTCGAGGAAGCTGCCGTGCGAGTCGAACATGATCTCGTCCGAGTCGTAGTTCCGGTTGGCGTTCCCACCCGGCCGGGCGATCATCCCGCTCGGATCCTGCGAGGTAGACCATCCGCCGACCGCGATTTCATCAGTGTTGCTCAAGCCCGCGTAGTTGCCGTACAGGCGGCTCCAGGTGTAGTTGCCGCCCAGGAACCAGCGCTCAGCGAAACGACGCGTGAGGCCGAGCTCGAGCGCGTCATATTGCCGGTTGGGCTTGGGCATCCTGAAGTCAGGCGTGGCGCCGTAGTGGTTGGTCTCCATTTCAAAGCGGCCTTCGCCCGGGTTTCCAATCGTATAGACCTCATCGCCGTTGACGAGCCGACCGATGTCTTCGATTGTCCGGGTCAGCTTGTCGTGGACGTAGTGAGCCGAGAAGAGCATGGTTGGGGTGAGCTGATAGTCCACGCCAAACGAGGTCTTGCTCACGAACATCGGCTTGAGGTTGGGGTCAACGTCATCCGGTCCGGCGGGGACCCGGTGGTCCTGATACGAGCTGGGATCGCTCGGATCCCAAAGATTTGCCCCCTGCGGGTTTTCCCGGCTAAGCGAGAAAATATCGAGGGTATCGAGCGCGTACCACCACTCGTTCCACACATCGCCTCCGAACGATCCACGGACCAGTTCGTACTTCGTCCAGTCAAAGAACCGTCCCCAGCTTCCGTAGATCTTCATCTTACCGTCGCCAAACACGTCGAAGGCGGCGCCCAATCGCGGGGCCAGCTTGTCTCCCCAGTTGAACCGTACCGCGTACTCCTGCTCGACGCCGGCCATTGGAAAGCCCGGAATCGTCTCGCGCTCGGTCCGAAGGCCGAGGCTCAAGGTCAGCTGCGGATGGACTCTCCACTGATCCTGAACGTAAAGGTGATTGATCGTGGAACCTGTCGAACCCTTCGTTCCGATCTCGCGAAGCCGATAGTAGCCGTAGGTCCCACGGCCGGTTTCGCTGGTCACGAGGCTGGTATAAGCCTTGTCCCAGTAAATGGCGACGTTGTAGCCCCCACCCTGGTACCCGGTATTCACCTTGTTCACCAGTTTCTGAGTCCCTGCGCCAGCCTTGAAGTTGTGAGTTCCGCCGAAGTTGAAGGTCTTGCTCCAGTCGGCCTGGATAAACCCGCGGCTGGTAATGTCGTAGTAACTGACTTCGACCAGCGGTACGTTGTACCAGCCGTTGGCCTGTTGCAGCTCGGCCGGGATCTCGAACGGAAGGTTCAGGCCGCTCGTGTTGTAGCGCACCTGGCGCTGGGATGGCGGATTGATGTCCTTGTAATTGTCCCAGAAGTAGCCGCCTCTGAAGCTGAGCACCGAGTCATTGGAAATGAGGAAGTCGAGACTGCCGGTGTAGCTGTTTTTCGGCAGGTACCATCCCTGGATTCTGGAAGGCTCGAGGGAAGCCAGGGGAAGCGAGCTTGAATTGGGCTCTACACCGCCGAAGGCCGGGATGAGGCCGTTGGCTTTCGCGGTCGTATAAAGCCAGGAAAAATTGGTACGAATACGCTGCGTGGCATCCCAGGAAAGCTTGTTGAAGGCGTTCAGAAAATTGGTCTTGCTCGTGAAGAGCGAGCTCGGCCCTCTTCCGCTTTCTGTCTTAATGCTGGCCTCGCGGCGTCTGAACTGAGGGGTGATGGAGCTGAAGAAGAACAGTTTGTCCCTCAAGATTGGACCCCCGATCGAACCGCCGATCTCGTTTCGGTGGTCCTGGAACTTCTCATCCTGCACGTAATAGGCCGTGGCGGAAGTGTCCGGGTCGAGCTGAAGTCGCTTGTTGGGAAGCGCATTGAAGGGAGAGCCCCAGTTGTACCAGTGGAATTCCCCGTGAAACTGGTTCCCGCCCGACTTGGTCACCGCGCTGATAACCCCGCCCAGCGCCCCGCCGTGCTCGGCCTCGATGCCGTTGGTCTTAACCTGGACTTCCTGCAGGAACTCATAAACCGCGTCCTGCCGGGAGTTGCCGTTAATGATACCGGTCGTCGACAGGCCGTCGATCGTGAACTGGTTCTCGGCGCCGCTGGCGCCGTTAACCTGAATTCCGCCTTCGATATCGCCAGAGTTCACTGAGGGCGAGGTCAAAGCGACGTCCTGGAAGCTGCGGGCTTTCGGCATGCGATCGAATTCCTCGGCGGTGACGTTGTGCGTAATCGCCGTGCTTTGCGTGTCGATCAGGGGCGCCGCATAAACGACGTCCACCGACTGCTGCAACTCGCCGATGACGAGCGTCATGTTCAGTTCGATCGTCTTTCCGAGAAGCAGGATCACGTCCGGAGCTTCTCCAGTCTTGAACCCGGGAAGCTCGAACTTCACGCTGTATCGGCCAGGATCCAGGTCACGAGCAAAGAATTTCCCGGACTCGTCGCATGTGGTCGTGAAAACACGATTGGTTTCTTTGTTCGTGATGGTGACGCTGACACCGGGGAGAATCGCCTTAGTGGAGTCTGTCACGACCCCAACGATAGAGCCGAATCTCTCTTGTGCAGATAAGTAGAGGTTGGAAAACAGGACCAGGCCGGCCGCCAGAACGAACAGCATAATCCGCGATTGCCGGGTGGGACCTGTTACTCTGATACCAGAAAAAACCTTCATTTGATGGTCCTCCTGCAGTTACACCACGTCCGACATGCAGTAAGCCACACTTCCGTAGGTTGCCTGGGAGAACCGTCCCGGTCGCCAGACCGGTATTGGAAGAGGACACTTCCGCCTTGGAATGAAAGTCGGGGGGGTGGATAAACCTTACAACATTAAAGCACCTCTAAAAACGGGGCCGCATTATAGTCCGAAGCTGTGGGCAATATCTAGTACCTCTTTGGAACTTTTGGAACTCTCGGAAACAGAGGCACGTCCGGAACCGCCGGGCTGTTCTAGTGAACGAATCGCGGGACGCCAGGAAATTTGCCGGGAAATCACGACGGAGGGGTCGTCGAGATCGAGACGTGCCGGGGCGGCGACGCCAAATCGCGCAGCCAGAGTGGAATCCCGAGCAGTACTTTGACGGGGAAGGGAGTCCCGTTACGGGCGGCCGGACGGAAAACCCACTCGCCTAAAGCGGCAAGCACCGCTTCGCCGAGAACAGGGTCAGGTGTCTGCTTGACCGACAACTGCTCCATTTTGCCTGCGACGTTGATTACGCCGTAGACAACAATCATCTTGCGCATATACCTGCTCGCGAGTTCTACCGGGAACGGCGGCTGCTTTTTCGCGGCCGGAAAAGGCAGGACCAGGCCCTTCCCGGCCGCAATGTCCTTAGCCGCATTCGCGGGAAGGCCCGGATCCTGGGCTACCGCGACTTCCAAAGTCCAGGGAGGGTCAGAGTCCGTCTCGGTCTCCCTCATATCAATGTAGACGGTGTAAATGTCGTGGTTGGAGAACAGGCCGAAGGATGGCAGGCCCCCGCCGCTGCTCTCCGTGGAAACGACCGATACGCCATAGGAAGTCTGTAAGGGACGGCGAGGTTTGACCAGGAAAGAGGTATTCGCGCCCTTCGCTGCGTCGTCAATCCCCCCGGTAACCGATATCCCTGCAAAGGAGCTTTTAGCGGGACCTGCCTTTGGCCCGGAGGCGGGAGCCGCAGCCGTGCCGACGCCCGACGCTTCGTCTTTCACGGCCGGCCCGGGCCCGAACGAGATACTGACCGATGCAGGAGGGTCGCCGGCAGACTGGTTCACTGTGACCGCCGAAGAAGGTGGCGATTCGATCCCAAGGACAACAGGTCTGGCGGCGTCTCTGAGTATCGAGGGAGCGTCGTTTTCCTTCCCGGCCAGATTCGGCTTCGGGGAAATGGCGAAACGGCCGCGCGCCTCACCGGCAGGAATTGTGGCCGGCTGGTTCGCAGTTGAGGGGATCGGGGTCAGAGCCACCACGGTATCCACGTCTGATCCACTGGCCGGAACCACTGCTGGGGCCGGGCGCGCCTCTCCCGGTCTTTCAAAGGCAGCGGATGCAGCCTCGGCCTTTGGCAGTTCTCCTGCCGCTTTCTCGGGTTCAGGCTTCTCCGGCGCCGGCTTGGCCTCTCCTTGCGCCGCAACAACGGTGGGGCGAGGAGGAGTTACGACAAAGTCCGGCAACTGGGCGGGTTTCAGGGGGAGGGCGGCCGCTGCCACAACAGTCGAGACGTTCAGGGGTGCAGGCGCCTCCGATTTCGGCTGGTCCTCAGGCGCTTCCAAGTCCGAGGGCAGGGGTCTGGGCGGCGGGGCAAGACCCGCATCGGCCAACAGGACCAGATTCGGGAGGGCCACAGGCGGCTCGAGGATGGGCGCGTTCTTGAGCGCCGGCTGAATCAGCGTCTGAATATCATTGGTCGCCTCGGGAGGGTCCGAAGCAATCTTCTGAGGTCCAGGGTAGACAAGGCCCCTGGCGGCGGCAGAACTCGGCGCTGGTGATGGCTTGCCGGATGCGGATTTGGAAGCGATTACCGCCGGCGACTGGCTCACGGCCGGGAGTCTCGGAAAGTACATCCATTGAATCTGAAACCGTGGTTTCGACGGGGTAACGGGTGGCGGAGGACCCGGCGGCGGTGGGGTCGGCAGAGTCGAGAAAAAAACGGCCAGGACCAGAGGGATCTGGTGGATGAGCAAAGAGCAGGGGAGCCCCCAACCCGGAAAGTACCCTCCGCTCAGATTGGTTGAAGAAAACGCGAACCGTGCCGACCTGTATGGCCGATACGGCACGCCTGGGACTGTGGGCATTGTTTGCCTCCCCACGCCGGACCAAACATCTGGTGTCGCTCTCCCAAGGTTGACAAACGCCCAGTCCCACCACGACTGTCTTCACTCCCTGGAAACCTGTCGCGCCGTTGGTGTTAACGAGTTAAGAGTCATTTTGAGCCAAATTCACAAAAAGCTCAAATCGGCGCCTAAGCAAATGTGTAAAAGCGCCGCCGCTTGCGGCTCCGTCAAATTTGGAGTATCGGGGTTGCTTGAATACCACGAGCAATCGATCGCTAGCCTGGATTTCCAGGGAGGTCCACGGCGCAGTTTCGAACTAACATTTTCGCCCGGCTTTGCCCCAGGAAGCGA
>JBHGBF010000288.1:0-6544 GCA_041946865.1 Acidobacteriota bacterium | reverse complement strand
ATGATGAACTCCAAAAGCGCCTGCCGCTTCGCTCGCAGAAAACTGAGCGGTTACCCGTGGTCGAAACCTTTTGGCCAAAAAATGAATCTAATCAGGCGAGGTAAGATTCGATCATGGAATGGAGCGTTCTTCGTGATTTGGCTGCTGGCGCCGGAACCGTCATCCTCCTGGCCGCGACTCTCGCTTTGGGCGTGCTCATCGATAAACGGAAGAAGAACTGAGCCTTCGGCCCCGCAACCGAGTGCGGCTCTGTTGCTTTGGTCCGCGCGTTGCCGCACAGGAGCGCGCGGCCGAGGCGGCGCCGGTGGGGCTGGAGGCACAGGGCTCCGCAACCGTGCGGGGCCCTGTAACGCGTCTCCAGGTGGTTCCTTGCCGCCGGGTATAATGTCCCCAATGATCCAGACGCGCGGGCTGACCAGGCTTTTCGGCGGAAAGGTCGCTCTGTGGGACTTGAATCTCGACATCCGGCCTGGAGAGATCTTCGGCTTCCTGGGACCGAATGGCGCGGGGAAATCGACCACCGTGAAAATCCTGACCGGGCTGCTCGAGCCGACCCGCGGTACGGCTCGGGTGGCAGGTTTTGATGTGGCCGGCGAGCCCCTGGAAGTGAAGAAGCGGCTGGGGTATCTTCCGGAAAATGGGGCGTTATACGAAAACCTCAGCCCTGCTGAGTACCTGGAGCTGGTGGCCTGCCTCCATCATATTCCTCCCCGGGTTGCCGCTACTCGGATTGACGAACTGCTGGGCCTGTTTCATCTGTTGGAGAACCGTGCTCAGCGGATGACCGAGTTCTCCAAAGGCATGAAGCAGAAAGTCGCGCTGTCTGCGGCTCTTATTACGAAACCCGAGGTTCTTTTTCTTGATGAGCCTCTGAACGGCCTTGACGCGAACGCCGCCATGCTGGTGAAGGCGCTGCTCAAGCAGATGGCGACGCAGGGAAAGGCCGTCTTTTTCTGCTCGCACATCCTGGATGTCGTGGAAAGAGTTTGTACCCGGATAGCCATCATCAACGAGGGCCGCAAGATTGTCGAAGGTACACCGCAGGAGATCATTCAAACTGCCGGTGCATCCACTCTGGAAGAGGCTTTCGGGCAGTTGACCGGGGTGCAGGACGCCGCGGAATCGACCGCTGAGTTTCTGGCGGCACTGGAAAAAGCCTGATGCTGCGCCGGCTGTTTGACCGCCTGGATATCGACTATGTGCAGTGGCGGGCCTTGAGCGTCATCTCGCTCAAACTCGACTTCCGGGTCGGCGCCATGAGCGGCGTGCTGGGCCAGGAGGACAGAGGAAAACCTTCCAGCCACCTGGTTTCCCTGGTCATCTTCTACGTTTTCACGGGCATCTTCCTGGCCGGCTTTGCCCTCATCAACAAGAACGTCTTCCTGACCTCGACGGTGCTGTCGGCTTACATCATGTTCATGATCGGCTCTGTGGTTCTGGTCGAGTACAACTCCGTGGTGGTGTCGCCGGATGACTACGAGATTCTCGGCTATCGGCCCGTGTCGTCGCGCACTTTCTTCGTCTCCCGGCTTACGAATGTCTTCTTCTACGTCGGCGTGATGACCGCGGCGATGGCGGTCTTGCCGATCGGCGCCTACTTTTTCACCCTCGGTTTCAGGCCGCTTCTCGGGCTGGCGGCGTTTGCGGCTTTCTTCACCGCCGCGGCGTCGGCGGCTCTGTTCATGATTGTTCTCTACGCCGCGATGCTCTCGTGCTTCCATCCCAACCGGCTGCGGCGCGCGCTTTCGTACGTGCAACTGGTGACCTCGTTCGTCGTTTTCGGAAGCTACGCGTTCCTGCCGAGGATTTTTGAGACCGGCAGCCTGGAGGCCGGGCTGACTCCGGAGGAACGTCCCTGGCTTCTCCTGTTTCCCCCTGCCTGGTACGCGAGTTATCTGCGGCTGGGCCTGGGGGAAGTCCAGGTGACGACTTTGGCGCCGGCGCTGGCTTCCCTCGTCGTGATCGGCCTTCTTCTCGGGTACGCAGTCGGCAACCTTTCGCTGGATTACTCGCGGCGACTGGGAGCGTTGCGCGCCCGGACGGAGGAAGTGGTTGCCGGGCGGGAATCAATCCGGACGCGCTCAATCGGCTTTTTGTTCCGGGCCGGCGAACCGAGGGCGGTGGCGCTGCTGATTCGCAGCCAGTTTCGCTACGACCAGAAGTTCCGGCTTTCGGTGCTGAGCATCCTTCCGCTGACCGTCTTTTACGTTTTTTTGGCACTCTCCTCGGGGCCGATTCCGGATCCCTTCCTCGCCGGCATGAAGGGATTCGGCACTTCGGCGCTGGTCTATCTGGGAGGCGTGCTGTTCCCGCTCATGCTCCAGACCAACCTGGGGAGCAGCGATCACTATCAGGCGTCCTGGATTTTTTTCGCGTCTCCGCTCGAGCGTGACCGGCTGGTGCTCGCGGCCAAGAACTTCGTGGTGGTCTACTTCCTGCTGCCCTATCTTTTGCTGATCGGGATCCTGTTCTGCTACTTTTACGCGGCGTTGTGGCATGCCGCCGTTCAGCTCGTGGTCCTCGCCCTGCTGGCCCACCTGGTTCTGCAGCTTTCGGTCTTCGTGGCCCCGGAAGTGCCGTTCTCAAGGCCGGTCAAAAAGGGGGAACGCTCGGCGCGCATGATCCTGATTATGATGATGATGCCGATCCTGACGCTCGGCCTGCTTTCGGGCGTCTTCGTTCTGGTCTATCCCAGCCCGATCCTGACCGGAGCGCTGCTGTTGGCGCTGGTGCTGCTGACTTTACTCATGGAAAGAGTGCTTAAGGTCCGCATCCGGCGGCGCTTGGGATCACTGCAATACCGGGGGTGACCCGCCCATCTCCCGAGCCCCGCCTGACACAAGAGTGCTGTCAATAACGTCGGGAAACGCAGCGGCAGTCTGCGGCGCGGAGCGCTTTGTGGGCGAATCCAGGCTGAGAACGCTCTTCGTCCAGGCCCAGACCGAGACACCGTTCGTGATTCTGGCCCTCAACGCCTTCACCGACACCGACCCGAAAGGGCTTCCCGATCCAGGCCCCGATCGCCCGTGGCTGACGTTCAGCCTGCCGCGCGGCCTGAGTATTCCCGGCAAAGTGCCTTTTTCATTTCCTGACCGGATCCTGACCGAAGCCTCATTGGGCACCCGGAAAGTGGTCCTGACCAGGCACGGCGGGGTTGTCACCAGCCCCGACGACGGACAATCGTACGCGGTCTTTCCCGTCAATTTCGGAAACACCAGCGGCGCAGCCCTGGGATCGTCTCGGACGAGAACCTGGGCCTGGCTGTGGTTTATGGAGCAAACGATTTTGCTCGATATGGATCTACGTGGTTGACGTGCAGACCGAGGAGCTGGTTTCGAGCCAGTCCACCTACGGCCCATGCCCGTTGTAACGGGGTCAACTACGCAATAAACAGGCTTTTGGTCGCGAAGTTCGGGTCGCTGGTCAAGTTGAGCCCCAAGCGGCGCAGCCCGGCGTCATCTCCCGGCGTCGGCATGTGCGTCAGATGCATCTCGCAGCCCCGCAGATCTCCGAGCTTTTCCATCGCCAGCTGGGCTACCGGGTTCTGCGTGGCGCTGATGCCGAGTGCGATCAGGGTTTCCTCGACGTCGAGGCTGGCTGACGTCGTGCCCAGGTGCTTCTTCAAACTTGTGATCGAATCGATAATGCTGGGCGCGAGCAGCGCGATCCGATCGGGAATATCGGCCAGGGTCTTGAGAGCGTTCAGAAGCAGGCTCGAGGAAGCGTGCAGAAGGGGCGAATTCTTGCCGGTAACCACGCGCCCGTCGGCGAGCGCCAACGCGGCGCCGCAGAAAATCCCCTCGTTCCCCTTTCCGTTTCGTTTTGCCTCGGCCTCGGCGGCCGCGCGCCGGGCCGGCTCCACGACCGGGCGGTCGCCGGCGCTGACCTCCAGCTCTTCCATGAGAAGCTCGGCCCGCTGGACGGTCTCCTTGGGGGCCAGTCCAACCGCGTATTCACAGGTGTAGCGAAAGTAGCGGCGAATCACTTCCTGGGTGGCCGCCTGTCGGACGGCTGAATCATCCGCAATCCCGAAGCCTGCCCGGTTAACCCCCATGTCGGTCGGCGATTTGTAGGGCGACGTTCCTCCGGCAATGCGGCCGAGGATCCGGGTCAGGAGGGGGTAGGCTTGAATGTCCCGGTTGTAGTTCACCGCTGTCTCCCCGTAAGCTTCCAGGTGAAACGGGTCGATCAAGTTCACGTCGGCAAGGTCCGCGGTCGCGGCTTCGTAAGCGACATTCACCGGGTGCTTAAGCGGAAGGTTCCAGATCGGGAAGGTCTCGAACTTGGCATACCCTGCGTGAATCCCTCGTCTATGTTCCGCGTAAAGCTGCGAAAGGCAAGTGGCGAGCTTCCCGCTCCCCGGGCCCGGACCCGTCACCACCACCAGCGGTTTGTGTGTTTCGATGAAGGAGTTCGCTCCGTACCCCTGCTCGCTGACGATCAGGTCGATATCGGTCGGGTAGCCCCGAGTCGCGCGGTGCGTATGCACGCACACGCCTCTGCGCTCGAGTTTGTTCTTGAAAAGCGCGGCCGAAGGCTGGCCCTCGTAGCGGGTGATAACGACCGCGCACACGTCCAGTCCCCATTCCCGCAAGTCGTCAATCAGCTTCAGGGCATCCGAGTCGTAAGTGATGCCGAAGTCTGCCCGGATCTTCTTGCGCTCGATGTCCCCCGCGTAAATGCAAAGGATGATCTCCGCCTGGTCCTTGACCTGCTGCAACAAGCGGATCTTGATATTCGGATCAAACCCCGGGAGGACACGAGCGGCGTGGTAGTCATAGATGAGCTTGCCGCCGAATTCGAGATACAGTTTTCGCCCGAAACGCTCCATCCGCTCCTGGATGGCGCGGGTCTGCTCCTGCAGATACTTCTCGTTGTCGAAACCCAGCTGATTCACTCCCGCCTCCCCTGTTTCCCGATCTTGTGAGGGAAGATAACGCCGACGGGTGACAACGGGACGACTGACGACTGAGGCGTTGTCGCCACCCTGTCGGTCGTCCGCTCTCAGTCGTCTGCCGTCTGCTTTCAGTTGACGACTGGGGGTCGACTAAATCTCGGCATGATAATCCTGCAGGCTTTTGACGCCGCCGCGGCCTTCCCGTTGCGCGGCAATGCCGTTGGCGGCAGCGATGGCCGCAGCCGTGGTCGCCAGGTAGGGGACCTTGTACTTGATCGCCGCCTTTCTGATGTAGGAATCGTCATGGGCGCTCATCTTGCCCGCAGGTGTATTCACCACGAGCTGCAGCTCGCCGTTCTTGATGGCATCGGCAATATTGGGTCTCCCCTCGTGCATTTTCAGGATCGGCTTGGACTTCACGCCATGCCTGGCCAGATACGCCCGGGTGCCTTTGGTGGCATAAACGGTAAAGCCGAGGGCCGCAAAGCGCCTTGCCGCCTCGAAGGCGCCGGGACGATCCGGAGGCGCGACGGTGATGAGCACGGAGCCTTCCAGCGGGAGACACTGCCTGGCCGCATCTTTGGCCTTCCAGTAGGCCAGCCCGGGATTGCCCGCCATTCCGAGCACCTCACCGGTGGAACGCATCTCGGGTCCGAGCACCGGGTCGACTTCCGGAAACATGTTAAAGGGGAACACCGGCTCCTTGACTCCGTAGTGCCGGATCGGGCGATTCTCGAGCTTCAGTTCGGCGATGCGCCGGCCGAGCATGACCTGCGTGCCCAGCCGCGCCATAGGAATGTTGCAGACCTTGCTGACCAGCGGAACCGTTCGGCTGGCTCTCGGATTGGCCTCCAGAATGTAAACCACATCGCCGGCGATGGCATACTGGATATTCATCAGCCCGACGACATTGAATTTTACGGCGATCAGCTTCGTGTACTCGATGATGGTGTCGACATGACGCTGCGGAATGGTGACCGGCGGAATCACGCAAGCCGAGTCGCCGGAGTGAACTCCGGCCGGCTCGATATGCTCCATGACGGCCGGGACGAATGCGTCGGTGCCGTCGGCGATGGCGTCGGCTTCGGCTTCGATCGCGTTTTCCAGGAACTGCTCGATCAGGATCGGCCGGGTCGGTGAAATTTCCACGGCTGCCGTCACATACTCGCGCAGCATCTCTTCGTCATGTACGATCTCCATGCCGCGCCCGCCCAGCACGTAGGAGGGCCGGACGATCAGCGGATAGCCGATCTGTTCGGCAATTGCCAAGGCCTCCTCGAGATTGGCAGCCATGCCGGAATCCGGCTGTGGAATGCCGAGGTCGCGCATGATCTGGCGGAACCGGTCCCGATCTTCGGCCAGATCGATCATCTCGGGGCTGGTGCCGAGGATCTTGACGCCGGCCGCGGCCAGGTCTGCCGCCAGATTCAGAGGGGTCTGCCCGCCGAACTGGACAATGACTCCCTCCGGTTTCTCCTTTTCGTAGATGGCCAGCACGTCCTCGATGGTGAGCGGCTCGAAGTACAGCTTGTCTGAGGTGTCGTAGTCGGTCGAAACCGTCTCCGGGTTGCAGTTCACCATGATCGAGGTGTAACCCTCGTCGCGCAGGGCAAAGGCGGCATGGACGCAGCAGTAGTCGAATTCGAT
>JBHGBF010000287.1:0-14139 GCA_041946865.1 Acidobacteriota bacterium | reverse complement strand
AAAGCACCGGCCTCTCTCCTCGTTGCTGCCACACTCCGAACAAAAAACTGAGCGGTTACAGCCTCAAAAGCCCCTGAACCATTGCAGCGGCTTGCCCCCACACCCGCCGCTTATAGTGTCTCCTCAGTGGGGCCGTGGCCCCTTATCTCGCCTGCAGCTCGGTGAGCTTCGGGAACAGCAGGGCAAGTAACTTCGGCTCCGGATTCGAAGTGGTCTTGGGAGGTTCGGCGTCCTTGACGCAACGGAACCCCAAGCCGTATTGTGCCTTCGGGAAATAGCCGCTCCGGGTGTAAGTGAACATCCCGCCGCCCTTGCTGGGATACATGACAAACGAGCCGCCGCGCACCACGCGATAGCCGCGTTTGAAGCTTTCGTCATCGGCGTACTTGTTGCCCTTATACGGCTTCAACTCGTCAGCCGTCCATTCCTGGACGTTGCCCATCATGTCGTACACACCGAACGGGCTCTTGTCCAGCTCCATCTGGCCCACCTCCACGGTATTCCGCATGCCGTACTCACCGCAGTTCGACTTGGTGGGATCCCAGGTATTCCCCCAGGGGTAGAGGAAGCCCTCCGTACCGCGGGCCGCTTTTTCCCATTCCTCTTCGGTCGGGATTCTCTTGCCGGCCCATTTCGCATAAGCCTTGGCGTCGTCCAGGGTTATGTTCGCGACTGGGAAGTTTTCCTTGCCGACTGTGTAAAACGAACGCCAGTCGCTCTCCTCGTTATGGCCGCTCTTCGTCACAAACTCGATCCACTGACCGAAAGTGACCTCGTAAGCGTCGATGTAGTAAGCAGGAAGAGTGTCTTTATGCTGAGGGGACGCGAACTTGTCCTTGTCGTTCCCCATGATGAACTCACCCGCCGGAATCAGGATCATGTCACCGACTTTTGGCTTGGCCGGCCCTTCCTCGACTACCGCCTGCTGCTCTGCGGCGGGCTGCTCTTCGGTCTTGGAACAGCCTGCCGGTACCATGACTGTAAGTAAGAGAAACACCCAAAATAGTCTCTGCTTCATAGGAGTTTTCTTATATCACTAACCACGAGCCAGCAAAAGGGGGTAAGCATGAAACTATATGCAACCCCTGCCGAAGATCAGGAAAGGAAGTGATTTCTGACCCATTCGAGCGCCTGATCCCGGCTCAGGATCTTCCCTTCCAGTTGCAGATCCTCAAGCTTTGCAAGGATTTCGGAAAAAAGCGGCCCGGGCGCCAGTCCCAGGGCAATCAGGTCGTAACCGTTAAGCAGCGGCGCCGGGCGCATCGCTTCCTTGCTGAATTCGGCAAGCTTCGCCCGGCAGAAGTCGTAGCTCGTGAGATCCCCATGGCTCGCCAGGCAGTCGAGCCGGTGGAGCTCGAGGTGTTTCTCGACGTTCTCTTTGCGCAGGAACCGCTTCAGCGTGCTCTCCCGCATCTCCTGCACGGGGATAAACCGCAGGTGCTCGCGCACGAGTTCCGTCACCTCTTCGATCTGCTCGCCCGGAAGCCGTAGACGGCGGCCGATGGCTTCCGCGAGCTCAGCCCCTTTCTGGTCGTGCCCGTCGAAACGGATCCGGTCCCGCACCGTCAGTGTCGGCGGCTTACCGACATCGTGAAGCAGGATCGCCAGCGCCAGGATGGGATCGGCCACCTGACCGGCGGTCTCGAACATCAGTCGCGTATGCACGAACACGTCCCCTTCCGGGTGGAACTCCGGGGGCTGAGGGACGCCGCGCATGGCTGCGACTTCCGGGAGGATCACGTCGAGGATTCCGGAATCGGAGAGCAGATCGAGTCCCCTGGCCGGCGCGGGCCCGGTCAAGATCTTGATCAGCTCGTCCCGGATCCTTTCCCAGCTTACTCGGAGAAGCTCGCCCGCCCGGCGCTTCACCTCCGCCCACGTGCCGGAGTCGATGTCAAAACCCAGCTGGCAGGCGAAACGTACGGCCCGCAGGATGCGCAGCTTGTCCTCTTCCAGCCGCGCGGCCGGGTCTCCGACGGTTCGAATCAGGCGTCGCTTCAGATCTTCAAGCCCACCGGCGTAATCGATGATCTTTCGGGTCAGGGGATCGAGAAAAAGCGCGTTTACGGTGAAGTCCCTTCGTCCGGCATCTTCTTCAGCCCCCGTAAAACGAACCGAGCTGGGGTGGCGGCTATCCAAGTATCCGGCCTCCGCCCGAAACGTGGCAACCTCGTAGTGGATATCATCGAGAATGACGATCATCACGCCGAACTGCTTCCCGACGGCGACCGTGTGGCTGAAGAGGGCCTCGACTTCGTGCGGGAGAGCCGAGGTGGCGACATCTATATCCGAGATCGGGCGTTTCAGGACCAGATCACGTACCACTCCTCCGGCGAAAAGCGCCTGATGCCTCGCCGCAGACAGAGTTTTGACGATAGTCAGCCCGCCATTGATCAGCTTTTCGGGGACCGCCCTGAGCGCATCCGGGCCAAGTCGTTGAGTCACCACAGGAAAATGTTAACCGAGCGGCCTGACGGGTGAAAGAGTGGTCAAAAGGCGGCATCCTGCCTGTCCCGCGTTCGCGATCGGGAGACTGGCTGGCGCCGGTGACAGGACATTCACGCCTTCAGCTTGTTCAGCTGCCTGGTCCAGCTACGGTCAGGGAAATCACGGTTGCACCAGTTCCGGTAGAACTTGAACTGCTCGATATTCCCCAGGTGGTAGTAACTGAGGGCCAGGTTGGGAAGCATCAAGTCCAGGGACGGAAACTGGCGGCTGATCTTCAGGGTCTTCTCGCCCTCGCGGACCGCGTCCTGGTACCGGCCCAGGGCCTGATAGCTGTCTGTCAGGAAACTGCGCAGTTCGGCCAGCTCTTCTTTTTTCTCGATCGTTTCCCGCAAGGCCTCTTCGATGGCCTTCAGCGTGTCTTCGTGCTCGCTGAGCTGATAATGGCAATAGGCAATCTCCCCGTACAACCAGGCCAGGGATTCCTGGGGTCTTCGAACCAGCTTCTTGGCTTCGAGAAGCTTGGTGTAGCACTCCATGGCGGTCTTGTAATCGGTCAGGCGCTGGTAGCAGAGGCCGATCGCGAAGTAAATGTCGTCTTTACGCTCGAATTCGGGGTCGACTTCCAAGACCCGTGAGAAATAAGCCAGGGCCTTGTCGAACTCCTCCATTTCGTAGTGGTTATGGCCCAGGCTCTCGTACAGGTAAGCCAGTTCGGGGTCCTGCTCGCTGATCAACGAAATCGCCTGAGTACTGTATTCAATGGCTTTTCGGTTGTCTCCGAATTCCTCGTAGTTGCGACTGAGGCCGGCCAGGAGCATCCATTGTGCCTCCGGATGCAGATGCTCGAAATACTTGAGCGCTTCCAGCCGGGCTTCCAGGGAGCCCTCGTTTTTCCCCTCGTACTCCAACAGGGAACCCAGGAAGTAATGAAGCAGACCATGGATCTCCGGCGAAAAGTCGGGCCCCGTCGGATTGGACATCGCCTGCGCGGCCAGCAGGGCCTCCCGGGCTTCGCGGTCGTTGTGAAGGAGGTAGTGGCAGATACCGAACTGGGCGGTGTAATAGGCCTTGGCGTTCCCTGGGGCGGCCAGTCCCCGGGCTTCATTGTAAAACTTCAGCGCCTTCTGGTAATCGTCTTCGTCGTAGTAGTGATCAGCCAGAGCGTCCAGCAGATCGAGCCGCTCCTGGACGTCCTGGATCGATTTAAGCCTGCTCTCAAGCACCTTCACGTCCATACGGCTTTTCCCACCTGTCCGACAGAAGAACGTATGGTAGCATACTGGTACTTAATGCGCGTCGCACTTGCCTTTACGGGAATGCTGGTCCTCAGCGTCAGCCTTCTCTTACGTTCGCTGCCAAGCTCAGGATACCGTTTTGAACGGCTGGTGCCAAGTGACGTTCTGGCGCTGCTGGTCATCCGCGAGCCACCCCCGAGTCTCGACTTTCTCGAGGACGCGAGGCTCAGGCAATGGATCGACATCGACGTCGAGGCCTTGCGACGGCGCATACCGTCGGACGTCCGCGGGGAGATTGAAAGTCTTCTTCAGACAGATCTCGAGATGGCCTGGATCCTGGTCCATAGTGTCAGTCAGACGAAAGGCGCCTGGAAGCCGCAGTTCACCCTGGTGCTGGTACCTAAACCCTTCCATGCGGAACTGGTCGAGCTGAGGGCCGAGCTGCTGGCCATCAAACTCCTGGGTGGCTCCGAGGCCCTCGTCGCGGAGGAGGGACCGATCAAGGCGTACTACAAAAAGACGGGCGGAAGATCGCTCTTCAGGGCCAGGATGCCCGGGTTTCTCCTCGTCTCGAACACCGAGGAGGGGTTACGCAAGACGCTGCGCTGCTTTTCAGGTCTTGACCGAAGTATCGCCCAATCCCTGCCCTTTCGCCGGGTCCAGGCACATCTTCGATTCAACCAAGGCTTCTTTCTCTACGTCGACTTGTCCGAGATCTTCCCGGTGCTGCCACAGGTCGGATACTCGGTCGACTGGGTCGAAGGAGAAATGTTAGATAAGTTCTATGTGGTGCCGGTGAACTGACTGCCTGAGAGCGTGGCATCCCGGCTGCTTGCGCGCAGGACAAGCGGTTGGGCTGGCGCCCGAGCAGGCTGGATGCGTGCGCGCCCCTGGGGGCTTACGTTTCCAATCTGGCTTTGCCGGGTTCCACTTTTACCCTCTTGATCCCGTAAGGGAGCTCAAACGGCTCCATGGGGTCAAAAGGCGGGTCCTGCCTGCGGCCAACAGCGCTCAGGATTGAATTGACCAGGCTCGGGGGCAACGGCAAGCCATTGAGTGTCGCCCGTTCGACCGCGTAGGTCCCCTTCCCGTTCTCGGTCTGCAGGCGGCCGTCGAATTCGATCGTCTGTTTCCCACGCAGCAATGCCTTGAGGAGACCCACAGTCATCGAATCGCCTTTAATCTCGACCTGGTCGAAGTCTACCTTGAGGAAGGTTGTGAAGACGGCCTCTTTCATCTGGATTCTCAGGCTCTCCACATCTTTTCGCGGCCTTTCCTGGATCTTGGCGGCCAGATAGGCGTTCAAGTCCGATTCGGCGAGGATGTACGTCCGTTTCTCCCGGTCTTGCGAGTTTTCGCGGGCTTCGAGCTCGGCAAGCATTCTCTCGACTCTCTCTGCCGCAGGATCGGGAGGCCCGGCCGGTTGCGGACTGGGAACCTGGCCAAGCGCCAAAGCGGCAACGGTGATCAAAGCAAGTCGGCCAGTAGAGACAGGCATGACTTTTCCTATAGATGCGTGGGCCAGACTAAAGTTATCACTCCACCAGCCGGATCGCTCCGTCCCAGACGAGGCTTTTCAGCTGTGAGAGTTTCAGCTCCAAAGGTTTCCCGGGGAGGTCGCTGTCGGCGATGACGAGGCTGAGCGGCAGACTCTTGCCCGCTTTGGGCTTGATGTGCAGCTCCCGCCACGGCAACAGGATTTCAACGGTAGCCGCGCCGCCCCGTTGTCGCGCACTGATCGCGGGAGGAGAAGTGGCCCTTTCCATCCGCTTCGCCCCGCTGAGCAACCGGCTCCAGTAGAATGGTCCACGGTTCTCGATGCGGGGAGACAGCCAGAGCAGGTAGTCAAACTCGGGGTCGATCATCTGGACCTTCAGGTAGTCGTAGAACAGCATGCGTTCCCGCCTCTGCTGCTGAGGCGTCACCCAGACCGCCTGCTGGCGGAGAACCTGCTCCACATCCCAGGTGTTGTCCTTCCATTCGAGCGCAATCCAGAGATTGTCCTCGTCCCAAGCGGCCTTGGCGACGACGCTCACGTCATCGGCCTGGGTCACCGAATCGGATCGAACGTCGGGCGCCCCGGACTGAAGCGTGATTCCCGCCACCGCGTCCCATTCCTGAAGGAACCCGTCGACCTGAATTGCCGCCGGCTTCTTGGGTATTTGCCAGACGGCCTGGGCAGCGACCTCGAGAAACGACAAATAGGATGTGACAAGAAGAATCAGGAAAGCAGTTCTGTTCCGAACCATGGCTCCTATTGTAAAGGAGGCAGGCGTGAAATACCGAGCCGCAAAGCGAAAGCGAACTACTGAAAGACTCCTTGAACGTTCAGGTGCAGTGCTCTGTGAAGCTTTGCGCTGCTTTGTTATGCTTTCCCCATGGCGAAGCCGAAAATTCTGTTCATCAGCCCGGTGACCGGCGCCCGCAGCCTTATCGCGAAAGGTTTTGCCCGTTACTATGCCGGACAGGCGATCGAAGTCGAGAGCGCCTGCCCTAACCCCAAGCCCCCCAGCGCCTACATCATCTGGGCGATGAACGAGGCGGCTGTCGACATCTCCGAGGATCATCCCCAGTCTCTCAGCTCATTGAACCTGGACGATTTCGACTACATCGCAGCCATTTCGAACCGGGCATGATGAACTCCAAAGGCGCCTGCCGCTTCGCTCGCAGAAAACTGAGCGGTTACCACCAACTGGAAAACGAAGTTGAGGTTGTGAGGATTCAGCGGATACAATCACTCGGATGAATCGTGCTTATCGATTGATCCCCGCTGTCGCCAGCGCCCGCGCTCGTAACAGTCGCCCCTCAATCACTCGGATGAATCGTGCTTATCGATTGATCCTGGTAGCCCTGTCGCTTGCTCTCGTTGGTCAGACCGGCTGTTTTTGGAGACTTTGGACAAAGCCAAAGCCCATAGAAGAGAGGACTTTTGACGTTTACGGAACAGTGAAAAGCATCACGACCGAGCGCGTGGTGATTGAAAGCGACAAGAAGCGCGAAGAAGCTTTTGTGCTCACCGATGCTTCGATCAAAGGCAGCGACTTCCAGCCGGGGGCGTACGTTCACGTCTACTACAAGATGAAAGGCGATGTGAAAGAAGTAACCATGATCGTCGAGAAGATTAAGTGAGGGCCTTCCCTTTCGAGGCGTCCTTCCGAATGATTTCAACCGCATCATGACCCGCTGTTTCGTCTGTCACTACCACGAAATCAGCCTCAAGAAGGCCAACCGCTCGTTCTTCGAGAAGCTGCTGGTGCAGAACATCCGAGCCGCCCTGAGAGGCCTGCCGCACCGCGAGGTTCGGCGAATGCCCGGCCGCATCCTGGTTGAGCTGCTTGACGATTCGCCTGTTGGCGAGATCGCGGTTCGGCTGCAGAAAGTCTTCGGCCTGGTTTCGGCCTCGCCGGCGTGGAAGGTCGAGCAGGATCTCGACACCATCGCCGTGACAGCGTGGTCGCTGATTCGGGATCGCGAATTCAAGACTTTCTGTGTCCGCACCCGCCGTTCCAACAAGGACTTTCCGCTTAACTCCCAGCAGGTGAACGAACAGCTGGGCGAATTCCTGGCCCGGAAATCCGGACGGCGAGTTCGGCTCGAGGATCCGGACCTGACCTGCTATGTGGAGCTTGCCGACAGGCTGGCCCTCATTTATTTCGACAAATTTCAGGGTGTGGGAGGATTACCGGTCGGATCGTCCGGGAAGGCGGTCGTCCTGCTGTCGGGCGGAATCGATTCGCCCGTCGCGGCATACAAAATCATGAAGCGCGGCTGCCGGGCGGTTTTCGTGCACTTCCACAGCTTTCCGCATACGACGCTGGAAGCCCAGGACAAGGTCCGGCGCCTGGTCGGTATCCTGGATCAGTACCAGCTAGGTTCCGATCTCTACCTCGTCCCGTTCGCCGAAGCGCAGCGGCAAGTCGTTGCCTATACGCCGCCTGAAACCCGCGTCATCCTGTACCGGCGACTCATGGTTCGACTGGCTGAGAAAATCGCCCGCAAGAAAGGGGCTCTGGCACTGGTCACCGGGGACAGCATCGGCCAGGTGGCCTCGCAGACTCTTGAGAACCTGTACACGGTCGGATCCGTGGCCCAGTTGCCCGTGCTTCGTCCTTTAATAGGAGACGACAAGGAAGAGATCATCACCAAGGCGCGCAGCCTGGGCACGTTCGAAATCTCGACCATCGCCGATGTCGACTGTTGCTCGCTTTTTGTCCCCAAGCACCCCGAAACCCGTGCAACGCCGGATTTTGTCGCCAGAATCGAAGAACAGCTCGATTTGAGCGCGATCATGGAAGATGCCCTTGCCCGCACAGTACACGAGCGAATAGGCGGGGACCCGGACAGGCTGGCCGGCTGACCGCGGCGGGAGTGCTTGCGCCCTTTCAGGGCTGGTCCGCACCCCCTCGACCGCCGACCCAAGGCTGCGCCAAAAGCGCTTCGCCCTGGGCTGATAAGTGCCGGCCTTTCAGGCCTTAAGACCTTTCCCTGGCTCGCTGATGTCCGCTGGCTTCCTTTGTTCTTGCGACCGGACGTCGAGATTACGAAAATACGTACACATATCACCGCACTGCATATCCAAAACGGAGCCTCCAACGGGTTTGAATCACACCCGAGGCTGCTCTGGCCTGCTCTGGCTCGGGGTTGATTTGTTCCGAAGCCTGCTGAAGCGCTTGACGCGCAGGGGGCAGAACACGGGCTGAGCGTGCAAGAACAAATTCACCGTGTGCTCTGGCTTCCCGCTCGTTTACTTTTTCTACAATCCCTGTTATAAATCTTCCCCCATGCTTACGCCCAGCCTCCCCTGCAAGCCAGTTATTCTCGCAGTCTTGGCTGCTGCCCCTGTTTTCAGCCTGGCCGCAGATCCCGCGGACGGCACACTTCAGATTGACTATACGTTTTCTTCGGCTCAGGGTCTGGAGCCTTCTTACCAGATCGCGATCTGGCTGGAAAAGGAGAGCGGCGAGTTCGTCCAATCGCTGTTCATCAGCGAATACCTGGCTTACGGCGGCTTCAACGATCCGACGATATGCCCCGATTGGAGCAAGATCGCAGGATGGGACAAGGCTGCGGAAGCCGAATACGACGCTATCGCTAAGCCGACTCCTCCCATCGGCAGCCACGCGCTGGAAGTCGACTGCAAAGCCCGAGGAATCCCGGCCGGCACCTACGTGTATTGCGTCGAGGCCCACATCGTCGAGAACTTCAATATCCTCTATAAGGGCAAAATCGCCATCGGCGGCGCGGCAGCGGAAGATACGGCGGTGGCGAGCTACATTCCGAGCAAGCATCAATCGGCCGGAAACGTGATTCACGGCGTTTCAGCCAAATACATACCGGGCAGGGGGTCAGCCGTGGAAGAAAGGAAGCCATAAATGAAACCCACACTCTCACGTCGCAGTTTCCTGCAGCACTCGGCCGTGGGCCTGGGTGCTATCGGGTCTCTGTCCCACACAGTGGCAGGCGCAGGGAGCATGCCGAAACGAGTCCTGGGAAAGACCGGGCTCGAGGTTTCGATTCTCGCTTTTGGAGGCGGATCAAATTTCCTGAAGAACAAAGACGGCGTCTGGCAGCCGATGATCGAAAAGGCGATTCAGGAGGGCATTAACCTGTTCGACACATCGGCCGGCTACAAATGGGCCAGCGCCACGAGCAGCGAGGAGCTGCTCGGGCAGATCCTGCCCAAGTACCGCAAGGACATCATTCTGTCGACCAAGATCGAAACGAGAGACGTAAACGCCGGCATGAAGGAATTCGAGACCAGCATGAAACGTCTCAAGACCGATTACCTGGACCTGCTGCTCATCCACAGCATCGAGGCATCAGAGGACATCGCCGCGCTGGAGAAAGGGCTGTACAAGGAGCTGATCCGTCTGAAGGAAGCCAAGACAGTCCGGTTCATCGGGTTCTCCAGCATGAACAGCGCCGAGAAATCGAAGGAAATGCTGGAGAAGCTTCCAGTCGACGCCTGCATCCTGGCGATGAACGCCACCAAGTACGGCAACTTCGCCAAAATAGCCCTGCCCGTGGCGCGAGAAAAGAACGTCGGTGTGATTGCGATGAAGGTCATCCGGGGTGTCGAGCAGTCTGGAACCGTGCCGGAGTTGCTCCAATACGTCTGGAGTCAGGATGGCGTGGCGTCGGCGGTCATCGGGCACGTCGGGATGCAAAACCTCGAAGAAAACATCCAGACGGCGCGATCGTTCACGAAGAAGATGACGCGGCGCTCGTTTCCACTATCCGGGTGCGCAAGGGGCATGATGAACTCCAAAAGCGCCTGCCGCTCGTAGAAAACTGAGCGGTTACCCCTCGGTTATTGCTCGACTTGTCAGTTCCCCCAGCCTGACGTCATAATAGCCGTTTCTGATGAAATCAAACGACATGACAATCGACGACCAGATGGCGTACCTCCTGAAGGGAGCGGCCGACGTCATCAACGAGGAAGAACTGCGGAAGAAGCTCGAGAAATCCCATCGAACCGGCAAGCCGCTGACCGTGAAGGTCGGCTTCGATCCTACGGCCCCGGACCTTCACTTGGGGCACACCGTCCTCCTCCGGAAGATGAAACACTTTGAGGACCTCGGCCACAGGGTGATCTTCCTGATCGGTGATTTCACCGGCTTGATCGGTGACCCGACCGGCCGGAACAAGACCCGGCCGCCGCTGTCGCGCGAGGCTGTCCTCGAGAACGCCGAGACTTACAAGAAGCAGGTCTTCAAGATCCTGGACCCGGTCAAGACGGTTGTGGACTTCAACAGCCGCTGGCTTGCGGCCCTGACTTCCGAGCAGTGGGTGAGGCTGTGCGCCAAATACACGGTGGCGCGTATGCTGGAGCGTGACGAATTCGCCAAACGGATGAGCGCCAACCAGCCGATTTCCATTCACGAGCTGCTTTACCCGCTGGCCCAGGCTTACGACAGCGTGGCTCTTGAGGCTGACTTCGAGCTGGGAGGCACCGACCAGAAATTCAATCTGCTGGTCGGACGCGACATTCAACGGGAATACGGCCTTGAGCCCCAGGTGCTGCTGATGGTGCCGATCCTCGAAGGGCTCGACGGGGTCGAAAAAATGAGCAAGTCGCTCAAAAACTATGTCGGCATTGCCGAACCCCCGGAAGACATCTACGGCAAGATCATGTCGATTACCGATTCGCTGATGTGGCGCTACTACGAACTGCTGACTGATCTTCCTTATTCCCGGATCGAAGCGATGAAGCGGGACGTCGAGACAGGCGCGTGCCACCCGATGGACGCGAAAGCGGAGCTTGCCTATCGAATCGTGGCTGACTTTCACTCGACAGAGGCGGCAGAGGCGGCGCGGGCTCACTTTTCCCGGGTGTTTCAGCGCCGGGAGCAGCCCGAAGAAATGGCCCAGTTCACCATTAACCGCGACAGCGAAATTCAGGTTGCGGATCTGATCGCACAGGTGCGGTTTGCCCCTTCAAAGTCCGAGGCCCGGCGTCTAATCAAAGGCGGCGGTGTCTCGATCGATGGGACCAAGGTTGAAGACCCGACGTTGACGCTTGACCCGCGCCGCCAGCCGGAAGTGGTGCTTCGTGTGGGCAAGCTGAAGTTCGGCCGTATCCGGTTTGTAGCGTCGAGGTGAACTCGAGAGCGTCTCAGGGAAGCATCTTTGGCCCAGAGAGAGGCTTCCCTTGAGGCTTTGTTTCCCGGCCCCCAAGAATCCCAAGAATGTCAGACCCTTTTGCGAGAATGCCGTTTATGCAAGATGGGAAGGGTGTCGGCCGGAAGTTGGCGGCAAAGGCGCTCGTGGCGTTGCGAACGGATCCGACCCGACAGGGAGTGATTTTGCATGTCAGTCGGGATGGGCGAGTCGCCTCTGTTCAGTTTGAGAATTATCCTCGGCCGACAACGCATGCCGTGGAAGGTCTTGTCCTGGTTTCTTCCACTCCTCAACTCGAGTTGTTCGAGGGTGAAGCAGATCGCATCGCGAGTTGAGGCCCCTCCCAGCTCGCAGCACCGGGCCGGCTGAGTCCCTTTTCGTGTGGCCCGTTTTACTCCGAGGCCGGCCCGGCGTTCCCACTTCCCTGCCCCCGTTTCCGGTAAAATAAGTTGACTGAGCGAGTACGAGAAAGGACAGTTATGCGAATAGGAATTCCCGCTCTGCTCCTGCTCCTCGGGACGGCAGCAGTGCCCGCAGACCTCCGGGCGGATGAAGGCATGTGGACCTTCGACAATCCCCCGATCAAGCAGCTGAAGGAGCGCTACCGATTCACGCCGACCGAGGCGTGGCTGGACCATATCAGGCTGGCCAGCGTCCGGTTTAACGATGGTGGTTCGGGGTCATTTGTCAGCCCGAACGGCCTCATCCTGACCAACCATCACGTAGCAGTCGGCCAGCTGCAGAAGCTGTCGACGGCCGGGAAGGATCTCGTATCAACTGGTTTTTACGCGCAGGCTCGGGCCGAGGAACTGAAGTGCCCTGATCTGGAGCTGAACATCCTGCAGTCGATGGAGAACGTCACGGAACGGGTTCGTGCCGCGGTCAAGCCGTCCATGAACGAACTGGACGCGCTGAAGGCCCGCAAGGCGGAGATTGCGCGTATCGAGAAGGAGAGCCTCGACAAGACCGGGCTCCGGTCCAATGTCGTGAGCCTGTATCACGATGGGGAGTTTTGGTTATACCGCTACAAAAAGTACACCGACGTCCGGCTGGTGATGGCGCCGGAGCGCCAGGCGGCCTATTTCGGCGGTGACTACGACAACTTCACCTACCCGCGCTACGACCTCGACATGGCTTTCTTCCGCGCCTATGAAAACAACCGGCCCGCCCAGAGCCCTCACTATTTGAAATGGAACTCAAAGGGCGCCGCGGAAGGGGAGTTGGTGTTTGTCTCCGGGCATCCGGGTTCGACCGATCGGCTGTTCACGTATGACCAGTTGGAGTTCCTGCGCGATGTCCATTACCCGATGGTTCTGAAGATGTTCGACCGCCGCCTTCAGATCCTGCGGGATTACGGAAAGCAAGGCCCGGAACAGGAGCGCCAGGCTCTGATCCAGATCTTTGAATACGAGAACGCCAAGAAGGCTTACAACGGAGAATACCAGGGCCTGCTGGACGAGCAGCTGATGGCTCAACGCAAGAAGGAGGAGGCCGACTTCCGGGCCAAAATCGCCGCCAACCCCGAATGGCAGAAGCGGTTCGCCGGCGCCTGGGACACGATCAAACGCGTGACGGCTAAGCGCGCCGAGGTGGCCAAACAACGCTTTTACCGCAGGCTCTTCACGCGATCAGATCTGACCAGCCTGGCCAATACCCTGGTTTTCTACGTGATCGAGACCAGGAAGCCGGATGCCGACCGGCTGGATGGCTATCATGAATCCGACCTGGACGCGCTCCGTTTTCAGCTCTTTTCCCCGGCGCCGCTTTACCCGGCCTTGGAGGAGGCCATCATGGCCGGAATGCTCCAAATGGCCGTCGAGGAGCTCGGCCCGGATGATCCGTTCCTGAAGAGCGTGCTGAACGGACAAACCCCGGCGGAGCTGGCCAGGAAAGTCATCAGACAAACGAAGCTTACGGACCCCGCTTTCCGCAAGAGCCTGACCGAAGGGGGCGAAGAAGCAGTCAGGAAATCGACCGATCCGCTGGTGCAACTGATGGTCCGGCTTGAGCCCCAGCTGCGTGAGGCCGAAGAATGGTACAAGAAGAACATTGAAAGCGTGCTCTCGCCGGCGACGGAGAAGATCGCAAAAGCCAGGTTCGCCGTCTTTGGAAAGAGCACTTATCCAGACGCGACATTCACGCTGCGCCTGTCTTACGGCGCCGTCAAGGGCTATCCGATGAACGGGACAATTGCCCCGTACAAAACCACTCTCTACGGCACTTACGGCCGGTCTGAGGCATTTGACCGCAAGGGTGATTTC
Source organism: Acidobacteriota bacterium (assembly GCA_041946865.1). Lineage (GTDB taxonomy): Bacteria > Acidobacteriota > UBA6911 > RPQK01 > RPQK01 > RPQK01. The sequence goes on along the minus strand of JBHGBF010000287.1, from coordinate 575 downwards.
GTTCTGCCCGAGCGGTTCTGGCAGCGTCGCGACAGACTTGACCTCTCGACGCCGGTCAATTTCGTCACTACTAACGACATCATCGGCGGGAACTCCGGGTCACCCGTAATTAACCGCGCGGCGGAAATCGTGGGCGTCGTTTTCGACGGGAACATCGAGAGCCTGGTCGGGAACTTCGTCTATGACGCCACCAGGAATCGCGCCGTAGCCGTGCATACCGGCTACATCACAGAAGCGCTCAGGAAGCTGTACGATGCGGGCCGGATTGCCGATGAGATCGAGGCCGGCACACAAGTGACCGATTAACGGAGTAAGGGCCCACCCAAGCATGACAGGGCCGCATCGCAGCGAGATCCGGCTTCGCCAAACAGCGCGACGCGGCCTTCCGCTGCGAGGTGTTGAAAATGCTGATCGATTTGTCAGCCGGGGCTTTATCACCATCCATGGCACTGTCCATTCGTAGCTCCGCCTTCAGGCGGGTTTTTGCAAAGGCAAATCCTGCTGTGGCTTAGCCCTGAAAAGCCCGGTTTGGATAGATCTGAGGCGCGCGCACCATTAGGTTGAGAGTGACCATG
>JBHGBF010000286.1:0-6562 GCA_041946865.1 Acidobacteriota bacterium | reverse complement strand
CCCCGCGATCATGGAAATTCGAGCGGCTTTTATCGTGGCCGGACTCTCCAGAGTCCGGCCACGATAAAAGCCTGCCCGAATTTTCGGGATCGCGGTGCCCCAAGGGGCATGATGGACTCCGAGAGAAGACGTGACGAGAGCCCGCCGATTGAGACTGGCTTCCAGGCGTCGATACTTACCCCGGGTCGGTTGCTGGGCTATACTGACGCATGCTCCCGAGATCTTTGTCGTTTAACCTGGAGCCGACCTTCCGGTGCAACCTGGCCTGTGAGATGTGTCCCCGCTTTTCGAGCGAGGATCCCCAGCTCGATATGGCGGCGGAGACTTATGAGCGCATCTGTCAGTTCATGCCGTTGGCTCACACCGTCGATTTCACAGGATGGGGCGAGCCTCTGCTGCATCCCCGCATATTCGAGATGATCCGGGCGGCTAAGGCGAAGGGCTGTCTGACCAGCATGACCTCGAACGGGACGGCGTTGAATGAACGGAATTCCGCGTCGTTGCTCGATTCCGGGCTGGACCGGCTGGCGATCTCCGTCGATGGGGTTCGCCCCGAAACCTACAACGCCATTCGAGTAGGTTCGAATTTCGAACGAATCCAGGTCAACATCTCTCGACTTTCACACATGATCCGGCAAACGGGCAGCCGGACGGAGCTGGCCATTGCCTGTACCTTGCAGGAGTCGAACGCCGATGAGCTGGAGCTGCTCGTCCCTTGGATGGTGGTCGTGGGCTCTCGCGTCCTGCATCTGAAGCACCTGAACGCCGTTTCCAATGCCGGGGACTGGGAGCGCAGCCTTCTGAAATACCGCTTGCGCCCGTTAAAGGCGGATAAGGGCCGTCTGGAAAAAGTCGAGGCGGCGATTTCCCAACTCACGACCAGCGCGCTTAAGGCCGGGATCAAGGTGATGATGCATTCGGAATATCCGCTTACCTCAAAGCTGCGCGGCCGCCACTGCCTGGCTACGCCGCTCGAGTCGGTCTACTTTTCGTATGACGGCAAGATCTCACCCTGCTGCCATTTCGGTCATCATGTCAGCCGCTTTTTCAATGGCGAGTTTTTCCCGGCCTCATCGCTCGTCCTGGGTGACATAAAGTCTCAGGACCTGCAAGATATCTGGGAGAGTTCCGAGTACCAGCGGTTTCGGGAGGGAGTCAAAAGAGAAGACTTCCCCTCCGCCTGCCGGACCTGCTATCTGCTGTACGGGAAATAAGTCAGGATGGACTCAGGCCGCGCTTTCGGCCCTTCCAGGATCCGCCCAGAAAAGACTCAGGGAATCCCAGGCATACCAATGCTCGGGGTGTTCCCGGATCATGTCACCGAGCCGGTCGACGCACTTCTGCAGGTCGGCTTTGACATTGCCGGACATCGTGATCGGTTCCTGAACCACCACTTTCTGCCGCCACATCTGGTCTTTGTCGCGCAGCACAAAGAAGGGGATGACAGGCGCCTTCGACTGATGGGCGAGATTGATCAGGCCTGTCGGGAAGAGGCACTCGCGGCCGAGGAATTCCACTTTGGCGGTACTCTTGACCATCTGCGGCGGCACGTCGACGGCCATCGAGACGATCTCGTTTTGAGACAGCAGCCGGTAGGCCTCCACGATGGCCGAGGCCGATGAAAGCGGGCTGAAAGTCCCCTGATCGGCCTTTATGAAGAGCATCTCCCGACCGGTCTTTCTCCTCATCCAGGCGAGTTTAAGCCGGGCGTAAGCCCTGAATGCCGGGGGAAAACTGGCTTCGCTGCGCGAATCGCGCGAAAGCTGGTTGAGAGTATAGCCACGCAGGGACAGGGCTACCAGCGAGGAGCAGACGGCGCCGAAATGCCCTGTGAACATGAGCGCGCCCCGCCGCAGCCGGCGCGCCCGGTCGATGTGCTCCAGCCCTTCGAAACTGAAATACTTGCCGATGTTGCCCTCCGTCCAGAAGGGAAAGTAGAAGGTGTCCAGGTCTTCGGCCACCATGATCTCGAAGGTCTTTCCGACCACCTGCGTCTTGGCCAGAGCTGACCACCGCTCGTCGTCAAGGACCAGGCTGATGTTCCGGCTCGCATCCTGGCGGTGAACCGTGTTGACTCGGCAGATATGCCTCCCCTGGCGCCGCATCAGAGCATAACCGATTTTCCTCGGGAACAGAGCCAGCGCCGGCGTCACACCGAAGAAATAAAACCAGTCTGAAAGCCGCTTGTACCTGCTGGTCAAAGTGGCTTTATTATACGCGATCAGTGATGACTCGGTTCATCAAACCGGCTAATATCATCCCGCGGATTACGTGGATGTTTCGCGGAATTTCGCGGAAGGAGAATGGATGGATTTCTCGTGGACTCCGGAGCAGGAGCAGTACCGCAAGGAAGTCATTCGCTTCGGGCGGGACCGACTCGCCCGGGCTGTCCGCGAATTGGACCGCAAAGAAGAGCTCGACCGCCAGGGCTGGCGCGAGTGCGCCGAATTCGGAATCCAGGGGTTGCCGATACCCGAACAGTTTGGCGGATCGGCAGCCGATCCGCTGACGGTCGTAGCCGGCCTGGAGGCGCTCGGTTACGCCTGCCGCGATAATGGCCTGCTCTTCTCGCTGAGCGCTCACATCTGGGCCTGCGAGATGCCGGTCCTGAATTTCGGCAGCGACGCCCAGAAGGGCAGGTATCTGCCCCGCCTGGTTTCCGGGGAGTGGATCGGCGCCTTCGCCATGGCCGAACCAGAAGCCGGCTCGGATGCGTTCAACATCAAGACGACGGCCCTTCCAAGAGGAGATTCCTACGTCCTGAACGGCTCAAAGACCTTCGTGACTAACGGACCCGTGGCGGATCTGCTGCTGGTTGTCGCGTCTCTTGATCCTTCCAAGGGATGGCAGGGTTTAACCGCGTTCCTCGTCGAAAAGAAAGCCCCCGGCTTGACGGTGCGGCCGCTCGAGAAAATGGGACTGCGATCTTCGACTATCGGCGAGGTTTTCTTTGACGACTGCAAGATCGGCGCCTCCAACAGGCTGGGCGAAGAAGGTGCCGGAGCTGCGATCTTCACTCATGCGATGGAGTGGGAGAGAGCCTTCATCCTGGCCCCGGCGGTCGGCGCCATGGAACGTCTGCTCGAGCGCTGCCTCGACTACGCCAAGGAGCGCCGCCAGTTTGAAAAACCCATCGGCAAGTTCCAGCTGGTGTCGAGCAAGCTGGTCGACATGCGCCTGCGGCTGGAGACCGCACGGAACCTGCTTTATCGGGTCGCCTGGCTCAAGGCGAGCGGCAAATCCGTGTTTGCGGAGGCCGCCATGGCGAAGCTGCATATCAGCGAATGTTGGGTCCAGTCCTGCCTCGACGCCGTCCAGCTTTTCGGCGGATACGGCTACCTCTCCGACCTGGAGATCGAGAGAGAGGTGCGAGATGCGCTGGGAAGCAGGATTTTCTCCGGAACTTCGGAAATTCAGCGCAACTTGATTGCCCAACTGATGGGGTTGTAGGGGGCATGGACGACATGGACGACATGGACCCAGTGGACAGTGGACCAAGACTCCCCTTCGTCCAGGTCCATCGCCCATAGCAAAAACGATGGCCAAATTTCTCGATGACCTTCTGACGAGCGCCGCCTCCCGGTTTCCTGACCGCCCTGCCGTGCGGTTTCGGGACACACAGCTGACCTACGGTGAATTGGACCGGCTCTCTAACAAGGTGGCGCATACGTTGCTCACCCAAGGGATCAGGCCGGCGGCCAGGGTCGCGCTTTACCTGGACAAGTCGGCCCTTTCGATTGCCGCCCTGTACGGGGTGCTTAAAATCGGCGCCGCATACGTCCCGATAGATCCTTTGGCCCCGCCACGGCGGGCTTCCTATATCCTTGAAAACTGCGCTACCAGCGGGCTGATTACGACAGCCGCCAGAGTGCAGAGCCTGGAGTTGCGCGATGAGAGTCTCTTGAAGCTCATCCTGCTGGTCGAGGACGGGAAAGACACCACGTCCCGTCGCGGTCTGCTCGAATGGGGTGATGTTCAGCGGGAAGCAGACAGGCCCATCCCCCGCCAGGGAGAAGCAGAGGGACAGGCTTACATTCTCTATACTTCAGGCTCGACCGGCTTCCCCAAAGGCGTGATGATCAGTCACCGCGCAGGGCTCAGCTTTGTCGAATGGGCGGCCGGCCGATTTCGACTGAGCTGTTCGGACCGGCTCTCGAATCATGCTCCGCTTCACTTCGACTTGTCGGTCTTCGACGTCTTTGGGGCCGCGGCCGCAGGCGCCTGCATGGTCATTGTCCCGCCGGAAATCTCGCTGTTCCCCGTCGAGCTGGCTCAGTTTATCGAAAAGGAACAGATCACCGTCTGGTACTCCGTCCCCTCGGTACTCACCAGGTTGGTCCTGCATGGCCTGCTGGAGCAGCGAAAGCTCGAGTCTCTGCGGCTTATTCTGTTCGCCGGAGAGGTCTTTCCGGTCAAGTTCCTGCGACAATTAAAGAGCCTGATTCCCGCCGCCGGTTACTACAACCTTTACGGGCCGACGGAAACCAACGTGTGCACCTGTTACCCGGTCGAGCGCGTTCCGGAAGACGACTCTGCTCCGCTGCCGATCGGGAAAGCCTGCGCGGGTTGTGAAGTCATCGCCCTGGATCCGGAGCGAAAACCGGTCCCGCCGGGAGAGGAAGGAGAACTCTACGTGCGAGGCCCCAGTCTGATGAGCGGATACTGGGGCATGCCGGATAAGACCCGCGAGGTGTTGAATCGAATTGAGCTGGGCGAAAAGACGGATGTTTATTACCGAACCGGTGACCTGGTCAAAGAACTGGAAGACGGTAACTACGCGTTCCTCGGACGGCGGGACGACATGATCAAGAGCCGCGGCTACCGCATCGAATTGGGAGAAGTCGAATCTGCCCTGTATTCCCATCCGGCCGTCGAGATCGCGGCCGCCGTGCCCGTGCCCGACGAGCAGTTCGGAAACCTTATCAAAGCCGTCGTCGTCCTCAAGAAAAACACCGAGGCCAGCGAAAGCGAGCTCAAGACGCATTGCCTCGCCCGATTGCCTCGGTATATGGTGCCGGACATCATCGAGAGCCGGCAGACGCTTCCTCGCACGTCTTCCGGGAAAATAGACAAAAGACAACTGATTGCGGGCCCGACCGACCGCCCCAGGAACTGAATATGACGATTTCCCCACGCCCTGAGCCGTCCGCTATCGATCAGACTCTCATCGGCTTCATCCAGAAGCAATTCCTTTACGATCGCCCCGGGGTCCAGCTGAGCGCCCAGACCCGCCTCATTCAAGACGGAATCGTGGATTCGGTGGGAATCCTGCAACTGGTCGGTTTTATCGAAAAGACCTTCGACATTGCGCTGCGGCCCGACGACCTCGTTCTCAAGAACTTCGAGACCATCGCCGCCATTCGCAACCTCGTCCAGATGCGAATGGCGTAAGAGGGGCGCCACGCCGCGCCCGGTGCTCAAGCGCTGCGGCTCAAGCCACTCCCGGCGGGGTGGTATTGCATCAACTCAGCCGCATTGGACTCTGAGCCCGAGAAGTGATCTTTGATACTCGATGACGCTGGCGATGATCTGGTCGAGGTTAAGGGTCGGGCGGTAGCCGATCAGCGCGGTCACTTTCGAAATATCCGGCACACGCCTCTTCATATCCTCGAATCCGGATCCGTACGCATCCCGGTACGGGATGAACCGGACTTCCGATGAACTGCCGCAGGCGGCGCGCACCCGCTCAGCCAGCTCCAGGATCGTGATCTCCTCGTCTGACCCGATGTTAAACACCTGGCCGATGGCTTCCGGCTGCTGCCCGAGGGCGATCAGGGCCCGGACCACGTCGGAGACGTGACAGAAGCAACGTGACTGCCGGCCGTCTCCGAAAACCGTTATCGGCTCCTCCAAAAGAGCCTGTCGCACAAAATTCGGCAGGACCATTCCGTATTGCCCGGTTTGCCGCGGGCCCACAGTATTGAAAAGACGGACAACAACGACCGGGAGCCGCTTCTCACGCCAGTAAGCCAAAGCCAGGAACTCGTCGATGGCTTTGCTGCAGGCGTAGCTCCAGCGCCCCTTGTCGGTCGGACCCAGAACCAGGTCGGCGGTTTCAGAGAAAGGAACCTTCGACGCTTTCCCGTAGACTTCCGAAGTCGAGGTGATGATCACCTTTTTCTTCTTCTTGTTGGCGAGGTCGAGGATGATCTCCGTTCCGCGGATGTTGGTCTCGATAGTGCGGACCGGGCTTTCAACAATGAGCCTGACGCCGACCGCTGCGGCGAGGTGGTAGACGATGTCGCATCGGTCAACCAGCTCGGCAGCCAGCGGGATGTTCATGATGCTGTCGATCGTGTAGTGGAAACAGGGGTTCTCTTTGAGGTGAACGATGTTCTCGATGGCGCCTGTGGAAAGATCGTCGAGGACGAAAACGCGGTGGCCTTGCTGCAGGAGGTGTTCAGAAAGGTGCGAGCCGATGAAACCCGCCCCCCCGGTAATGAGCACTTTCATTAGAAAACTACATCACAAATTGCCGAAAATTACAAAACTTAAACAGCTGGGCGGGTAACCGCTCAGTTTTCTGCGAGCGAAGCGGCAGGCGCTTTTGGAGTTCATCATG
>JBHGBF010000285.1:0-6598 GCA_041946865.1 Acidobacteriota bacterium | reverse complement strand
CTTTCACCCCCAAGATTCGCAGCCTCGTCGGCTGCACCCCTGAAGGCGGAACTACGAACAGATCGGGAGGCATCTTCTACGTCAAAACACAACGGTCACGATCGAGTGGGGAGGAAGCTTTGATTTAGCCGCTTTGCCGGCCACCCAGACCTGGAAATCGCTGGCGCGATCCCGCGCATTCAGGACGACGACCGCAACCTGGCCGTTCGGATTCCGGAAGGCGGTCGCCAGCAACCGGTCCGAGGACGAGGAGCAGGTCGCGCGCTGGGCGCCCGGCCGCACGAACCTCGAAATATGGCCGATGTAATAGTACGAATCCATGTAGTGCAAGCTCCCGTCGCGTGTATCGCCGATCAGGGGCGCAAGGCAGTAATTGTCGACGTGGTTCGGCCCACCCTTTTCATCCAGCAACAGGTTCCAGTCGGTCCAGCCGCATGCCCCATTGTTGACGTCGTTGATCATTGACTGGGCATAAATCTCGCCCCACTTCCACTGCTTGACATTATCCCAGCTGAACGGATACCCGCAGCCTTCCGTGAACAGCAGTTGCTTGTCCGGAAAGGCCTCGTGAGTGAGCCGCACATTGTCGAAATGATCGCCGACATACCAGTGAAAACCGATCCCCCAGACGTACCTGGCGGCTTCCGGGTCGTCGAGCACGGCCTTGGCCCGCTGGTACATGATTCCACGGTTGTGGTCCCAGATCATCAGCTTCACATCCGCCATGCCGGATTTGTGCAGCCTCGGTCCCAGGTGATTTTTCACGAAATCGCGTTCTTCCTCGCCGGTATAAATGCAGGATTCCCACGTTTGAACCGCCATCGGCTCGTTCTGGACCGTGAGACCCCAGACGGGCACCCCCTGCTTCCGGTATTCTTCAATAAAACGGACGTAGTACCGGGCCCAGCTCGCGAAGTACTCGGGCTTGAGTTTGCCCCCGTGCAGCATGTCGTTGTTCGTCTTCATCCACGCCGGCGGGCTCCAGGGCGAGGCGAACAGCTTCAAGTCTTTTGCCACGGCAAGAGCGCGTTTGATAAAGGGGATCTTGTACTTGAGATCGTGAGTGATGGCGAAGGTCTCTAGCTCCTTGTCTCCTGCTTCGACATAGGAATAGCTGTCGCTCGAAAAATCGCAGCTGTTGATATTGGTTCTCCCGAGCGAATAGCCGATTCCTTTTTCGGGGTCGAAATAAGCCGTGATGATTTCCTGCTGAACCGCCACCGGCAGCTTGAAGAAGGTCTCAGCGGCCGCATCGGTGAAGGCGCCTCCAAACCCCTCGACGGTTTGAAAAAGCTTGCCGGGGTCGACAAAGATGGTCGGGAAGTTTTCATCCGGCTGGGGCAAGGCTTCGAAGAGGATAGGGCCCTTGTCGGCGAGGCGGTCACCTGTGTCTTTGGCCGTCAGAAAGAGGCGTGCCTCCTTTCGGGGCGAAGGCTGTTGCCCGGCCGAAACGCTGGAAACGACGAGAACCACCACGAGATAGAGAATAGAGAAGTGTTTCATCAGTCCTCCTCCGCAACGGGGAAAAGAAACCGCTGAATGTAACTAACAGAAACACCGCCGGAACGCAACCTGGGCTGAGGGAGTTCAACGTTCTTGTCTGGTTTAAAACCTGGAAAACACTCGATCACACGGCGGACGTTGAGGAGATCCTGAGAAATATGCCCCTTCGGAATCCTCTCACCTGGCTGGAGTGAGCGGGCGCTTCGCCGCGAAAGCCGATCCGCCGCCTGAAACCTTTCGCCTGATTCCCAGCGTCTCCGCGGATAGCAGTATCCCCTGTGTTATTTGAGCGGTTTTGCCCAAAAAAGGAATACCCATATGTCGCTTCAGACGGTTCAGAACATCATCCACTGTGTCCACGCGGACACCGGTCCGTCCTTCTGGGGGCCGGGCGATCGATACACTTTCCTCGTGACCGGAGCTCAATCCGGCGGCGCCTACTTCATTATGGAAGCCATTGTGCCCCCCGGTGGCGGCCCTCCCCCGCATATCCATCGCCGAGAGGAAGAGTCTTTCTATGTCTTGGAGGGCCAGCTCGACATCAGGGTCGGCAACGAGGTTTTTCAGGCCTCGGCCGGAGATTTCGCCCATACGCCCCGCGACACGGTTCACGGCTTCCGCAATGTCGGGACGGACAAGGCCCGACTGCTGCTGATCTTCTCGCCTGAAGGGTTGGAGGGGATTCTTCGAAGAGACGTTGGAGCGGGTCCAGGACCGCTCGGCGCCCCAGCCCGCCAACATGGAACAGGTCGTGAGGCGTTACCTCGCCGTAGCACCAAGATACGGACTTGAGTTCCTGACGAAATGACGGGAAGTAGCCGGGGGGTGGAGCTCGTCTTTCAGGCCGACGCCCTCGGAAACGGTCAGGAAAGGCGGTCCACTCTGAAGGAACGGGAGGAAAACGACCGTCGCACCCTTTCGCAGTCGCCCTGCATCATCAGTCAGGCCATGAGTTAGCAAAAAACCAAACAAAAGACTTGAATTTCTTTTCGTGTCAATCTATGCTGCGCCTTCGTTGCCATCCTCGCCTTGGAAAACCGAGGCGAGACCGGTGGGGGGAAGAGCAGGCCGGTTGAATCGTGCGTAGCTTTCTCTGTTCCTCTGCCCCATACCGCCCGCCTTTTCAACCTTCCTGACTCTTCCTTAAAAACCGTGTGCACACGGCCAAGGAGGGCTGACTTGTGTCAGGCATGTCTCTTGTATATAGTGGTTTAAAGCCAAAAACCTGTCAGGACTTTAAAGAACAATTGTCCATCTGCGGACTCGCGGGGACCTCATATTTCCCGAAAGCGACGCCGGGGGAGGTTGTCCATGTTGCGAAAGGCACACAAGCCGTTCCTTGCCATCGCGGCCATATTGATCATTGCTTGCATCTTGTGGCTGTTGCAGGCATCCAAGACAGTTTCGAGAGTTGAACAGCAGCCGGCCGGAATCCCGGACGCCAGGAAGCGCTCGGGCGCCGTACCGGCACACAGCGGGGACGCTCGGGTCATGCCCGCGGTCGATGAACACGAAGTGCGCGCACTCCATCAGGCGCTCGAGAAGAAGCCGGATCACTCGCCCATCCTGATCCGCCTCGCCGTCCTGGCTGCGGCCAAAGGTCAAAGCGCCGACGCCATCAGGTACTTGCGGGCGGCGCTTCAGCATGATCCGGGCAATGTGGAGGCACGTCTGGAATTAGGTCGGGCGCTTTTTGACTCCGGGGATGTTCAAGGCGCGATCACAGAAACCCGAAAGATCCTGGACAGGCAGCCTCAAAATCCTGATGCGCTGTACAACCTTGGCGCCATCTATGGGAATGTCGGAAACCGTGAAATGGCTGAGAAGTATTGGCGCACATTGCTGGCGGCCAGCCCCGAGTCGGAGAGCGGCAAGCGGGCGCGGGTTTCCCTGTCTCAGTTATCCGGCAGTTCCCCGGCCAGGAGCTTTTAATGTCCAGCACGCCTGTCAGGGGCCGCCTGGCGGTTCAATGGCTGGTCTCAGGATTCCTGGCGGCACTGCTTACCGAGGTGCCCGCAATCGGTCAGATCTCGCCCGGTCCCCTGTCCAAAGCTCATAGCCGACTGGCGGGAGTCACTCACTGTCTGGACTGCCACCAGATCGGCCAGGCCGCGCCCGAGTTCAAATGCATGGGGTGTCACGAAGACATCAGGCAAAGGGGCGCGGCGCAGCGAGGCTTTCACGGCGCCGTCTTTCGGAAAAACGAGTTGGTTGACCGGGTCTGCGTGAGCTGCCACTCGGAACACAACGGCGAGAACTTCAGTCTCATTCACTGGGACGGCCCGGTCGAAAAGTTCGACCATCGCTTTACCGGCTACTGGCTGGAAGGACGCCACGCGCAGGTAGCGTGCCGGCAGTGTCACCAGCCGAGCCGAATTCCGGCTGCAGAAGCTCATAGCATATCCACGAACCTGGACAGGACTTATCTCGGTCTGACACGTGACTGTGTCTCCTGCCATCGAGACGAGCATCGGGGACAACTCTCGCGTGACTGTCGCAAATGCCACAACTTCATGTCCTGGAAGGAGATCCCGCTCTTCAGCCATCAGTGGACCGCTTTCCCGCTGGCCGGCCGTCATGAGAAGGTGGCTTGCGCGAAATGTCACCGTACGGCCAGCGATGCGGCGGGCCCCTATGTCCAGTTCAAGGGGATCAGCCACGCCGACTGCACCCCCTGTCACAGCGACCCGCATCGGGGTGTCTTCGATTCCAGCTGCAGGTCCTGTCACAATTCCACGAGCTGGAAGTCCACCCAGGCTGCCGTGAATTTTGACCATGACAAATCGCGGTTCCCGCTGCGCGGAAAGCATATGGGGCTGGCCTGCGGCTCTTGTCACAAGGGAACCGACTTCAAGCAGCCGGTGGCTCACGGCTTGTGCGCGGATTGTCATCGGAAAGACCCGCACGGCGGCCAGTTCGCGGCCGGCCCGAGAATGGCGGACTGCTCCAGATGTCACACGCCCGAAAGCTTCAAGCCCTCGTCATTTGACGCCGCCCAACATGCGACTACGCCCTTTCCTTTGACCGGGAAACACGCGCTGGTGGCCTGTACGAAGTGTCACGAGCCGCGCGGGGCCGAGACCCGCTACCGAATAGACGGAACGCGGTGCGCCAACTGTCATACCGACGCCCATCAGGGCCAGTTTGCTCGGGACTATCGGAATACTTGCGAAGAGTGTCACTCGGTTGCCGGTTTCTTGCCCACGGTTTTCCTTTTGGCCAAACATCGTTCGACGCGTTTCCCGCTTCATGGCGCCCATCTGGCAGTCCCCTGCGCCGACTGTCACGCCGGAGAGCACGCGCTTAACAGCGGACAGCAGCCACCCGCCGCGGCGGGGACGAGCCGGGGTTCGTGTGCCCGTTTTCGCTTCACCGACCTGAGCTGTACCGCGTGTCACCACGACCCGCACCGGGGGCAGTTCGCGAGCCGCATGGCGGCTCTCGGCGTGGATGGCCAGCCCTTGTCATGCTCCGCCTGTCACTCAGTCAAGGCGTGGAACGATATCGCGGGCTTCGACCACTCCGCCACGCGATTTGTCCTGAATGGAGCACACAAAGGGGCCAGCTGTGCTGCCTGCCATCTGCCGGGGCGCCAAGGCTCCAAGCTGAAAGATGCGGTTTTTGCCGGCGCTCCTCGTGAGTGTTCCGGCTGCCACGAAGATGCTCACAACGGGCAGTTTGCGAGGGGGAAAGAGCCGAGCGACTGCCAGGCCTGTCACAACGAGTTCTGGTGGCGGCCGTCACTTTTCGATCACGCCACGCATTCCAGCTTCAAGCTGGATGGCGCTCATGCCCGAGTCCCGTGCACCCTGTGCCATGACCAGGTCCGGGAAGTGGACGGCCACAAGGTCCGCCTCTACAGGCCAACACCAAGGAAATGCGCTGACTGTCACGGAGCAACCACGTGAGAATCGAAAATCCCCGGCGCGCGTCGCTGCCACGACTGACAATCTGGATCGCCGGTCTGATGGCCCTGGCGCTGTGCTTCCTCCCGGTAACGGCTCAGGATGCCAAGGTCCGAGGGCGGACCCGCAATCCTCACGGTTCGATGGAACTTGCCTGCAACAACTGCCATACGTCAATCAGTTGGACGCCGCTACGGCCGGCGCTGGATTTCGATCACAACAGGACCTCATATCCCCTGCGCGGACTTCACCAAAAGGTGGATTGCCGCAAGTGCCACGTTTCGCTCGTCTTCAAGGAAGCCAGCCAGGAGTGCGCCCGCTGCCACGCCGACCTCCACCGCGGCCGGTTGGGCGCTCGCTGCGAAGAGTGCCATTCCGTGTCCGGCTGGCGGATCTCCGTCCAGGCGTCCGAAGATCACAAGAACCGATTTCCTTTGGTGCAGGGACACGCGGGGGTCGACTGCGAGAGCTGCCACACGGGAGGACCCACTCAGCAGTATGTCGGGCTCAGCACCGAGTGTGTCACATGCCACGCTTCGGAATTCAAATCGACAAGGGTCGTCGATCATCAGGCGTTTAACGCGTCAAGTGATTGTCGTGCCTGTCACAGCCTGTCCAGCTGGTCAAACCCTCGGTTCGACCATGCGGTGACCGGCTTTCCCCTGACCGGAGTTCATGCCGGCCTCGACTGCGCGACCTGCCATTCTGATAATCGCTTCGGGGAAGTGAATTCAGAGTGCGCTGCCTGCCACCTGAAGGATTACAAAGCCGCGTCCAAACCGAATCACGAGGCGGCCGGGTTCAGCCTGGACTGCGCTTCCTGTCATACCACGACGGGATGGACCGGCGTCCACTTCGACCACTCGAAGACTCAGTTTCCGTTAACCGGAGCACACGCCGACGTCGACTGCACCGCATGCCATGCTAACGGGACTTATCAGGGCACCGCCAGCGAATGCGTCGCCTGTCACTTGAAAGACTATAACGCCGCCCAAAACCCGAACCACGCAGCGGGCGGTTTTCCGCAAACTTGCGCCACTTGCCACGACACCAACCAATGGCAGGGGGCCAAATTCGACCATTCGCTGACCAGGTTCCCGCTCACCGGGGCGCACACCACCGCAACCTGCGCCGGCTGCCATGCCAACCAGGTTTTCCAGGGGACATCCAGCCAGTGCGTGGCCTGTCAC
>JBHGBF010000284.1:0-6685 GCA_041946865.1 Acidobacteriota bacterium | reverse complement strand
CGCCTTCGGCGTAAAAAACGTTCACACATCTGTTTATTTTCGCCAAAGTCCAGTGCCGGCTACGCCGGCCTGATCGTTTGAACGAACTGGTCGAAGCTGCTCTTCCACTTCCCTACCGTTTGTTTAGGACCGGTCAGCTTGAAGAACCAGGGGCCTCCGGACGTCTCGACAATGGCCGCCAGCATCCGGTAATCCGGCTTAGGGCCGGATGCACCCGCCATCGGTCCCATCGACTGGTTGGTGTATACACCTTCTACATCGACAGTCGTCACGCTCAGGCCGTTGACGGTTTTCTTCTCCGTCTTGGCGTCTTCGGTTGCCGCGCTTCCGTCGGCCTTCGTGAACATCCCGACCCACCGGTCGATATTGCTCTGTACGGAGCCACCCTGGCCGGGAAAGTAGAAAACGACCATCTCGGCGTCTTCCGGGTCACCGGCGACGCGGGGAAGCCGGTATTGAGCCCGCCGCATCCGAGAGGCCGGGACCTCCTCGGTCCAGCCGGCAGGCGCCTGAAAAGTCAGACTGGCGGCGTTTCCCGGAGTGAATCCTCCTCCTTGTACAGGCTGGGGGGCCGCCTCATCTTTCTGGCGGGAACAGGCGGGAGCGAGCCACATCAAAGTCACAATCACAGCCAACAGCTTCTGAAGCCTAAACATTTACCGATTCTCCTGTCAGGAGGGGTCCTGATCGAGCGGAGTCCGTCCGGCGAACCCGGCATCGATCTCGTGCCAGTAGCTGATGTCCGGCTCCCCGTTCTTCCAGCACAAGTAGACTTCTCGACCTTCCCGCCAATGCGGGAAGTCGACCAGACCCTCATCGATGCTCTTCACGATACAGCCGGTCGCCTGAATAGCAGCCAGGCAATCGCTTATGTGCGCAAGCCCTTCGATATACTGGGTCCCTACCGGACTGCCTGTGTTCATCTCGCCTTTTCGAGCGAGCTCCTTGACGTGTTCTTTGGCTTCTTCCAGGGCACCGACCATGCTCACCATTCTCTGCATCAGTTCCCGAACCCGCGGGAGGAGTTGGCGGGCCTCCTCGACGGTGAAAAAGCGCTTAGCCATTAGTTTTGATTATAGACTTCCGGCTGGACGGGGTGAATTGAGGCGGCCGAGTTGTGTGGCTTCCATAGAAATAGTAAGATTTTTGGGAAATGAAGTGTGTGGTTTGTGGAAAGGTCAAGGGCAAGAGATTCTGCCCTGCCAAAAACGGACAGATCTGTCCGACTTGCTGCGGTAAAAAAAGAGTTTTGGAAATCGCCTGTCCCGAAGATTGCCAGTACCTGAGCTCCGGGATATCGTACCAGCTCGTGAAGAAGCGCTTCGGCGCGCTGCAGCAAAGCAACGACCCGTTGCTGCGCCGCAAGTATTATGACGTTCACTCCAACTATCTGGAGATCATGATCGGCCTGGAAGAGGCGATCATCAAGTTTGCCCAGGGACTTCGCTCTTTGCGCGACCGCCAGATTCACGATTCGGTGGCTCTGCTTCTCAAGACCTACAAGACCGAACAGAGCGGGCTGATTTACGAGCACACCGGAACCGATCCCCTTGTCAACAGCCTCGGACGCGACCTGAAGACGTACCTGGAAGGACACCGGCAGCTCGATCGGGACCAGAGATACCTGAAGACCGACGAGATCATCAACTGCCTCGAGGTGCTCCTCACCGACATTGAATATCACCTGGCCGAGACGGACCAGGAGAGTTACCTTGGTTTCATTACGCGCGGCCGCCCCGATCTCGCCAAGTCGGCTTCGCACAGTTTGATCCTCTAGGATCCCGGCACGCCCTCGTCCTGGCGCGCCTCCTTGTATGCCTCGTCGATCTTCGCCGCCAGGATGAAATCGCTTTCGGTCAGGCCGTCGATCTTATGGGTCCAGATCGTGATCCCCACCTTGCCCCAGGTCAACTCGATGTCCGGATGGTGGTCTTCGCGTTCGGCAATCTCGCCCACGTCGTTCACGAAGTTTAACGCCGAACGGAAGTCGGAAAAGCGAAACCGCTTCTGTAAATGATGGTTGTTAACGACGTCCCAGTGCTCGATCTGGTCGGCCAGAGGCCGGATCTGTTCCGGAGTCAGGGGCGGGACTCCTCCCCGGCAGGGGACACACCTCTTTTCTGCCAGTCGGGTCATGAGTGGTACTCCTTAGGAACAAGCTAACACAGCAGGCTCGCGACTGAAACGGAAGGCGGGATGAGGAATTCAGCGCAGTTGAAGTGATGCACTCACGGCGTGCTTTTTATCCACGAATTTCCACGAATTTCGTCTAATTCGTGGAAATTCGTGGATAGCCGCCGCTGCGACCAGCATCCGTGCGCTTTACCCCAGCTGGACCAGCTTGCTCTTCCTCGGCGGGGTGATGGTCTCCTCGTAATGCTCCCGGACCTGTTCGGCTTCCCGGGCGGCTCTCTTGCGGAGCATCTTCTCCTCGCGCGCCGTCTGCGGAAGCTCGGTGCGAACGCGGACCCGGTTAGCGTCCTCGGGCCGGATCCTTAAGGAGTGCTGGTAGCTGTCGAGCATGAGGGTCTTTTCCCCGGCATGGATCTGGTGCCGGCCGTGCTGCTGGTACCAATCGGCGACAGTCGCGTTGCGATGCATATGCTCGACGATGTTTCTCCATCCTGGGCCGGTATTGTAGGCGCAGAAGGAGATCTCTCCCTCCTGGGTGCCATACGGGATGGCGCACAGCTGGGTCCGGCTGAAGTCGTAGTTGAACAGGTCCTGGAACCACATGCCGGCGATAAAGAGGAAGTTCCAGGGATCTTCACGCCGGACCTTGCCGACACCGTAAAACTTGCCGGTCAGCCCAAAGCTCTTGTCGAACTTCTTCAGAATGTCGATCAGTGTGAGGCGCGAGGGTCCGCGGAAGGGGTGGTAACACTTCATCAGGGCCAGACCCATCATGAAATTGGAGAACCACTTCCCGCGGCCGGCGTCCGCTACCTTTTTGACGTCTTCGATGAGACCGGGGATATCGAGGAACCGGGGGACGGGAACTGCTTCCCTCGTCTCCTTGTCGACCATCAAGGCGGTTCCTATTCCGCAGTTCGGGTGGCAGCTGCAGGTCACCTGGCCCCAGTCGCAGTCCGGTCCGTGTACCAGGTCGGCGAAATCCGAGAAGGTACTGAACAGCGACAACGGGAACCAGTCCCGGCACGGTTCGGTGATGCCCACCTGGTTTTTCACATCATAGGCCAGATGAGACAGGGTGTAGCGCTGCCGGAAACGCCGCTCTGGGGTTACCGTGTCATCGCGGCCGGTGAAAGAAACCGGCTGGAAGGAGCAGAAGGCAATCTTTTTGGGGTTATCCATGGCGAAGCGGATGATGGGACCGACCTGATCGTTGTTCACTCCGTTGACCAGAGTGATCACCAGGACAATCTCTATCCCTGCCTCGTGCATGTTTTCGATGGCGCGTAGTTTCACATCAAAGAGGTTTTTGATGTGGCGATGGCTGTTGGCGTCGTTGCCGATGCCGTCAAATTGCAGGTAGGCATAACGCAACCCGGCCTCGGCAGCTTTACGCGCGAAGTGGATGTCCTGCGCGAATCGGATACCGTTGGTCGCGCATTGAACGCTGTTGAATCCCAGCTTGCGGGCATATTTGATGGCCCGGATGAAATTGGGAGAAAGAGTCGGCTCGCCGCCCGAAAACTGCACCGACATCTGCCGGCGCGGCTTGATGCTCATCGCGTCGTCCAGGACTTTCTTGGTGTCCTCCCAGCACGGCTCATGAACAAACCCGACCTGGTTCGCGTCGGTGAAGCAGGGATCGCACATCATGTTGCAGCGGTTGGTCAGATCGACGGTCAGAACGCCGCCCCGTCCATGGGTGATCGCCGCCGTCCCGTGCCAGTGCAACTTCGAGTCGTTATGGGTACGCAGGTCGCACCCCGGGAAATTGGATTCGATCCAGCGGGTGAAATTCGCGTCTATGGACAAGATGTCTTCAAATTTCCCGTGCTTCGGGCATTCCTTGACCATCCAGATCTGGCCGTCGCGTTCGATGATGGTCCCCGGGATTTCGCCGGCTTTCTGTTCGCTGAACAGGCGGTAGTCCGCTTCATCCTTCAGGATTTTGGCGCGGGCTTCGAGAGTGCACTGGGGACAAAGTGACGTGACTTTGCGCGGCCAGCCCAGCTGTATCCGGCTCTTTTCCCACGATTTCAGAAGCGGCCGGTCAGACCATTTCGGCGTGAAAGCGGGAGCCGGCCGGTATTTGTTGAAGAATTGAATGACGTCGAAGAGCACCCTTGCAGCCAGGCAGGCGATGCTATCGATTGACTTCCAGAAGGTCTTTCTTGAGTTGCGAGGCATCAGGCTATCCTTTCGAGGCCTACCCGTCACCTGACGACACGAATCCTCAGTCATTCGACGGTGTTTGGGCCCCCCAAAAACCGTTGTCTTGAATCAACGGCTGGTTCAGTATCTTTTTGATGAAGCGAGCCGTCAAGCAGGGAGCGGGGTGAATCGCTGGCAAGGTTGCGGCTTTTTGCCGGAACTGATCCGTTCTCTGAAATTTACACGGCCGTGCCGAAGCTGCTACAATTCGACCACAGCTTTTTGGGAATTTCCGAGATTTGGAGGTTAGATGCTGACATTTACCGAGGAAGCTAAAGGCCAGATTCTGGCTGCCATCAAAGAGCAGCAGGACGAAAGAGTCATGCTGCGGATGGAGGCGCGCAACACCGGCGGAATGGATTTCAGTTACGGCATGAGACTGGTCGGGCTGGACGAAAAGACCGCTGAAGATCAGGTCATCGATGCCGGAGGCTTTGAAGTGCTTCTCGACCCGGAGAGCGCCAAGAACCTGACAGGAGCTTCCGTCGATTATGAAAACGGGGCCTTGCAGAGCGGCTTCCGTATTGACAATCCGAACCGCCCCCCAGCCCCCGGTTTTGGAGAAGGCGCCAGAAGCGACCTGACCGGCCCCCTGGTCGAACGGGTCCAGGCCCTTCTGGATACGGAGCTTAACCCCGCCGTCGCCGCCCATGGAGGAATGATCCGGCTGGTGGACGTACAGGACAATAAAGTCTACCTCGCCTTTGGCGGCGGCTGTCACGGCTGCGGCATGGTGGACATCACGCTGAAGCACGGAGTGGAAGCCCGAATCAAGGAAGCGATCCCCGAGATCGAAGAGGTAATCGATACGACGGACCACGGTACAGGGCAAAACCCCTATTACCGTTAGACGGCCACTGCACTCGGTCGTTGACGTTTCCTTCAGAACTCGGGGAATGCCGGATTGCGATTCTGGAAACACTGAAGGGAAGGTTGACGTGCTCGCCCGATACCTAGATCAGAACGCATTTTTGCAGAGTCGGTTGTTGCCGGGGAAGGCTTCTGGTATATTCCTCGTCCTTTAGAGGTGTCGAAAAATGTTCAGAAAGCTCACGCCCTTGATCGCACTCTTGCTGTTAACTGTAGTCGGCCTCGATTCGTGCAGAAAGACCTCCGCCACCATGGCCCGCATTAAACGGGACAAAATGGCGAAGATCGGAGTCTTTCCCTTCCAAGCCCCCCGCTTCTATCAGAGGGGAGAGGAGAGACTGGGGCCTGACGCGGAGCTCGGCAAGCGCATTGTGGAAAAGATGAACGCCGAGTGGCTCGAGCCCGGGGAAAGCGTCCGCAAGATTCAGCCCGCCTGGGTCGCGCGCCAAGATCAGAACCTGATCCCCGCTCTTAAGAACGAGGAAGCGGATGTTGTGCTGGGAAGCGGCATCAGCAAGCAGCGACAGGAAGAACTCGATTTCTCGACCCCCTACTACACATCGGACGTTGTTTTGGTTATCTCGCCGAACGTCCGCAAGCTCGACCGTACCGGGATCAACGGCTCGAAGATCGGCATCAGGGGAGGCTCGGCCTACGAGGATTTTGTCAAGGAAAGATACCCGCGCGCCTCACTGACCCCCTTTGACTCGTTCGACGAGGCGTGTATGGCGTTGAAACGGGCGGAAGTTGTCGGAGTCGTTGATGACAAGTATTTAGCAGCTTACTACTTGTCCGAGACACCGGGGATGACCGCCTTGGAGATTGTTCCAGGAAGCCTCGGGACGATTGATATGGCCGTGGCCATGCGAAAAGGGGACGAACTGCTGGCAGAGGTCGTCAACGCAGCCGTTGGCGAGATGAAAGGACAGTACGCGTCGATGCTGAGCGAGCATGACACCGGCCGCGTACAGAAAGTCCTGGTCCGGTTCGACGAACGGGAGAAGAGGGAAATACTGGCTCAGGCCCCTCGTCAGGTGACGATTCGAATCTCCAAAGACGCCGGCTCGAGGGTCGACATTTACCGCTTTGCGAACCTGACTTTTACCCTGATCAACACCGAGAGCGGCAAGTCTTATTCGACTTCCCCTGTCGGTTTCCAGCAGCGGACCGGATTCGCCACCGCATCGGTGCCTCCCGGCAGCTACGTCGTTTCTCTGGCGAAGTTCGGGCTGCGAGGCAGCCTGAACATCGGGACCGAATCACCCAGCTCCGTCAGCGTCAATATCCGCTTTGACGCCAGCGGCACCATGCATATCAGCTAGGAAAACGGCGCATCAGCGTTCAGCGGTCAGCGGTCAGCTTTCAGCGATCAGAAGGTGTGAAAAAATCGACTCCGTGTTTTCGGCCTGAAAGGCCCTGGACTTTGGCGAAAGTATACAGATGAATCAACAGGAACCGCTGCTGTGTGGCT
>JBHGBF010000283.1:0-6691 GCA_041946865.1 Acidobacteriota bacterium | reverse complement strand
TGCCGGAAGGTAACAAATTCGGCCCGATTCAGTCATGCACCCTTGCCGAAAGGACACGATTCTCCAGGTAAAGTGCGCACCGGAGAATATCAGCTGAGGATGACTCGCCAAGCAAAACGGCAGGCCGACAGATCGACTAGTCAGTGCGTGTATAGTCGGCCTAAATTCTGCGCTGTCTCCCTTACTTTATTGACGAGCCAATCCGGAGCGAGGACTTTAGCGCAATCGCCGAACGACAGAACAAAGCGAAGCACTTCGGGTTCAGACGCCGACGAGAATGTCAGTCGTATTCGGTCTGCTGTAAGCTGCTCGATCTTCTGGTCCGCACTCCACACCCGCTCCGCTACATACTCGGCCGCCCAGTCCCAGATCTCGACTTCGACCGTGAACGGCTCGCCCTTGATCAGTCCGAACGCCTTGTTAAAGGATTTCTCAAAGTCGAACGTCTCGGGTCTCTCGAAAAGCGTCTCTGTCAGTTCGACGTTCCGGATACGATGGACGGCGAGTATCGGGTCGAAATCCGGCTCACGATACCGCTTGCCTGGCGGCTTTGCCATCCGAGCAAGCAGGTAGACGGAATCCGCGTAGGCGAAGAGTTTGAGCGGTTTGACGTAGAACGTCTTGGGGCGATCGGCGAGGGCGGCCCGATACGTCACCCTGCAGACTCTCTTCTTCTCCATCCCCTTGATTAACGTCCTGATCGTCTTCTGATGCGGAGTGAAGTCAATCGTCCCGGTCCGCAGCGCAGCAAACTGCCCGGGCTCTGTCCCGCTCCCGCCGGCTTTCACAAGAGCCCTGCTCTTCACCAGTCCCTGCTCGGCCTCAGCGAAAAGATCCGCACCGAGGAGATGCCGGGCAAAAGCGCCGCACATCTCCAGGAGCCGCCATTCCTCGTCGCTCATCGGCAGCGCCCCACTTGGGCGCTCAGCGCGAATTCGATAGTACTTCTGACGACCCGAGGTTTCCTCTTCCACCGGGACCCCGACGCTTGACCCCACATCCCTGACCAAACGCAACACACTTTGTTTAGAACAGTTCAGCTTTTCGGCCAGCTCGCTGAGCGAATAGCGCCGCTGCGAGAAGAAGAGCAGCGCAAATAGCCGAATCAGCTTCTGACCGTAGTTCTGATCGGGGTCACGTCTGGACTGCATATCTCCTCCGGGATTTCTCGAACATCATTCCGTGGTACGGAACGATCCGATGATACTTCTAGGCTCTGTCGCTATTTGGATCACGATCCAGTTGCAAAGCCGGTCCTGTGTCAGGTTTTCGGTCTGACAGATGTCAGAAAGCGAGTTTGGGCTCGCCGGGCCGACCAGCGTGGCGCTATCGTAGCGGCCGAAGGCGAGGTTCAGCGGAGGGAAGCAGAATGTTACCTGTAGAGACCTTTGGGCGGAATCTGATCAGGGAGGTGCGACGAGAAGGCCGGCCGGCTCGCCTGTCAAAGTCGCGCTTCATGCTTGGGCTGCGCTGCCCGCTTGCACTTTATCTTCACTGCTATGCCCCGGAACTGGCGGACGTCGACGAGGGCCAGCAGGCGGTTTTGGACCAGGGCCAGCTGGTCGGCGCCCTCGCTCGCAACCGCTTCACGGGCGGTTTGCTGATCGCCGAGGATTACACCCGCCAAAGAGAGGCCGAGGAGAAGACACGCGAGTTGCTGGCTGATCCAACCATCCCGGCTGTCTTCGAAGCGGCCTTCAGGTTCGAGGACATCCGCATCCGGGTCGACGTTCTCAAGCGGTTGCCCGGTAATCGCTGGGCACTGATCGAGGTAAAGTCTTCGAACGCCGTCAAGGACTACCATGTCCCTGATTTGGCGATTCAGAAATACGTGCTCGAGGGCTGCGGCCTGGCAATCGGTGAAGTGGCTCTCATGCACCTCAACCGGGCATATGTCTATGACGGCCTTTCCTACGATTTGGAACGCCTCTTCGTTATCCAGGCTCTCGGGCCATCGGTCGCCGAATTCGAGAAGACTCTGCCGGAGCACCTCAAAAGGTTGAGGGAAGTTGTCCGCCTGGAGGTTGCCCCTCCAATTGATCCCGGCGTCTGTTGCGGAAAGCCATTCGCCTGTGCGTTCGCCGATCTCTGCGCCCCCGCCCACCCAGATGGTTGGGTTGGTCAGTTGCCGCATCTTCGCGGGTGGCGCGCCGGCCTTCTCGAAGAGCAGAACATCCAGTCGATTTACGAAATTCCCGAGGACTTCCCCTTGACGGACAATCAGCGCCGCATCTGCGATTGCGTGCAGTCAGGCGAGCCTTACTTCGACGCGGGGCTCGCTCCGACTTTAGGCGGCCTGCGATACCCGCTCTGCTTCATGGACTTTGAGACAGTTTTTCCGGCGCTGCCTCGCTACCGAGGGATGCGCCCGTATGATCAGATTCCGTTTCAGTGGTCCCTGCACATTCAGAGGCAGCCTGACGGTCCGCTTGAGCACTACCAGTTTCTGGCTGAGGACTCGTGCGATCCTCGCGAGGCTTTTCTAACCTCGCTGCTGAACGTCCTTGAAACAGTCGATGGGCACATTCTGGTCTACAACCAGGGGTTTGAAGGACCGCGACTCAAGGATCTCGCCGCCTGGTTCCCGGAGTACGCCTTGCGACTCGAGGCTGTATCCGGCCGTTTAGTTGACCTCCTCCAGATCGTTCGGAAGTATGTCTACCACCCGGATTTCCTGGGTAGCTTCTCAATTAAGTCTGTCCTGCCGGCGCTTGTCCCTGGTATGACATATGAAGGGATGGAAGTCGCCGAGGGAGGTCAGGCCGGCGTCGCGTACGAAAGGCTGATCTCCGGCACATTGTCAGCCGAGGAGCGCAACCGGACGATCGCAGCCCTTCAGGCGTACTGCAGCCAGGACACCCGGGCCATGGCGGAGGTGTTGCGCGTCCTCCGGGAGAACGCACGGTAAGAGTGTATCCAAGAGATGACATTTGAAGAGCACTGCCAGGAATCGGAGCGGATATTCGGAAAGCCTTACCCCGAGATTCACCTGTGGCTTGACGAGTTCTTTCCCGCGCTCGGCGCACGGCATCGTCGAAAACGGCATCACGAGGCGGGCATTCGGGAGGCCGTTCGCGTCTTCGGCCCCGTTGCCGGACCCGTCGCCCGCCGGCACATCATCTCGGACCTCGAACTGGAAGGCTGGACTGAAAACGACCCGTTCCCGGAGGACGAGGAGCATTACGTCAGGATAGGACTGTTCTGAATGAAATTGACTGATCAAGAAGAGAAGCCTCTCGTGGGTGTTTTCTGGTACAGCCCGGCCGATGGCCGGTTCCTCACTTACCTGGCGCCGGCGCTATCACCGGAGACCGAAGTGTCTGCCAGATGGGTTGATCTTTCGCTCGGCCACGACCTCGTCTGGGAGCGAGTGAAAGACCAGGTGGACTGGTCACGCTACCCAGCCTACGACGGCGAGTACAGTTACCTCCCCCGAGGCCGAGTCCTTTGGGACATCATCGGGAAGCGTCACGAGGTGCTGCTGGACCGGGACATCGACCAGGCGGCGCTTTTCGACGCTCTCGGCCGCTTCGGAATCACGCGCGAACAGGCGGTAGTCAAGACCGACAGCCATTACCGATCGCGATTGCTCCGCCTCAAGGAGATAAACCGCGAGTTCGACTAGTCAACAAGGAGGATCCATGGTAACCAAATGCCCAGCTTGCGGCCGTGCAACTTCTCATGTTTTCCGCTGTGACCACTGCGGCGACATCCGCTGCAGCTTGGCGCGCTGCCCCGGTACCAACGGCGGCCGCATCGCCACTCCCGGTCAAAACTCCCCCTGCAAAGCCTGCAACAAAGGAAAATACAAACGGCTCTAGCCGAGAAGTCAGAGTCTCAACTCTTGCTATTGGCCGATCCCCAACTTGACGGAGAGTTTTGCATGCAGGTATAAAACGTCCAACCATAGGTGCCATTCACGATTCGCCGCGTGTTGTCAGGCTAACGAATGGTGGTGAGGGAGCATTTAGAGCGGAATTCTGAGAGGGCGTGTGCACGATGCGACTGCCAAACCACGATACCGAAATCGCAACTTTCTTCAGTGGTCTCAAAGCTCGAGAGGACGAGCATACAGCTCAAATCAGAGCAGACCTCGCCCCGTTCTGGTCAGGCGTGATAACGAGATTGGAATGGGCACGTTCTATACGTGAGCGGTACGATGCTTCCCTCTCTCCCCGGTGGAATGTCCTTGAATTAATTGGTCCTGATGAAAACCGGTTGTCTGACATCATCGCTATGTTTTTGTCAGCTGACGACAATCACGGTCAGGGCCGAATTTACCTCGATCTCTTTATGAAGGCGATCGGCGAAGACAGCCTGGTTGGCAGACGCGCAATCGTCAGGCGCGAGGATCCGACTACACACATCGCCAATTGCTCGAGGAGAGTCGACATCACTCTCGATTTTGGCGGTTTTGCGGTTGGAATAGAGAACAAGCCCTGGGCCCTCGAGCAGCAAGACCAAGTCAACGATTACTGCCTGCACCTGTCTCGAAAGTTTCAAAAGAACTATAAGCTGATTTATCTGTCCGGAGATGGAAGCGAACCCGTCAGTATTGACGGATCCAAAAAGGCTGAGCTCATTCGAGAGAGACGCCTCAGAGTGATGGCCTACCCGATCGAATTTCTCTCCTGGCTAAAGTGCTGTTGGGCAGAGAGTAGATCGGAGAAGATGAGGCTCTTTCTAGCCGATTTTGTTGATTATGTTCAAAACAACTTCCGACTCGTCTCTTAGGAGGGACACATGCCTTACGCGGATCAGAATGAAATACTGTTGCAATATGCGCTGGAGAACCATAAGAACTTCGAAGTCGCGATTGGATTGGCGTACCTGCGGGACGAAATGCGGAAGAGGGTTATTTCTGAATCCCTGGTTAGGCTCACGGGAGTCCTTCAGAAGGAGTTCGGCGAAGGTTGGGAGTTAGAGAACGGAGGCAGTCGCGAACCCTTGGCACGCTGGTGGGTTTTGAGCGCGCGAAAAGTGATGTGGGATCCGAGATTTTCTATCGCACTATGCCCCGAGAATAACGGTGCAAGAGGCTTCATCATTGGGGTTCGCGGTAATCCAGGTTACTCATACCCGAACCAAACACCCATTAAGCTGGAGCCTGAGCCGGAAAATGCACAGACCGTCAAAAGAACTCTCGACGAAAAATACCGACCAGCCTCACAGTCCGAATGGTGGGCATGGTATCACTTTCTCGACGGCGAGTACCGAGATTGGGACAACGCTTCTGTTCTCGTTCAGATCTACAGTGGTATATCGATCGAGAAGATCAGTACTCAATTCCGAAGGATACGGGAGGTAGCTGAGCCTGTCCTTGATGTGCTTTAAGTTCAGCGGAAATAGCGCCCCCGGCGCTCGCGCCGGGGCTTGCCTGGGATGAAGTGGCGATCGAAATCACGCCACTTTCTTGGCTGGTATCTTGATGGGTTTTCCGGTGCACACCGAAACGACTCCGTTCAGCGTATCCCTGACGACCGACACGAACCCATCCAGGTTCATCTCGTAGCCAAAGAAGCTGAGAAGCATCAGCATCAGGGCGGTCCGGGCCCAGTTCTTTCTGAAAAGCAAGACGACCTCCTTATATGGAAAGCCGCGACAGCCGGACGCAGAAAACTGTCTGAAGCAAGGCGAGACAGGGATTCACAGCTGTGGCAGCGACTGACGGGGGGAATAGCCAGACAGGCTCGGAAAACGGCGGCGACGAACACGCGTACGACGTACAACTCCACGCTGCCTGCCGGAAACCGGGCGGACCGAGGAAAACGCACGGGGTCAGCCAATTCGCGGTAGATTCTCGCGCCTCTCGAGACCACCCTGATGAACCCGTCCAGGGCTGTGTAAGAGCCGAAGACGATCAGGAACAGGACCATCACGGTCGTCCGGACCGACTTCGTCCTGAAAACCAAGACGACCTCCTCTATATGAAAAGCCGCCGTCGGCCAACCGCGGGACCCTGAAATCGTCCCGTCAAGATCCACAGCGACGGCAGCGACCTGATGCGGCAGGAACCAACTGCCTTCCTGCCGCCGACGGCCGGAAAGCCAAACATCCGCCGGCCGCTACTAGCAAACGAGGCCATCTTCATGCGGTTCTGAAGAAATGTCGATGTTCACAATGACGCGGAATGACGTAGGCACAACTGCAGGCTCTCAGTCGTCAACCAAGTATCGGCAAAAGGATCCGTAAAAGGAGGGGAACGACGGCTCGGCGGTTGGAAGAAGAGCTAAGTTAGCGGGAATCGGAGACCTCTGCGTCCGCCGTGGTGGACTGCTGGTACGAGATACGCAGATAGATTTCGGACGCGCTCGCCTCACGCATCATCCGCAGGATCTGGCCTTCGAATCCCGCTTTGATTTCCGACTCTCTCTCTATCAGTTCTCGACGCTCGGCTGCCTCGCTCGTGACCGTCTGAAGCCGCCGGGACGCTTCAGTCCGACGGCTGAGCAACAGACTGCGTTTGGCGGCGAGGTCCTCGGTGCGCGTTTTTTGCTCCCTCAGCGTTGCTTCAACTCTGTGGGCCTCTTTGCTGAGCAACGGCTGCGATCGCAAGCTTCGCAGTTCGGTCTGAAGCTCACGCTGTTCAACTTCTCGCTGCTGGACCTCCTGGTCCGTGGCACTCAGTTGAAGGTGTCCTTTCGGCAAGGGTGCATGACTGAATCGGGCCGAATTTGTTACCTTCCGGCAC
>JBHGBF010000282.1:0-6713 GCA_041946865.1 Acidobacteriota bacterium | reverse complement strand
CCGGACGGTCGGTTTTCCCGAGTCCGGTTGGCGGGCTCGGCTTTCCCGCAAGGCCTTCCAGGCAGCCCGAAGGCTTACATCAGGTTCGCAGGGCCCGAATAGCGGCGAGCGCTTTCTCGACATCTTCCGGACTGTTGATGATCCCCGGCGTCATGCGGGCATGTGATGGCTCGTACGGGGTTTCACTCGCCACGATGTGCTTTTCCCGCAACCGGCTGACCACTTCAGCCGGCGTCAGGCCCTCCAGATCAAAGCAGACGATGCCCGCTGACAAATTCACGTCCATCGGCGTGTAGAGCTTCGCGTGCGACATGGAAGCCAGCCCTTCTTTCAGCTGCGTGCTCAAGGCACGGATGCGATCTCGTATCTTGGCTTTTCCGATCTTTTGATGGTACCGGAAGGCGTCGGCCGCCGCCCATCGGTGTTCGAAAGAGTGAAACCCGCCGGGAGTCATCCATCCGCCCCAGCCGCCGCCTGGAGTGAAGGTCGGAATGGTGGCGATGATTTCTGAATGAGAGCGTGGATGGCCCCAGATGATCCCCGTCCCACGCGGGCCGAAAAGCCACTTATGAGTCCCGGCCATAAGGAAATCGCAACCGAGATCGCCGACCCGGAAGTCCTCGACGCCGAGCGCGTGGACCGCATCGACCGCCAGGATCAGCCGTCGTTTCTCCGGCCGCCGGGCATTGATCTCGGAAACCATGGTTCCGATGGCCGCCGCCGGGATTTTCAACCCGGTGCCCGAATGAACCCAGGTAATGGCCAGGAGGCGTGTCTTCGGGCCGATCGCTTTTTTCAGGTTCGCCAGTATCTCCGCCTCGGAAACCGCTTCGATCTTCTCGTAAAGGGAGATCTCCTTGACACGCGCGCCGGTCCGAATGGACTTGTACCGCAGGGCTTCGAGCGTGGCGTAGTAGTCGTGATTGGTGGTCAGAATTTCATCATCCTCGTCGATTTTCACGCCGTTGTAGACCGTCCCGAGCCCCATGGTGGTGCTGTCGGTCAGCGCGATTTCGTCGACCTGCGCCCCCAGATAATCTGCCGCTGCGCGGCGGACTTCCACGAGCAGGTTCTGGTTGTTGTCCTTAAGATAAAGAGCGGGGTTCCTGTCCAGCTCGCGGCGGTACCGCTCGATGGCTTCGCGGACGGGACGAGGATGTGAAGCCATCAGGAGGCAGGCCAAATGAACGTAATCGGGTGAAAGCTCGAAGTCCTCCCGGATTCGGTCCCACTCACGCGATGATTTGGACCTCGGCCGAAGGCGGCACGACGACAACAGCGAAGCGCCAACAGTGGCGAGACGAAAAAAATCCTTACGGTTGAGAAGCATGAAACACGAAACGCTAAGAGGGATTAAGTCCATTCTAGCATCGCGCTTCTCAGAACAGAGCCGCGGGCAAAGGGAATCGGTTCGCGGCAATTTTTTACATTCTTTCACAATCTTTCACTCGGTTTTGACAATTCCCCGCTTGGGAGGCCGGATACTGGACGCAGGGTTGTCGTCAAGCGCCGGGCGTGACCTCGTCGCCCGGCCAAGCTCAAGGCTGTACGAGTTTGACGCAGTTCAATTCGACCCATGGTGACTCCCTATGCCTGGCGGCCGGATCGGCGAACATAACGACTCTTTCAGACTGCCTCCTTCATTCAAAACGATTCTTCAGCCGATCCTGGTTGCCAGCAGCTTTCTGCTGCTCAGTATTGCCCTGGAGAAGTGCATCCCCCCTTCGGAGGCGTCCGGCGTTAAGCAGATTTACCTTCCTGCAGGATTGAACCTTGCCCTGCTGCTCTCTTGCGGCCTGCAGTACGCGCCGGTGCTCGTCCTGTCAAACCTGATTGTCGGTCTGTGGCTGCACCCCGTGCCTGCCGGTCCGTTCGGCTTGATCATCCTTTCCACGACCATCAGCCTGATCTACATGCTGGGAGCGGGGCTGGTCCGTTTGTTGCTGGCGCGGTCGGAAGCCCGGTTGCAGGGTCGAAAAGGCTTCACTCAGGTGTTGCAGGGCGGGCTGGCGGTAGCAATCGCAGCAGCCGTCACGCAATCGATCGGACTGGCGCTGGCGGGCGTGATCTCCTGGAGCCGGTTACCGGTCGTTTTTCTGGGAGGGGTCGCCGGAATCATTCTCGGTGTGCTGTCGATTACTCCCTTCTGGGTTTTCTATGCCGTGCCGGCCTTGGAAATCGTGAGCCAGAAACTCGGCACGGAGAAGAACTTCTACGCGAAGTTGTCCCTGGCAGCCAGGCTTTCAAAGACCTTCGCCCTGGAGACACTGGCACTGTTTGTCGGGACATTGCTGCTGACCCTTTTCGTCTTCCGGCTCCCGGTGCTTGATCACTTCGCGCTTTTTGCCCTCTTCTCGCTGCCTCTGGTGGCGATGGCCATCGTGCGGGGCTTGCAAGGCGTGACAGCCGGCATTCTCGTTGCGAGCTCCGCCGTCATTCTGACCTTCTGGATCTTTCCGGTGACCGAACTCCGTGTGGCCGAGCTTCAAGCCCTCCTCCTGGCCGCATCTGTAAACGGGCTGCTGGTCGGGTCAGCGGTCACCGAAAAGAAGTTTACCCAGAAGGCGCTGAAGCGCCGCGAGTCCGTGCTCGAGAGCATCGGGTTTGCTGCCACGCACATCCTCGGTAACGCCGATTGGGACAAGCGAGCAAACCAGGTGCTCAGGAACCTGGGAGAAGCGACAGAGGTCACTCGGGTATACATTTTCGAGAACCGCGCCAGGCCGGGCGAGCTTGGTTTTGAATCTCCGGTTTTCGAATGGTGTACTGGCGGCCTGGTGTTTGATCCCCACCATTACAAGGTCCTGAATGTCCTGCGCAGTCACCAACTGGAAGCGAACGCGAAAAACCTGGCCGAGGGGCACGCCGTTCACTTTCAGACAGAGAACCTGGCTGACAAGGAGCGCGCGATTCTGTCCACGCTCGGCATCCGGTCCACGGTGGTGGTTCCAATCTTTGCCGAGGGACAGTGGTGGGGCTGTCTGGGTCTGGACCGGGATTTGTCTCAGCCCGACTGGACCATCCCGGAGATTGCCGGGCTGAGAGCAGCCGCGCGTGTCCTGGGTACGCTGCTGGCACGAGCGCGGATGGAAACGCAGTTCCGCCAGCTGACGGGCAACATCAGGGCCGTCTTCTGGGTGTCCACACCCGACGGTCTGCAGAGAATCTACGTCAGCCCTGCATACGAACAGATCTGGGGCCGAACCTGCGCCAGCCTGTACCGGGATCCGACCTCCTGGATGTCTTCCATACATGCGGCCGATTTCGCTCGGGTGCAGGCAGCTCTCGCCACGCAAATGTGGGGCGAGTATGTCGAGGAATACCGCATCATCCTCCCCGATCGGTCGGTTCGCTGGATTCGCGACCGGGGCTTTCCGGTCAAGGACGAGCACGGCCAGGTCTGCCAGATCGTAGGCCTGGCCGAGGACATCTCGGTCCAGAAGCAAGTCGAAGAACAGCTGAAATCCACGACGCTGCTGCTGTCGACCCTGGTTGACCATCTGCAAAGCGGAATTCTGGTCGAAGACGAAGAACGGCGCGTCATCCATGTCAGCCAGTTGTTCTGTTCGATGTTCGAGATCCCCACACCCCGCCAGGCGTTGCTCGGCGTTGATTCACGCCTGCTCTTCCTCAAGCCTAAGGTCTTCGCCCAACAGATCGAGGAGCAGATACGCGGGGGCTGCGCAGTCATGGGAGAAGAGCTGACACTGGAGGACGGGCGCATTCTTAAACGGGATTACGTGCCGCTGCAGACCTCGGCCGGTGGCCGTTACCACCTGTGGCAATACACCGACATCACCGATTCTAAGCGCACCGAAAGCCAGATCAAGGCCTCACTGACAGAGAAGGAAGTGCTGCTGAAGGAGATTCACCACCGTGTGAAGAACAATCTCCAGATCATATCCAGTCTGCTTAGCCTTCAGGCCAGGCAAATGGGGAACGGTAAGCCTCTGCAGATGTTCCAGGACAGCCAGAACCGGCTGAAGGCCATGGCCCTGATCCACGAGCGGTTGTACCAGTCACCCGATCTGTCCCAGATCGACTTCGCCCATTATGCCCGCGGCCTGGCTGAGTATCTGCTTGGGACCTATCAAATCGACGGCCATCGAATTCAACTTGACATGCAGGTCGAACCGGTGCTCATGACCGTCGATACAGCCATCCCCTGTGCGTTAATCATAAATGAGCTGGTGTCCAACTCGTTGAAGTACGCCTTTCCGGACCGGGCGGAAGGCGAGATCGGAATCGCGCTGACTTCGACCGGGGAGGGTTGCCTGCGCCTCGTGGTCGGGGACAACGGCGTCGGCCTCGCCCCGGATCTGGACCTGAACAGTTCCAAGTCCCTGGGCCTCAAGCTCGTCCGCAGCCTGACGGAGCAGTTGAACGGGACGCTGAGGCGCATAGGTAACAAGCAAGGCACGACATTCGAGATTCTGTTTTCGAGAGGAAAAAACTGACTTCAGTGATGAGCAAGACACGCATTCTGATCGTGGAAGACGAGATGATCGTTGCGCTCGATCTCGAGAATCGTCTTCAGAGCATGGGGTACGAAGTCATCGGCGCGGTGCAGACGGGGGAGGAAGCAGTTGCCAAGGCCACAGCACTGCATCCGGACCTGATCTTAATGGACATCATTCTGAAGGGCGAGGTGGATGGCATCGCGGCCGCCGCCGAAATCAACAGGCTGCTTTCCATCCCTATAATCTTCCTGACGGCCTCAACTGACGAGAAAACGCTCGAACGCGCCAAACTGACGGGACCGTTCGCTTACGTACTGAAGCCTTTCGAAGACCGGGAACTTCGGGGAAACATCGAAATTATCACTTACAAGCACAGCCTGGAAGAAAGGGTACGGCAGAGCGAGGAACGCTACGCGCTGGCGGCACGCGGCGCAAACGACGGGCTCTGGGACTGGGACCTGGTCAATCACCGGGTGTTTTTCTCGCCTCGCTGGGAAAGCATGCTCGGTTATGAGGAGGGGGATCTCGGCCACGAGCCGGAGTCCTGGTTCAGTCACATCCATCCATCCGATCGGCAACGGGTCAGGGACGAGCTGAACAGGCATCTGGCAGGCAAATCGGAGCACTTTGAGAGCGAGTACCGCATGATCCACCGCAACGGTACGTATCGGTGGGTGCTGACCCGCGGCCTGGCGCTGCGAAATCAAAATGGAATAGCCGTGCGCATCGCCGGCTCCCAATCGGACGTTACCGAGCGGAAAGTCTATGATCCGCTGACTGGGCTGCCCAATCGGACTCTCTTCGTGGATCGGCTGGAGAGGGCCATGGAACGAGCCCAGCGCAACCGCTCTTACGCCTTTGCCGTCCTGGCTGCCGGGATCCACAATTTCAGTAACATCAAGGAGACTCTGGGAGTCACGGCGGGTGACCAGCTGTTGATCAATGCTTCCCGCCTGCTTCGCAGCTCCTTGCCACCCTCCGACACGATCGCCTCGCAGGGGGACGGGGAGTTCCTCGTCCTGCTCGATGACATTGTCGACATCACCGAGGCGTCACGAGTCGCCTCGCGGATCCAGACGGGGCTATCTCAGATTTGCAGCGTGGCAGGTCACGACATCTACACGGAGGCGAGCGTCGGAATCGCCATGAACGGCCGAGAGTCGCACAGCGGGGAGGACCTGATTCTTCAGGCTCGAACGGCGATGCGCAGGGCCGGCCGTGATGACCACCGGCGCTGCGAGATATTCGACGACCGCATGCGCACCATCGCTTGCGCGCGGCTCGAAATCGAGGCCGAACTGCGGCGGGCGATTGAGCAAAACGCTTTCTGCATTCACTACCAGCCAATCGTTTCTCTGAAAAGCGGCCACTTGAGCGGGTTTGAAGCGCTCGTGCGCTGGCGGCGGGACAACGGCGATCTCGTCTACCCCAGTGAGTTCATCCCTCTTGCCGAAGAAACGAACCTGATTGTTCCCCTGGAGGGCCGCGTTTTGCGAGGCGCCTGTGCACAGATGGAGGAGTGGCGGCTGAGAAAAGTCTTCCCCAAACCGCCGCTTCTCAGTATCAACCTGTCGCCCAAGCACTACAGCCATCCCGGGCTGTTCGAGGAGCTGGTCGATGTCCTGCGAAGCACCGGTTTTGACCCTCACTCGCTGCAGCTGGAAATCACCGAAAGCGCGTTTATGGAGGACACGGAAGCCATCCTCCAGGTTCTCAAGCAGATCAAGGATCTGCGCATCCGGCTTCACATGGACGATTTCGGGATCGGTTACTCCTGCCTGAGCTACTTGTATCGTTTCCCGATCAATGCCCTGAAAGTCGATCGCAGTTTCATTCAGACCCTGGCCGACAAGGCGGAGACCCAGAAGATCGTGCAGACGATCGTTTCCCTGGCGCGCAACCTGGGGCTGGAAGTCGCCTCGGAAGGCATCGAGCAGTACGAGCAGCTGAGGCTCCTGCAGCTGTACGGCTGTGATCACGGGCAAGGCTATTTCTTTTCGAAGCCGCTCGACGTTGACGAGGTCGCTCGGCTCGTCGTCGAACCGCCCTGGCGTCCGTTTTTTGCTTCACGCTGAGGCAGCTTTCAGCGGTCAGCTGTCAGCGATCAGCGGTCAGAGAATCCATTCCGTGTTGCGCAGAGGCGGACAGCTGATCGCTGAGAAGGTGTGAAGAATCAGCCCAGGGTAGGCGCGCAGTGGAGCGCCTACCCTGGGAAACCGTTGCAGAACAAGCCTTTCTGCCCTGAAGGGGCAG
>JBHGBF010000281.1:0-6917 GCA_041946865.1 Acidobacteriota bacterium | reverse complement strand
ACCGGCCTCTCTCCTCGTTGCTGCCACACTCCCAACAAAAAACTGAGGGGTTACCGTTCAGAAGCCTTCAAGTTTTGTTTGCAGATGAAAAGCCCATAAAATGACACCTTCATCATGGACACTGAAGGACAACAGGAGGAGAAGAATGAACGGTCGGGAACGCGTATTGGCCACGCTTGAAGGGAAGCAAACCGATCGGTTGGCCTGCATGCCGATCACGATGATGTTTGCCGCCGATCAAATCGGAGTGAAATACGGCTCGTATGCTACCGATTTTAGAGTCCTGGCGGAAGCTCAGATAAAGACCGCCGAGTGTTTTGGTTTCGACTACGTCTCGGCCATTTCCGACCCGGCCCGCGAGGCCGCGGACTTTGGCGCTAAAGTCCTTTATCCCGAGGATCAACCGCCGGCTTTGATAGAAGACGACGCCCTCCTTGCTGAAAAAAGCACCTTGCTCTCTCTTAAGCCGCTCGATCCCCGGACAGGACGCCGCATGACCGACCGGCTTGAGGCAGTCGCGCTCCTGCGGCAAAAAACCGGCAACTCGCTTTGCGTCGAGGGGTGGGTCGAGGGACCCTGTGCCGAGGCTGCGGATCTGCGAGGCATCAATCGCCTGATGCTCGACTTTATCGACGATCCGCAGTTCGTGCGCGATTTGTTCGCGGTCGTAACCGAGAACGGGATCCGTTTCGCCAAAGCTCAAATCGAGGCGGGAGCCGACCTGGTCGGCATCGGAGATGCGGCCGCGTCGCTGGTCGGGCCGGCCATCTACAATGAACTGGTTTGGCCTTACGAGAAGCAACTGGTAGACGGCATTCACGCCTCTGGAGGCCGCACCAGACTCCACATCTGCGGCAACACCCGCGGCATCCTGAAAGGAATGGGTCGACTGGGATGCAGCATGGTCGATGTCGACTTCCCGGTCCCCTTCGAGGAAGCGCGTCGTGACATGGGGCCGCACCAGGTTCTGGCCGGCAATCTGGATCCGGTTCGGGCGCTGAGAGACGGGACCCCGGACTCTATCCTGGCAGGGCTTGCCAGGTGCCACGCGGCCGCCGGCCCGCACTACATCGTAGCCGTCGGTTGCGAGATCGTTCGGGATACGCCGGCGCCCCACGTCGAAGCCCTGGTGGCTTACGCTAACCGACAACCTGGCAGAGGTGTGATTTGACTCGGCTATAAGTCAACCCAATCGACGGACCGCCGTAGCCGGTCGTTCACCATTGCTGCAGTGTCGTTCACCAGTCGTAATGATCGGTTGGCCAAAATTCGATTGTCGCGTCGGTGGGATCATCCGACGATCGTCTACGGCAGGGTGCCTCACCCGTGCAACCGGTATGCGGCTCAGGCAGCACGCCGGGCGCTCTCCGAGTCACGCGTAGCACGGGTGTGGTACCCCTGTCGCACTGACTGAGTTATAGAGCCAATCTTCCGCCAGTGATTCCAATTGTCGAATGAATCTTTTGAGGGCACATGGAGGACTCATGGGAGAAAAGCACGACCGAAGAGAGTTTCTGGCAAAACCGGTTCAGTGGGCGACCGCAGCGGGCCTGCTCAGCGCGGCGGCGCCATCCCTGCTCGGGCAGTCGAGCGCACCTCGGGACGGGGCGAAGATCTTGACCCGAACCCTGGGCAAGACCGGCATCACGCTTCCGATTGTCAATATGGGGGTCATGAATGCCGACGTACCTGGGTTGATTCGACGAGCATACGAGCTCGGAATGCGCCACTACGACACGGCTGCGTATTACCAGGGCGGGCGCAACGAAGAAATGGTCGGCACGATGATCAAGGAAATGGGCGTGCGCGACAAAGTAGTGATAGCCACCAAGGTCTTCCTCCGGGGCCAGGGTGTGTCTGCGCATGATACCCAGGCGCGTGATGTCTTCCGGCAGGTCTTTGAAGGCAGCCTCAAACGCCTTCAGATGGATCACGTCGATATCCTTTATTACCACTCGGTCGACTCAGCCGAGGATCTCCGGGCTGAGGGCCCCCTCCAGGCTCTGGCTGAGCTGAAAAGGGAAGGTAAAACACGGTTTGTCGGGTTTTCTTCGCACCGAGGAGCCTTGACGTTGCCCGAAGCCGTACGCCTCGGCGTCTTCGACGTCGGCCTGGTCACGATCAATTACACCATGGCTTCTGACAAGGATCTCCTCGGGGCGATCGATCAAGCGGCGAAGGCGGGCATGGGAATCGTGGCGATGAAGACCCAGGCTGGTGGCCCGAGGCGTGGACGCAGGCAGCCGCAAATCGTGCCGCAAAACCTGCCGCCTCATGCCCAGACCGCATTGCTCAAGTGGGTCCTGCATAACCCGTCCATAGCCACCGCCATTCCGGGAGCGACCACGTACCAGCATCTGGAGCAGAACATCACCGTGGCGTTCAACCTGGAATACAGCGACGCCGAGAAAGAGTTCCTCGCTGACAAGAGCTTCTCCGCCCAGGCGCAGTTCTGCCAGCAATGCGGTCAGTGCCGCCCCGACTGCCCGCTCGGCGTGGATATTCCAACCTTGATGCGCTCCCACATGTACTCCGTTCAGTATTCCAACCCCGAGTTGGCGCGTCTCACGCTGGCATCGGTGGCAACAGGCGAGGGATTGGAAACCTGCAGTTCGTGCGGCTCGTGCCAGGCCACCTGCCGGAATCACGTAGACATCAGAGCCAAAATTGTGCAACTCAAGGCGCTACGGCCGGATATGGCTGCATAGGTTAGAATAGGTGCGAGAACAAGACTGTGAGCGACCTGCGAGGCTCTGCCAAACCGGCTGTCCCCGCGAGCGAGACCGCAAAGGGCGCCGAGATACGGTACCCCGGACTCGGGAAGATGTTCCTGATCTGGACGGCGATCGGTGCCCTGACTTCGCTGCGATACTACTTTTTCATGCCCACAAAACCGGCGATGGTGGAGCTCGCCCTATTGCTCGGGGGCATTGCGCTGTTCTATCCGTGGATTGTACTCACTCCAGTCGTATTCCGCATCGAGGCGAGATTTCCGTTGGGAACCGCGAGGCGAAATCTGGCCCTACTGGCGATGTTCAGCGTGCCGATCTGCCTGCTTGCATCTCCGTTGATGCTGGGCGGCTTCCTAGCCGTCATGGTCGCTTTTCAGGCTCCGCTGCCGAGACCTCTGAATGAGATCCCCTGGTATAAGGAATTCCCCATTGCGCAGTTCATTTTTTGGGGTAGCGCGGCAGGAGGATATTTCGTGAGGACTCTTTTCCAACTGCGAGAGCAAGAACGAACGACCGCGCGGCTGGCCCTGGAAAAAACGCAACTCGAAGCCTGCCTCAACGAGGTCCAGCTCGAGGTTTTGCGCGCCCGGCTCAACCCGCATTTTCTTTTCAACGCTCTCCAGAACATTTCCGTAATGACGAGACAGGATCCCCAGACGGCAAGCCGTATGTTGGCGCGGCTGGGAGACCTGCTGCGCGCCGTCCTTCGGCGGGATTCACAACCTGAGAGCACGCTTCAAGAGGAGATCGAATTGACAAGGGCTTACGTAGCGCTGGAACAGATGCGGTTCGGAGATCGTCTCCACCTGCAGCACAACCGCCAGGCCCGGACGGCAGTCTACGGCCAGTCCTCGGACAGCCTTGCGGTTCAAGCCGAGCAGTGCTTCCCTGGAACGACGATCCCGGCGGATGGTCTCGTCAAGACCGGCGCTGTGGTGAGAAATCCATGCTGAGAATCAGGACGGTTCCCGGATCGCCCAGCAATCTTGACAAAGACCTGCTTAGTTCAGCCATCGATGCAGGTGAGATATCGGCACGCAGAAGCACCGGCGTCACCAGCGCTTCAGGCGAGTAATGACGAATGAACGGCAACGGAACTCCGACAGAGTGTTCGCCCGAAGCGAGTTGGTCCTCAGCGGCGCCGGGACTTGTTTGAACGTCCCGAGAGCAGCCGGGTCTGGCTCGACCAAGCCGAAAGGAGTCTTCCAGCGCCAGGAAGACAGGGCGATTGAAGCAATACCCCGATGAGAGTGATTGGGCCCGATCAGCACAATCCGCCGGGGCGCTCCCTGTTCAGCCAAGGTCCGGAAGAACTGGGCGATCAGGCTCCCTGCAAGCAAATGGTGTGAAACCACGCCGGCGCGGATCCGGCCGCTTCCCAGCGCTTGCCGCCGACGTCCGGCTTCGGCAATGGCATTCAGGTAAGGGACCGGGCTATCGCTCGAAAAAGAATAGTGAGTCTTAGCGCAGACGAGATGACACTGCCCGCAGGCGACCAGAAACAGGATGAATCCCGCTTTACTGCGCCATCCTCTCATACCACTTTGGAAGAGCGACTCCCTCCTGGGTCAGTCGCTTTTCAGCGTCCTTTCCGTAAACGATGTTCTTCCACTCTCGGTCCGTCCACGGTCTGGATGAAGGGAACTCGTACCAGGAGTAGATGTACCCGGTAGTAAGTCGGGTGCCTCCCCAGAAATCCTTCACCAAGACCTGGATCCGTTGTGGGAACCCGGTCGCCACCGTCAGAACGCGCGCATCTACGGCATCGGTGGCTACGTCAGTGATGACGGCTGCCTGCAGGTATTCCTGATCTATCAGATCCCCGGCCTCTCTCGGAAGCAGGAATGGGCTGTCGAACGTCCTGCGCACCGCTTGAATCCAGGAGTAGTCCTCCTCGTTCAGCTCTCCCTGTTCGACCTCTCGAGCGGCCAGAATGCGGGCTCTGTCAATGACGTTCGCAACCTGTCTGCTGCTTTCCAAAGCCAGCAGTCTGGCCGGGGTCGATGCTGCGCGACATAAGTACCGAGCCGCTGGCGCTGGTTCGATCGGAGGCTCCTCCCAGAGAGGTGCGCGGGGATGTAACCGTACTTCCTCTCAGGAAGCGCGACACAGGCAAAACCAGGAGTGGAAACGCTGCCGGGTTCCGGTCGAACGTTTTGGCCGTACAGGAAGTACGGAGGCATTTCGTCCACCATCATGTCTTCCAGCTCCTTGATCGACTTGCGCTCTTCGGGGAGGGGCTGATCCGGTTTTGCACGGACAAAAGCGACATCCGGGACCACGACATAAGTACGACTCGGGGAGACCGGAACGGCGGACTGCGCTGCCGCTTTCGCGCTCCCGGGCGGCAAAGGGGCCTCGGGTAAAGGCGACTGCTCACGCCGCATCTTTGCACTGGACGTCAAAGCAATCACAACAGCCAAGGCGACCACAACAACAATGCCAGCTATCAAAGCACTTCTGCTTCTGACGCTCATTCTTGTCGGGACCTCCTCTGATGGGTTCGGAGTCGCCTTATGATAACCGAGGGGATCTGGCGGGCGGCCCTTCGCCCGCGCTAAAGACTGACTGGCCAAGGCCACCAGTCCCGCCGTCTCTTTCCCGCCGAAGACGAGCCGCGGGCCGCTGCAACGCGGGTGAAATGAATGCCGTGCCTTGCCGCCCTGGTCACTCGAGGCCTCTCTGGAGCAAGCCGTTCAGCCCTGTTGGGGGCCTGGCTGGGCCAGGCGCCGGGTAGTTAGTACATGAAAGTGAACTCCGACCGGAGGAAGTACGCAAAACTTCCGCCGCGCGGATAAAAGTCCCCTGGATCCAGGGTCTCGGCTAGCAGGTGGCCGACGAAGTGTCGGTTCACCTTGTAGTTCAACTTCGCCACCATCAGCCCGCCCCGCCAGTTGCCCAGCTTATGCTCATTTACAAGCCGCGCTTCCGGCGCATACATGAAGCGGTAATAGAAATCCAGGTTGGCGCGGTCCGAGAACTTGTAGTTGAACCCGGGCGACACCATCCCGATGTTGGTCCAGTATCCCGGCCCCCTGCCCTCCTGCATGAGCGTGTACAGATACAGCTCGCTCCATTTCGGCCAGCGGCTGAAGATGGGATTCCACCCCTCACAGTCTGCCGTGTCGGGGTCGTCTCCCGAGAGATGAGTGTAATTGAACTGCAGTGTAAGCTTCGGAAGAGACGGAACTGGCTTCTTCAAGTCGACGTAGCCGCCATATCCTCTGCGGCGGTTCGGTCCGTAGTCGCCAAGCTGCACTGCGAATTCCTCGGCGTGCTGAATCCCGCCTTTCAGAAGACCGGTCAGTCTGAAGCCGCTGGTATTCAGCCGGCTCAGCGCCAGAGTCCCCGACGCTTCCTCTCGCTTGAAGATGTCGTAGAACTCGCCTTTAAGGCTCTTGCCCAGCTGACGGGTGACATAAACGCCTGCTCCCTGCTCGTCCCGCTCGAGCGTCATCTGGCTGGCATTCCGGTTTATGACGGGAAGGTAACGGTCCCGGGCCGTGTTCGAGATCACGAAGCCGTCGACAGCAGTCTTGGCGCTCTTCCAGCTGGTTCGAACGGCATTGAAATAGTAAGTCCGGGACCCGTCCAGCGGAGAGCCGTCAAAGACGACCAGGCCTTCAGCAATGAACATGTCCTGCCGGCCGATTTTCACGGTCAGGTCTTTCCTTGGCTGGATTTCCACGTAGGCGTTATCAAAGACGAATTCATTCAGTCGAAAATCGTACTTCTCTCCTTCCGGGTGAAAGTACTTGCGAAACTCATTGGCGGCGCGAATATGGAAAGTTACGTTTTCGGACAACGGAATGCCGACCCACCCTCGGGTACGGATCCGCGCCAGCCCCCAGGAGTCGTCAACCGCCTCATCGGTGTCCACAAAATTGTCCCCCGCCTTCAAGCGGATGCGTTCGTCGAAGCCCCAAGTTATCTTTCCCTTCTTCTCGCCCGGCGCCTGCGCGAATGCTAAAGCGCCGGCCAGCCATACGAGGAAGAAGCACAACAGCTCTTTTTTCACAATCTACCTCGGCTTGCGTAATAAACCGCATGAAACGATATGCATTGAATTAGTCCGCAGATATTACATTTGGGATCTTCTTCCGTAAAGCAGATTTTTGCCCGGGGAGTAACCCCTCAGTTTTTTGTTCGGAGTGTGGCAGCAACGAGGAGAGAGGCGGGTGCTTT
>JBHGBF010000280.1:0-6999 GCA_041946865.1 Acidobacteriota bacterium | reverse complement strand
CCTTTTTGAAATGCTTGAGCCGTTATGCCGGGAAACTTGCATGTCCGGTTCTTAGAGGGAGGCGGGGCGCCGAGAGGCTCCATCCCCACTCGGTGCGTGGGTCCCCGCGTTACTCGGGGAATTCCGCTCTTACTGCTGGTGCCTCGTCGATTCTACCTCGGGAACCGGAGGGCGCAATCCGATGCGCCAGCTGTCGTTGCGCCAGAGTTCAATCTCGCGCCCGTCGTATACGACCGCTCGGGTGAATGAAGTAGTGGCATTGTTGCCCACCGGCACGGTCAAAGTGACTAGGTAATGGTCTTTTCCTGCGAGTGTGCCCTGGTACTCACACGTCATCTTGTAGAGAACCCGCCCGCTCTCCTCGTGTGCATCGCCCCATGATATTGCTGTGATCCCGGGTACCCACCTGATCTCGTTAGCCCGACTTTGACAACTGGGGACGAAAACTTCCGCAAGTCCTTGATCCTGCGTTAAAGGACATCAAAAGTCTTCACTACAGACCTGCCGCCTCCGGCATCGCCACCGGCCCATTGAGCGAGAGTCGAGGCGGTGGCTGAGGCGGCAGGTGAAGGTGAACCGCTGAAGCAGGAATAACTGGTCCTGTTCCGGCTGGGTGTGGCGCGGCAGGACCAATAAGCGCCCGTCGGTGGTGGGCACCTGGACATCCACCATTTGGATGGTCTTGAGCTTCTCGATCACGGCCCGGGCGGTCAATCCCGGAGCCAGAGGTCGCAGCCGGTGTGCCAGAGTCACGTACAGACAATAGGCCAGAAACGACAGGAAGAGGTGGGCTTCGACACGGTCCTCTTTCTGATGGTGGATTGGACGAATGGACAGATCATCACTTTTCAGATTGCGGAAGACGGCTTCGATCTCAGTCAGTTGAATGTAGCGCTTCCACAGCAGCGCCGGGTCCTCCCCAGACAGATTGGAACGTAACAGATAATGACCTTCCGCTCGCATGGCG
This sequence comes from Acidobacteriota bacterium, assembly GCA_041946865.1. Taxonomy (GTDB): domain Bacteria; phylum Acidobacteriota; class UBA6911; order RPQK01; family RPQK01; genus RPQK01. The sequence goes on along the minus strand of JBHGBF010000280.1, from coordinate 6,032 downwards.
CGCCGCAGTCGGTCTTTGCGAAGCGAGAAGCGGAACCCGGCCTCCTTCGTGAACACCTCCACCTCCACCAAGTTCCACACCCGTCCCGCCTCGCTTTTGGCGGCTCCCAGCTTGAGCAACAGCTGGTCCCGGCTCGGCGCCTGTTCTTGCAGCTCCCGCAGCCGGTTCCAGAGTTTCTTGAGTTTGCGGCGACGCATGCCACGCTCCTTCTGCATTCGCGAGTGACTGCGCGCCAGCACATAGAGTTCCCCTTCCCGGGGCAGCAGCTTGACCTCCAGGCTGTCCCGCACCTGGCTCCAGCTCAAGCCCAGGAAATCCTTCTCCAAAGCGGTCAGCCGGCCGCGCGGCGTGCCCACCAGATAGAACACCGGTGGATCCGCCTGGCGCATCTCCTCGAGCACCTCCTCGGTCGGGATGCCCCGGTCCATCACCCAGGTCCGCCGCACTTTGCCGTATTGGTCCTCGATCTTCTTGAGGAAGCCCCGCAGCGTGGTCTTATCGCTGGTGTTCCCGTCCATCACCTCGTAAGCCACCGGGAAACCCTCCGGCGTGATGATCAGGGCGATCACCACCTGCAGGCAGTCGGGCCGCTTATCCCGGCTGTAACCGAAGCGCCACTTGCCGGCCTTGGGCGGGTCACTCTCGAAGTACGTGCTGGTCAGGTCATACAAGAGCACCTCATATTCAGCCGCAAACAGCTCCCGCCAGCATTCCGTCAGATGATGGAACAACTCCCGTTTGTGCTTCAGCAGGCGATCGTGACAGCGATACAGCGACTGCAACTCCACCGCCTCTCCGGTTCGTCCCAGCAGGTCTCCCAGCGCGCCGTGGCGATACCAGTGCCGATGCAGCCGCCATTCGCTCCCCGGCTCGATCAGCCGGTACACGGTCAGGATCTTCAAGATCTGCAGCCAGTCGGCGCCTTCCCGGCTGGGCTCCAAGCGGCTGCTCCAGAACTGGTCCAGACCCAGCTGACTCCACAGTTCCAGCGTCAGCCAGCATCCGCCCTACTCCCGGGGCCGGCACACTTGCAGTTGATCCAGACGGATGTACACCACCTCGTCCGCCAGTTCGGGCGCCTCCCGGTCCTCGGGAAACAGCGCGATCTGTCGCCACCGGCCGGTCCCCGATTCAAACACCTCAATCGACCGACACCACGCCGCCCGCTGACTGTCGTTGATCTCCCCGAGATAAAGCACCTGACGCTGAAGCACTCGCCCTCGTTCGCCGCGCCGGTTTTCCACGATGCTCTAATATCGATGCTCCTTCCCGTCTTTGCGCCGGATCGTCGGTCGTAGGAACATGCCCCCATTCTCCACACCCCGATCTATCCGGCAAGGGGGTAGGTCTTCACTACAGCCCCTCTTCGCTAAGCCAATGTTGATAAATAAAGAGTTATGAGTGTGGATCGCCCCAAAATCGTCCCTTTTGGCGTCGAGTTGTCAAAGTCCGGCTAAAGTGTGCCCGGGCAGCATTCTGATTGACCATCTCGCTCGGGACGACTCGACGAATTTGCGACGATCAAGCTTGGGGCGAGCAGGTGGGTGAATGCCGCTGGCGAAGACCGCGATTTAACGGGGGCTGAGCACGGCGGAGCTCGTGAACCGCGTTCGGAGATATCGGTGCTCATCGGTTCAGACTTGGTTCGTCGGCTTGAAGACGTCGTTCCAGGTCAACAACAAGTACGGTCAGATCGTCCTCCTGATTTCGACCCGTGGCGTATCCCGCCCAGCGTTCAAGATCGCCGAGCAGTGATGTCGCAAATTGATCCGCGCTGAGCCCATCGCTCGCCAGCAGGATCTTCTGGACGCGCTCATCGCCGAATGCCTCTTCGGATCCATCTGTGGCCTCAATCAGCCCATCGGTGTACAACAAAAAACGGTCTGCCCCTGTGACCGACCGCTCAACGAACGCATAGCGAGCCTGTGGCATCAAACCGAGCACTAAGCCGTTTTCAACCAGCGGTTCGATGTTTCGTTCGGCCTTCCGCAACCACAGAACCGGCGGATGACCTGCTGCGCCATACCGGATTCGGCACTCGTCAAGGTCCACGAATAGGTAGGCGGCAGTCACGAATTGTCCTTGCAGCTTACCGCATAGCGTCTGGTTCATACCGGCCAAGACCTGCGCCGGGTTGTCGGCATGATGTAGTTGGGCCGAAATCGCAACCTTCACCATCGAGGCAATCAGGGCGGCGGGCACGCCATGGCCCGATACATCCGCCACCAAGATTCCAAGGCGACGATCGTCAATATAGAGAAAATCGTAAAAATCTCCGGCTACTGCGGTCATTGGCAAATATCGCGCCGCGATGCTGAGCCTCGGCAATTGGGGGATGCAACGCGGCAGGATCGACTCCTGGATCTGGCGAGCGACTGCAAGTTCCTTGTCGAGAGCCACCAGTCGTTCTTCGCGTTCCCAAGTGCGGATCACGACCACACGCCCCAAGGCCGCGAGGAACACGGCGAAGCCAACGGGCTCCAGGTCAAGCCGTGACGGTAGTAGATTTAGGATGGCCAGGTTTCTTAAAACGATGGTGAACGAAAAAGTCAGGGCACCTACACGCAGCGCACGAACGGATGAATCCGAACCGTTCTGCCGGAACAGGGCGATTATGAGCGCCAGGAAAGCGACCAGCATAAGCGCGCTGTTTATGCTGCGCAACGATTCCGGTCGCCCAAGGACTTGGTCACACACCAATGCCGTCCCCGCGAAGAGCACCTGGAACCGCAACAGCCACACCAGGACCGGTCGCCAGGCGCCAAAAACCTCCTGCAGAAAAAGCAGCGCCGGCACGGGAATGAGGTACGAAATACCGGCGGCGACATAAAACCAGACGTGGTCCGGCACTCCCGTGGCAAAGCGGACCGTATCAGCAAGTGCTAGCAAGCGCACTCCGAAGAGCAGCGCAAACAGCCCGAACCAGAGCACGATCGTATCCCGGTGGCGGGTTCGCACTTTGAAAACCGAAGCCGCCGCGAGACCGACAGCTATGAACAATACACCGAGCGCCACGTGCATGGCGTCACGACGTAGCGCAGCCCGAACGTGATCCTCGGGAAGAACGGTCATGAAGGCGAAGAGTAGACGCAGTGGCCAGTTCATCAGCGTTATATCGGACCTTCGAACGTCGCCTCGAGATCGAACTCGCCCACACCCTCATCGGTCATTCGTACTCCGACTTTGCCATCGATGAACTGCAGTTCTGGAAGTGGCGGAATGAGCTGCTTCTGCGAAGCACGGGCAGCATCTTGCATTTTTTCAGATAACAGCCGGTTGGCCGCTGGGTTTTCCGGCAGGGGCTCATCAGGCCGGATCGTCGGAAGCAGCATGGCTCCAACATCGCCCGGCTCAAAATGGCCAATGCCCGTCAACACGATGACAGTTTGCTTCGATGGGAGAACAACGACCCGCTGGCCTCCGCGGCCGTGAGCTTCGAACCCACCGGGCATTTCTTTCAGAAGCCACCACTTGTATCCATAGTCTTCCTGATCGGAGACTCGGACCTGAGGGCGAGTCGTCTCATAAACCCAACCGGAGGACAGGACTTGTTTGCCATTCCACACACCCTGCTGCAAGAAGAGATACCCGAGCTTAGCCATGTCCACGGGCAGCAGGTAACTGTCACCCCAGCCAGTGCTGTTTCCCTGCGGATCTTCGGGCCAAATCACTTCTCGTATTCCGAGCGGACCGTAGAGGTATTGGTTCGCGAAAGCCAGCGCGTTCATACCTGTGGCGCGAGTGAGAACGGCGGACAGTAGATTCGAGGCGCATGAGCAGTAGGCAAAACGCTCGCCCGGATCGGAGACGAAAGGCGAGTCCAACAGGAACTGGACCCAGTCGGTGGTGAGCCTCATCTTCGCAAGCTGCTGCTCACCACTTCGAAAGTCTTCACAGAATCCGGACGTCATCGTCAACAGGTGCCGCACAGTGAGGCGGTTCCAGCGTTTGTCCATGCGGGGTGAACTGCGGTTGGGGAAAAAGTCCAGGACACGCTGATCCACGCCTTTGATGTAGCCCTTATCGATGGCGATGCCGGTCAGCGTGGAGGTCACACTCTTGGTCACCGACGCCAGATCGTGAACGGTCCCTTTCGTGAAGGGGTAAAAGTATGCCTCCAAAACCAGGTAGCCGTTCCTGATAACGATGATGCTGTGAATCGAAATTCGCTTGCTCTTGACAGCATCGAAGATCAGCGCTAACTGCCCCGAGTCGATGCCCTGCGCCTCCGGGCTCGAGGTGCGCCACTTGCCTGAGGGCCAGTAGGGTGTTGAAGCGACCGCAGGTCGGGTGGGAAAAACGCAAAAGAGCAGAACAGCAATATGCGAGAGTCGACGGCCTCGGCATAGAGGCCTTGCGTATTGGATCACAAATGTTCTCTCCCGACTATGCTAGTCCGCCCAATGCAGCGACGTAAACAGCATAATTTCCTCTCGGCTTGCCCACGTCAGGCACTGCGACGTTGGTGGTCATTCCACACCCGGCAACACCATCGTGTCCCTATCAATGCTCACCGGTCGTCGCGCCCGATTGGCGTCCTTGGATCTTATTGGAGCGGGAGACGGGAATCGAACCCGCGACGTCCAGCTTGGAAATTGGCAGTCGATTGGAAATAAAGAATATAGCGTCTACGGCGTTGATCGGTGTCTGTACAGAGCACCCAGTTACCAAGCACCCGCCAAAATCGATTTCTTTAACGGAACAGAAATGGAACAAAAGATACAAGTATGACGGTCTACCAGCCGACGCGAGTGGGATTTGATTTGACACGTCACACAAGCCTCTGGTCACCTGGATCAGTCGCAGCGAAGTGCGGTCAGCGGGTCAATCCGAATAGCACGTCGGGCGGAATTGAATGTCGTATCCCTGGGTCCCATACAGACCGGTTGGATCAGCCTGGGAATGGAAAAGGAGATCGCGCGGAAAACGCCTTTAGGACGTGTTTGGTCAGCCTGGGGGCGTGGCTGACGTGATCGGTTTTTTGGCATCGGAACAGGCGCGCTGTTTGACGGGTCAATTGATTTATGTGGGTGGCGGATGGCAGATGTCCCTGTAGTCACGTGCCGGCGTGGCCGATCTGCGGGAGAGCCAAGTCCGCCAACCGGACTCGGGAAACCGACCGTCCTGGATAACAAGGGGGCCTGGGGAGCCGCAGACGTCTGTAGCCGCCGTGGGCGCCGTGACTTGGCAGTACGAGACAGGCGGATGAATCTTCTCGCCGCCCACCGTCGTGGGCGACCTTGTCGTACTGGGATCTTGTAACGGCATGCTGCATGCGGTCGACCGGCGAACGGGCAAGGGCCGTTGGACCTACAACGCGGTCCTTGACGGCGGCAAGCCGGAGTTCCACGGACGACCTCTCGTCACCGGCGATTTGATCGTGCTTGGAAGCGATGATCGACGCTCGGAGGGAATCGGACATGTCTATGCATTCGAGCGTTCGACCCTACGGCTGGTGTGGAAGTATCGGGCGGGAGCCGGCGTAATGTCCGGGATCGTGCAACTCCACGACATCGCCTACGTGACTACGCTCAACGACGAAGTTGTGGCGCTTGATCTGCGAAACGGCGCCGTACGATGGAAATTTGCAGGCGGCGCATCGAACCCTAGTTTCCTGCCGAATTCAACGCCACGTCCCGGATCAGGATGGCCCACCTCTCCCGGGGCAAATGACGGGTCCGCTTACGCACCCGCCCCGCCTGATCCACGTACCGTTCCTGCCGAGTCTTACCATAAGTATAAGCGCCCGCATAGACCGGATTGAAGAGCACGCGGTGAATGGCGGTGTAGCTGGCCGTGACCCACTTCAACTCCCTCGTCCAGTGGGATTGCAGGGGGAAGTTCAAGCCTTGCGCCGAAAGGACCAGTCCCAGTAACAACCGGTAAATCACGTTGTCTGCTCGAAGAGCAGGTGAAACCGGCAATCGAAGTGTTCCTGCGTGTAACGTGGTCTGGAACTCTCCCCGGAGAAGACCGTGATCACGCATATCACGCGGGGATTTACGTTCCTCGGGCAAACTTTCCGTAAACGG
>JBHGBF010000028.1:0-76679 GCA_041946865.1 Acidobacteriota bacterium | reverse complement strand
TAGCTGAAAAGCGCTACCCTGGGCTCTCATGCTTCACGCTTTCAGCGTGATACAGCCACGCAGGAGCGGTTCCTGTTGATTCATCTGTATACTTTCGCCAGAGTCCTTAGAGGTCCGTTAGGACCTCAAAGGCAGAACCCGACGCTTTCGGATCTTGGACGTCGAGCTGACTCTAATAAAATATGGCGCGATATGCTTCGGGCGCTCAACTTGACTAGTTTAGACACTGTCCCGGCAACATCCGCGCACCGGTTGAGATTGCTGCCGGCCAGAGGGAAGAGGCTTGGGCCGAGACAAGCTCGAGTAGTGCCATATTTATTAGAGCCAGACAGACTGAGATTGCCGGGAAGTCGGCGAGAAATCCGCGCAAGAGTAAATTAAACGAGCGCCCGAAAATCGCTGCTGGAGAGTCCGGCCACAGTAGGGCTGACCGCGACTGCTGTCCGGCCGCAGGTACTGGGCGCTGGGGGTTTGCTTCTCGGACCGGGTCCGACCCAGATCCTTCTTACCGCACAATCGTGAATTGCCTCGTGAGACGCACGATTTCTGCACCGGGACCTCGTACCTCGGCACCGACCGTGTATTTGCCCGGCTGGAGTTGTCTGAGAGGAAGTCGGGCGTTAATGTTCGCAATGCCATCAGACGGTGACTGGAACGGTTGCCAGTTTCCCTCGAACAAGCGCTTCTCGTTGTCACCCTCGACGATGACCCGATACTCCAGACCCGAGGCGCCGTGCGGGACACTGACCTTCCCGTGAATGTAGAGTGTTTCAGTCGTCTTGAAGGTCCTGCCCGATCTCGGGATAAGCGCGCGGCTCCCGACCATCAGGGGATTCTTGACGATCGTCTCAACCTTGCCGCTCTTGATGTGGTAGCCCTGAGCGTTATCCAGTTCCCGCCAGGCGCCGGCCAGGACGAGCGAGCTCGTTCGAATGGGAGCGGCACCCGGCAGATCCAGGCTGCATACCCTGCGGGATGTCTTGCCGGTCCGATTGTCCCGTACGTAAGCGAACAGCTGATACTTGCCGGGGCGCAAGACCAGCAAGTTCTCGTAGACGAAGCGCGCCTCGTTTTCGTTCCGCCTGCCCTTGATCTCCAGGTTGTCCCGCAGGCCGGCAGAAGCGCGTCCTCTCGCGTCGCGAGCAAGAAACACTATTTCCAGGGCGAGAGTATCCGCGCCCGAAATTGCCTTCAACTGCTCGTAGTCGAGCGACAGCAGAGGCAGGACCTCGTATCCTTCGAAAGCCTGGGGGAAATACTCGGCGGAGACCTCGAGCGGCAATTCAGAAGCGGGCGAATCTTCCACGACTGTTTTCAGGAATTTCAATTCGCGTTCGGAGAAAGTGAGACTGATATAGGGCTTCTCCGAATAATAGCCTTTACGGGCAACGACGGTCGGATACTTGTTTCGTGTCGTCACCTCGATTCGTCGGAACCGGCCATCTGCGGCTGCGTTCGGGACGTAATATCCGATCATGTAATAGTGGCTGCCATCTTCGCGTGCCTGGCGGACGAGCTTGGAGAGGTTATTGTCGTCTAGCAGGGCGCTGCCACCCGTCTCCGCAGCCAGAGTCACCAAGGCGTTTTGCGACTCCACGAGGCTCGACATCTGGTCGAGCCCCGCCCCACCGGTAAAAATGCCTGCGCCGCGTCCGCCGGATCGCTGGGCGCCGCCTCCCGGAGACAAAGCCACGAGACCCCTGGCGTCGATCGAGTAAACGCTCATGTTGGCGCGATTACACGTATCGATCGTCCCGCGCATCTGCTCGTCGTTTTCAATGCCGCGGCTTTGCAGACCGGCTGTGAAATAGACCAGCGCCTTGCGTCCGGTGATCTCGCGGAAAGCGTCAGCAATAGATTGAACGGCCGCGAGTTGCTGGTTCGTTTGAAAGAGGGCCATTTCAGTTTGATCGGCGACAAATTCCGTGTCGCCTTCAGTGCCTTCTTCAGTTTCGGACACGTCTTGTTCCGGGTCTCCGCTGCCGAGACGTCTGAAGGCGCGTGCGAGGACAGCGGGGTCAGACGTGAAATCGGAGAGCATCTCCAACCCGTTATCCAGCACGAGGACGGCGGCCGAATCGAGCGGGGTCAGCTGCTCTTGGACGAATTTCTGTCCGGTCTCTTGCATGACCCGGATGTCCTGCAGGCCGGCATTGGAAAGGTCAAAGAGAAAAACGAGCAGTCGTTTGTCGGTTACCGTCGCGTTCAACTTGTCGGGTGACGGTGTTCCGGTTGGGCTGGGAGCAGCTGGAGTAGCCGGCTGCTCTTGCTCGCGCTCCACAACAGTCAGCGGAAGCGATATCTCTCGAAAATAGCCGACGCTCTGTACAATCCCGTCCTCGAGAACCGTGAAATCTCCAGCAGTTAGACCGCCAACGGGCTTTCCCTCTTTGTCCAAGACACGGACGTCGACGAGCACGAGGTTTGAGGACGCTGAGAAGCGCGGCTGGCGCGGCTGCTGACCCGAGAGCCAGGACGCTAACACCAAAGACAATGCAAAGACGGGCAGACACGGACGAAAAGGGACAAACACGGATGCAGTTCGTGTCTGTCCGTACCTGTTCGTGTTTGTCCGTGCCCGTCCGTTCAGAACATGTACCTCAAATTCAGCTGTGCGCGCCGCATTTGTCCGACCGAAGTCACTCGGCCGAAGGCCGTCGAATTAACCACCGTGTTTATCCCCGTGTAATTCGCGTGATTGAGCAGATTCGAACCCTGCACAGTGATCAGGAGTCGGCGCGACTCTCCTTTGAGGGCGATCGAGCGGGACAGATTCATGTTAACGGTCCATGAACCGGGGCCGGTGATGGTGTTGCGCCCGGCGTCTCCAAAGGTGCCTGGATCCGGCAACCGGAAAGCGGCGGTATTAAACCACTGCGCGGTGCTGCGGGCGGACGCTGCCAGCGTGAGGGATTGTCCGGTCACGCTGGCGCGTTCGCTGGCCTGGGATGCCGTTCCGCTGTTGTTGACCTGGTTGCCGAGGATACGGGCCGTTAGCGGACGCCCGGAGCTGGCACTGAAATCGCCGTTCAGATACCAGTGACTGAGAAGAGTTTTGAAAATGCCGTTTTCGCGAAACCACCGGTTTCGGTCCCCAAAAGGGAGCTCCGAAAACCAGTTCAATCGAAGCCGGTGAGCCTGGTCGAGCGAAGAACGTCCCCATTCGGCGTCGAGATCCTGGTCATTCTGAGCCACCGTCCGTTGTCCGCCGGAAAGCGAGGACGCGTTGTCGAGGGACTTTCCGAACTCATAGCGTCCGCCGATCGAAAAGCCGGAACGGATTCTCCGGGTCACCAAAACCTGGAGGCCATGGTAGACGGATGTGCCTCCCGGCGTGAGATAGAGGAATTGAGCGGCATCCTCGATGATCTTGGCCCCGTCTACCGTCCGGTTGGGTGCCCGAAGCAACTCGAGCCCTGTCCCGCGCGAGCCGGCATATCCGAAACTGATGAAGAAGTGCAGCGGGAGCGCCTGCTGAATCGAAACATCCCAGTTCTGAACCGTCGCTAAGCGGAAGCGCGGGTCCACGGCAAAAGTGTTTGCCACGTCGACGCCGGTCTCCTCGGAAAACGCCGTTTGGAAGTTCAGGAAATCGGTCCCTTCGACTGTTTTCTGGACAGTGAATCCGAAAGGTGGCTGAGCCATCAGCTCGTTGACGAAATAGTCGTAACTTTCGCTCGGGTAAAAGGTTCCGTAACTGCTCCGGAGGACCGAGGTCCACTTGCCGGAATTCAGGCGATAAGCCAGGGCCGCACGCGGAGCCAGGTTCGACCAGTCCGATTCGACGAGAGCACGCGTGAACCGCCCATAGTACGACCCCACTTTCCCCGGCACGACAGTCTCGGCTGCAGAGAATCCGGAGGCGAGGTCCAGGTTGGCCAAACGGTCGTACTTTTCCAGCCAAGGCGCGACAAACTGGTACCGTAAGCCCCATTGCAGCGTAAAGCGCGAGGCAAGTCTCCAGTTATCATTCAAGAACAACGAGAAGTCGGGACGGCGGAGATAGTGGTCGCTGTTGCCGTATTGGATTCGGCTGCTTTGCGCGAGTCCGAGCAGAAAATCGGCCAAATCGTAACCTGTCCCCGAAACCGGGTGGCCATTTTCATACAGGCTGGTAGCAACGCCGGCGAAGTTGAGTACGCCCCCACCGGAGGGACTGCCCAGGCGATTCCAGCGGTTCCAAGCGACTTCCCCACCGAACCTGAAGAAATGCTTGCCCTTGACCCACAACAGGCTCTCGTTGAAACCGTTTTTCTCGCGAATCGTCTTGGAAGAGCTGCCGTCGTCGAGCGAGGTGAAATTGGTCAGCTGGATCGTCGGCAACCCGTAGTCGATTGGTGCGCGAGAGGTGTTCTCAATTCCAAGCTTGGCGGCAATGTCTTGCTCTAACCCGAACGCATTCATTTGCTGGTTGCGGCTTCGGTTCCAGTCGATCCGCAGGCTGTTAACCAGGCCGGGTCTGAAGGTTAAGTTCCAGTTCAGGCTTACATTCTGGCCCAGCCGGTCGGCTTCTCCTTTGAGGTCGGGAAATATGTTGAAGCGGTCTCCATTTCCGCTGCTGAAACTGTACGAAACCGCCACCCGGTGGGATGGCGAGAGCGCAAACATCAACCTGGAATTGAAGCGGTTCTCGGTGGTTCCAAGTGTTTCCTGGATCAGGTAATTCAGAACGGGGTCGTCACGGTTGGGCAAAGGAATAAAGCTCAGCATTGCTACCGAAGCGGCATCAAGACTCGGGAGAAGTGCGTCTGAAAGGGGCAGGCCGGTGATGGGATCGTAGAGCGTGATCGGAGTCCCGGCCAGGGGACCGGAGCGATAGACCGTTTTCGAAAAGTCACCCTGTCGCTCCAGCGCGGTGGGCACGGAGCCGTATTGGCTCTCGATGCTCTCGCCCCGACGGACGTTGAAATCAAAAAAGAACGCTGAGCCGCCGCGCCTGCGTTGCCGGCCACTCCCAGACTCAGAGGAGGAGGAGCCGGGAAGCGTGCCGCCTACCGAAACCCCTGCCCGCCAGGTGAGATAGTCAGGGTCGGACGTCTCGTGCCCGTCGAGAGAATAAGGCTTCGCGTCGAGCGCGGAGCTCGAGAACCCCGCCGTAACACTGCCCTGAATCCGATTCGCCCGCGACCCGGCAATCATGGCACCTCGGTATCCGCCCGGTCCCCCGAACCCGCCCGGACCGCCTTCACCGCCTGGGCCGCCCCCGGGCGGGCCTCCCTGCCCGCCGAATCCGCCAAAAATCATCGCCATGATCGCGCCTTCGCCACGGCCGTCTGGCCCGACATTGTTCGCTGTAGCGATTGAACTTCCCTGGATCAGCACCTCTTCCTGGTTTCCTGCGCGGTTAGTATCATTCGTATTGCCCGCCTGGGCGCCGGGCGTGGGAGAGCTGAGGCGGATTTCCTGAAAGGGATCATCGTCAAAGGCAGGTGTGGCTGCAGTGGCAGCCCGAGGCTGGCCGGCCTGTCCTTGTGATGTTGTAGGGGCGGTCGCAGGAGTGAAGAAGTCTTCGGCGAACGTCAGCCCCCAGCGGTAGTTCTGCCAGGTCGTCTGGAATTCCAGGTTGGCCGGCGCAAACCCGCCGCTGCCGGGACCTGCGTCCGGAGAACCCATGCCGGGGCCCTCGGGGCCCGTGCCGGGGCCCTCTGCGCCGAAGCCCCCAAAGGAAACTTCGATCTTTTGACTCTTGCTGACAGTGATCTTTTGTGTCTCGTCCCAATTCAGTTCGCGGGTCAAGGTCGCCTCGGATTGCATGGGGCCGAAGACAAAGCGAAGCTGCAGCTTGACCGGCATGCCCGTATCTTGCGCGATCCAAAGCCGGGCTTCGTCGACTTTCAGGCCCGTTATCTTCGGTCGGCAGCGGATTTCGATCACCGGGAACGATTCGAGTGAGGTCGGTCCTATCACTGTAAATTTGTCGAGGGTCTCCATCCGCGCAAGTAAGTCTGTGCGAAAGACAAGATCGGGCATAGCGCTACCCGGCCCGCCGCCCAACCTCCTTCGGCCCCCCGGACCGGGAAACCCTGCTCGCGCTTCAGCAGTTCCGGGCGCCGACTGCTCCCGCTTGAATTGACCCGCCTCGCCGAAATAGTGAACTTCCTTCGTGGGCTGTCTCCTCCCTAGGGCCCGGCCCTCCATCCCGAATCGATTCTCGACTTCAACAGAGTAGTTCCTCAGGATTTCGGCCTGCAGCCGAAGGGCTTGTTGCACTTGAGTCTGGCTTGAAACATCAGAGTCTACCGCGACCGCCAGTGAGAGGAGGAGGATCAGTCCGGGAATCATACTAGTGGAATACGAGGAGTAGATTTGTTTATAACCTGGCAGGGGATAGGACCTAACGAAACTTTTACATTTGGTGCCGGTCCGCGGCCTCGGCTACAAGTTCCTCACGACCGCATAGACGTCCGCGCGGTCAGCCCAGGACCGTTACCAATATCACCAACAGCAACGCGACAAAGAAACTGCGTCTTTGAATCATTCTGGCCCGTCCTCGCAACTCAAGGACGTACTGCTCGGGCTCTTCTTTCCCGTCGATCCTGCGCACACGACGTGCGGCATGGGCGGGCTGATCTCGTAGGAAAGCGAGCGGGCCTTTGCGATCGACTGTTCCAGAAGACTTTCAAGCTCCCTGGCGGTCGACCCTAGGACCGGCGACATCTCCGTCTGCATTCTCATGGCGGTGGCTCGAAGCTTGGAACCTACCAGCAGCTGCTGAGGATCTTCGTGTATCTTCTCGGCAATCCTTTGCCGTTCCCGTTGCTCGGTCTCGGTCAGCTCCGTGGCGAGCTCCTGCAGCATGTCGTTTTGACCGCAATCGGCTTTCGCCAGATCCAGCCACTCCATCGCCCTGGCCTGAGTTTCCGTCACCCCGCATAGGCGTGCAGTCGGAGCTTGCCCTCCAAGGTTCCATTCAGATAGAGAAAGAAAGCCTGACAGTTCAGTTCCTTCATCGCCTGTTCGCACAGCTGCTGAAGCTCCGCCTCAGGCTGGTCGCTCAGAAGCAACTGGCTCGAGGCCGAGGCGAGCAGGGCGAGCTGCCGGGTCCGTTTCGAGAGCTCCTGCTCGGCACGCCAGCGGTTGGTGATGTCTTGAATGGTTCCAGACATTCGCGTCGTTCCTCCCGCCGGGCTGCGGTAGATTCTGGCGTGCTCGACCACGAATCGGACCTGGCCGTCTGTCCGAATGATCCGGTGCTCGATGTGATAGTCCTCCCCACTTTCCAGGGCGGCCCGGGAAGCCGCTCTGACCGCGGCACGGTCCTCCGGGTGAACGAAGTCGAAGAAGGCGCGATGAGTCGGCTGGAAGGTACAGTGATCGCACCCGAAGATCCGGAAAGTCTCGGCGGACTACTCGAGTATGTCGTTTCCGGGATCGGAAACCCAGCTGCCGATACGCCTTGTTTCCTGGCTTAGCTGCCAGGTGGCTCCGACCTCGCCGCTGTCCATGAATTGCTCCTGTGGGTCGGAATGTTGTAACGGAGCCTGACACTTCTAGCAATAAAGAAATGATATTGCAAAACGTGTCAGACTCCTACCAGGCGATTCCATAATCCTCGCCGTGATTGCTCGCCCCGCCCCAGAGCGTGCCGTGCTCGGAATCGAAGTAGATCGCGGTAATCGGGCCTGAGGTCCTGGCGTTGAAGTCCAGCCGGTACCCCATCCGGGTCAGCTCGCGGCGCACCCAGGCCGGGATCTCCTGGTTCAAAGTCAGCCGCCCCGGCTCCACTTTGTGGTCCTCGAAAGAGGCCCGCATCTGGTAGCTGGTGATGTTCGCGGCCTCGCAGGCCTCCTGTACCGTCATCCCGAATTCCACGACATTGAGGAAGAACTGGAGAAGGTTCTGGTCCTGGGTGTCGCCGCCCTGAACGGAGAAACAAAGGAAGGGCTTCTGATCCTTGAGCGCGAGCGTGGGTGTGAGGGTCACGCGGGGGCGCTTCCCGGGTGCGACTACATTGAACGGATTCTCGGCTTCGTTGACGACGAAGCTTTGCATTCGCTGGCTCATGCCGATCCCGGTATTGCCGGCGATGCAGGCAGGCAGCCAGCCGCCGCTCGGTGTGACCGAGATGACCCAGCCTTTGTCGTCGGCCGCCTGGATGGAGGTGGTGCCGGCCCGGAAGGCCGCGTCAAGCCGCGCCTGCTGCGCGGCGTCCGGAATCCGCAGCTCGGTGCTGCCGCTTGGACTGGTCTGCCCGGCGCTCTCTGTGTTTGACCAGTTCTTCAGAAGGTCGGCAAAAGGATTCGTGGCGCTCTGGTAAGGATAAGGATCGCCCGGACGCAAGTCGGGGTTGTTTTTCTTCCAGTCGATAAGCGCCCTGCGAGCCTCGGCGTATTTTTTTGAGAGCAGCCCCTGGAGGGGTTCTTCCGGGGGGAAATCCGGGTCGCCGTAATAGAAGTCCCGGTCGGCAAACGCCAGGTTCATGACCTGGTAGAGGGTGTGGATATAACGAGCGCTATTGTATCCCATTCCCTGCAGGTCAAACGGCTCGAGGATGTTCAGCGCCTGGAGCATCACCGGCCCCTGGGTCCAACAAGTGAGCTTGTAAACCTCGATCCCCTTGTACGTAGTCATAACGGGCTCTTCGATCTTGACCTTCCAGTTGGCGAGGTCGGCCGGGGTGTGGAGCCCGCCCTGCTCCTGAGAGCCGCGGCAGAATTCGGCGGCGATGTCGCCTTTATAAAAGCGGTCGTATGCGGCGTAGATCGCCTGTTTGCGGTCCTTTCCCGCCTTGAGCGCGTCGGCCTCGGCCTGGACCAGCTTTCTGAGCGTGTCAGCCAGGTCAGGCTGCCGCCAGATTTCGCCGGGCTGCGGGGGTTCGTCGGACCGGTCGGCATGAGGGAAAAACACTTTTCTCGAGTAAGGCCACTGCTTGAGCTTGTTCCTGTGGAGTTTGATGCTCCTGACCAGCTCCGCCTCGATGGGGTATCCTTCGCCGGCCATCTCGAGGGCTGGGGCCAGCACCTGTGTGAGGGAAAGCGTACCGAACTCGGCGAGCATGACCATCAGCGCACCCGGGTTGCCGGGTGTGACGGCGGCAAGCGGCCCCTCAGCCGGGGGAAATCGCAGGTTCTTCTGTTTGAAAAATTCGGGGGTGGCGCCAGTGGGAGCAACGCCCAGGCCGTTGATGCCCACGACTTTTTTGGTCAACGGGTTATAGATCAGCGCCTGCGTCTCGCCACCCCAGCTCAGGGTGTCATACATGGTGCACACAACGGCCAGCATCGCGCAGGCGGAATCGATCGCATTACCGCCCTGTTCGAAAATCCTGGCGCCGGCAGTCGCACCGAGCGGCTTACCGGTGATGGCCGGGCTCTCGCGAGCCCGGCAACCGGACTCTGGAGAGTCCGGCCACGATAAAAGCCTACCCGCACGCTCGATCGCGCGCGAGCGCTTTTCAGCGAAGCAAGCGGGTTCGTTAAGGCCAGCGGCGCAAGTAGGCGCGCCAGCGGCTACCTCACGCCGCTTTGAGGGCTCACGAAACTAAAGCGCCCGGCTCTGCCGGGGGATACTTACATGCGACTCTCGGGGCTCCTCAGCCCTTCTTTTTCCAGGGCCAGCCGGATGCCTCGAAGCTTGTCCCCATGCACTCCGTGGATGGAATCACCCGCCGTGTGAAGCCATGATTGCGCCGCGCGCCTGCCCCCGGCAGGCTCCGTGCTGGTCGGCGGCGCCAGAACGTCGGCTACGGGCCGCCGCAGCGAAGCCGACAACGGGTCTGCATAACCGATCCGGAGCAGCAGCACCGGGGTCTCGCTGTCGGAAAGCCCCAGGAAGCTCGAAAGCCGGATCCGAGTCTGGACGACGTCACAGGCCGGAGTCAGGTGAGAGTGCCGGATGTGCAAGTTCGCAGCTGTCAAGGCAACCCTCTCGAAGCTTCGTCCTGCTGCGATCCAATGCAGCGGGTCGTTGCGCGCGACTGCAAAGAGCATCACGGCTGCTGACCCGGGAATGAGCTTCTCCCGGTCGCGAAGCCGGCAACGGACCACGAACTTGCGCGTGGCCTTCCCAGCGAGCCATGAGGGCAACGGTGGAAGCCCGAGGACGGTGTTGCTGAGTCCGTCGTGCGTGGCCTCCGCCTCTTTCCGCGTGAAGCGGATCCAGGACAGGATCTCGCTGAGAAAGCCGTTGTCGGCGAGTACGCGGCGATTGGATTCCCGGACGGCTGCAAAGATCGGTCGGACCTCGTGGGGGCCGGTAAGAAGTCCGAAATGGACTCCCTCTTCCCGGCTGGCGTGGACCAGCAAGCGCAGATCCGCCGATGCAATCCTGTCTCCGCTGTACTTTCCGCGTGTAGTCTGGCGGTCGGCAATAGCCCGCAGCAATTGGGGATCGCCCTGGCGGGCCGGCGTACGGGTCAGACGGACCAGGATCGAGTGGGCCCGGTCGTTCTCGAGGTGGTACTCAACCTCCGCGCGGAGACCGTAACACGCGGCGCCGATGAGCAGGTTCTCGAGCGCGCAGCCGAGGCTTATGTACAGCGCGCGGTTGTGCGGGTCGGCGACCGGAAGCCGTCGGGATAGATTCGGGCAGATCCGCACAGCGTTCTTTTCAATCGCGAAGGTCCAGGGTTGCGTGTTGTATTTTGAAGGCGCCAACGTGGCCAGCCTGATCAGGGCCAAGAGCTGTCGGTGGAAGATCCCGTCTGAAGGCCATCTGGCTTTCATCCTGTACTCCTCTCGCAAATCCGCGGGCCCCAGACCGGTATGAACGAGTGAGTGAAAGCTACCGAAATCGAAACCGAGAAGCAAGCAAATTCTGTGGCCCCCTGGTAACCCTCCAGTCTTCGTACGGCGAGGCTCTGAAAGCGCCACAGAGCCGCAAGCGGAGCGCTTTTTGCGGACCGTCAGCGGACGGGGAGCGTGTCGGGTGAGTGCCGGAACCAGGATCGATTCGTTTTGAACGCACGCATCCGGCGCGGGTGTGGATCTCGCTGCGCCATTCGCCCTTTCACCTCCAAATCAGTGGGGCTAAGTCCCAGTTTTGTTTGTCGTTCCGCCTTCGGGCGGGCTTTGAATCAAGCCTTACAATCCATTCGCCTCGCTCCCCGTAGTGCTTTGAGCGAACCGGCCCAAAAGCGGAGCTACGAACAAGACTGAGCGGTTACGGCCCCTTTTCCAGCGATCAGGAGGCTTTCGTCGAGGCGGTAGCCCGTATGGTCGGTTCGGGTGCCGAACGGCCCCCGCTTCACCACACGATGTTGAAGCCTTGGAGGAATTCCTGGTCGGATCTGCTGAGGGCCTTGGTCCTGGAGTTGCGCCTGATGATTCCCAGCTCGACCGAGATGCCGAAGCGTTCGAGCACGCGGGCCTCGGCCTCGCTGCCGCGAGGCGTCTCGGCGATCGCTCGCGCAAGGTGGAGGAAGTTTTCAAGCTCGGGCAGGACATATTCCTGGATGAAAAAGCGGCACCGCCTCTGGACAATTTCAGGCAGGCAGGCTTTCTCTACCGCATCCAGGACTTTCAAGGCGTTCTCGATCTGAGCCAGCAGATCCGGCGCGGGGAAGACGTAACGGGGAGCCGGCAAACCGCTTCTTCGGCAGACTTCACGGACCAGTTCTCTCTCGATCGCGAACTCCGGAAAGTACAGGCAGATCGGCACGCTCCCCCTCTTCGTAAGCGGCAGAAGATTAGCGGGCAGAAAATTCCAGATCAGTGATCGGGATTACTGACTGAGGGGAAGCGCGGGGTGACGGGGACGCTGGGAGCGGCAGACCTCCAGCCTGCGCGCTCCCCGTCCGTTTCGTCTGAGGGTTCTTACAGCTCTTTCACATAAATGTTCCTGAACTGCACGAGGGCGGGCGGGGTGTTCCATTGGCCGTTTGTTTTAGCCCCGTGGTGCTGCAGGCCGAGCGGGCCGCGCCTGGCAATGCCCGGGAGTTGGGCGTTTTCAATGACGGTCTTGCCGTTGAGGACCACGGTGAGCCGGTCGCCGCGCATGGTGATTTCGTACGTATTCCACTCGCCGATGTTCTTGTCGGCAAGGACTTTGGGTGTGACTCGGGCTCGTACCTCGGCGGGCATGGTCTTGTCCATCCGATAGCCGTACACTTCTCCCGAGCCGACCGGCCAACACCAAATGTTCACCTGGGATTTCGGCTGTCCGCGCAGCAGGATGCCCGAGTCGGAATCCGGAACCACCATGCGGATCTCCTTTCCGTTTTCGTCGAGCTTGTGATCCCCGGTCGGCAAGATGATCGGGACATCGGGGTTCTTGTACGGCGTAGCTTTGATCCGCCAGTCGACCCTGACCACGAAGTCCCCGTACTCCTTTACGGTCCACAGGTTCTTATCGCCCTTGGCTTCACTCTCGGCGTCGTAATCGATGACTCGATTGACGATCTTCCAATGGCCGTTGTCACCCTCGGGGACTTTCCACCCTGCAAAGGTCTTTCCGTCAAAAATAGAGACAAAGCCAGCTGGAGCTCCGGTCTGAGCGTCCGAAGTCAGGAAGTTCGGCCCAAGAATCAAGACCAGCGCAACCAGAGCCGGCACAAGCCAGAAGATTCTTCCGTTCATGTTCCTCATACTCCATCCGATTTGCTGACTGACGTTTAACGGTTGACGACTGACTCCTCATCGCGACAGAACCCATGATCGATCAACGATCGTGAATCGTCAACGCGACGCTACGCAGGGTGACGGCGGCGAGCACGATGGCCCCGCCAGCCATCGCCCAGGCGCCTGGCCTCTCGCCCAGAAACAGAAGCACCCAGACAGGGTTGAGGATCGGCTCGATCACGGGGATCAGTATGGCTTCAATGGCCGTGACAGACTTGATCGCCAGGGAATAGAGGAGATAGGACAGGCCCAGCTGGAAGAGGCCGAGCGTCAGGAGAACAGACCAGTCAGACCATTGCGTGGGGAATCCTGTGAAGAAAAAAGGCGAGCACAGGACAGCCGTCAGGATATTGCCGAGCAGGACGGATTCAATAGTCGATCCTCCTTTCTGCTTGCGCATGAGCAGGACCAACCAGGCGAACGTGACCCCGCTGGCCACGGCCGCAGCGTTGCCCCAGAATCCGGCCGGTGAAAGGCTGTCAAGGAAGAAAAGCGCCATCCCCGCAAGAGCGGCTGCGATCGTGGCCCAATCGATCCAACGGATCTTCTCCCGAAGAAGCCAGTGCGAGAGCAGCGCCACGTAAATGGGGGCCGTGTATTGCAGGAGGATCGCATTCGCGGCCGTTGTCAACCTGGTCGCGACGACGAAAAGGATGACCGTCCCCGCGTAGGCAAAAGCGCCGCCGATTTGCACCGCCGACCAGTGGAGATTCGGGCGGCGCACGATCAGCGCGATCAAAGCGGCGGCAATCGCGCTTCGGCAGCCGGCTATGGCGAGCGGGTTCCACTGGACCGATTTGATGAGAAGTCCTCCCAGACTCCAGAAAACGGCGGCAAAGAGGAGCAGCACGATGGCCTGCCGGCGTGAAATCACAGTCGTCGCAAAAACCGATTGACCCATCCCTCCGGAATCCCCCTGCCTGGATCAGCAGTTGAAAACGTCCGCTCAGTATACGCCGAGGCGGACTGGACAAACCATGAAAAGCCCTCGCAGAAGGCGGGACTACGAACCGCTCGTGTCTCCTGCCCGGATCAGGTCGCTGATGTGCGCCTGTCCGGCTCCTGACGACTGCCTCGCATTAAGGCGATGCCTGCTTCTTGCACTCGCTCGGGGGTTGCCTCGTCGAAGGTCAGGACACGCACGCGAGGGCCTAAGGGGCGCCAGACCTTCGGGTCGGTGGGACCGAACAGGCAGACGAGAGGGATGCCGAGAGCCGCGGCCAGATGGCTGATGCCGCTGTCATTGCCTACCACGAGCTGACTGCAGGCAATGGCGCCCGCGACTTCGACCAGCCGCGCGTCTTTCAGCACCGGCGCCTGGTTTCGTCCCAGCTGATCCATGACTTCCCCGATCGTTGCTTCGTCGGCCTCGCCTTGGAGCAGGACCGGCTGGGGTCCGGTCGCCTTGAAAAGTCCGATTGTCTGTGCAAACAGCCGGGGAGGCCAGTTTTTGTGACGGCCGCCGCTTCCGGGATGAATGATGACCGGCGGGTCGAACGCGGCTGTTCCGGCGGCTCTTTGCAGCAGCCGTCGCCCGGCCTCTCGGGCCTCCCCCGGAAGCTCGACTCGCGGGATCGGATCCGCAGTCACGATTCCCGCAGGCTCGAGCGCCTGAAGGAAGTGAGTGACGGCGTGTCTGGTTCCCGATGCTTTCGGTGGGGAAATGAAAAACGTCCGAGGAACCAGGGACCGCAGCCTGGCGCCGAAATCCGATTCCGGAACGCCGAGGAAACTGACCGCCAGATCGAACGAGGACAGGTACACCGTGGCGGGGTCAGAACCGCTCAGCGCGGCGTCGGTGAAGAGACTTGCAAAGCGGCGATCGTCAACCGAGGTGATGCGCTTCACACGAGAGCCGGCCAATTCAGCAATAGCGGGCCTTCCCAGAATCTCCAGCTCGGCCTCCGGCCAGCACTCCGCGAGAGCGCGGATCACGGGGAGGCTGAGGATGAAATCTCCCACGCCGCCGGTCCTGATGATCAGGATTTGCTTGGGCAGGTCGGCTGTCATAGACTGCTCCGGCGCCTCGGTCCGGCATCCGGCCGGCCGCGACAGGCTCAGTACGTCGCGCGCAGGCAAGTCGGCCCGACAAAAGGCTCGTCCGGTCTCACTGCTAACGTGGTAAACTCAGAAGTTTAGCACGGGGCGCCAGATGGCTTTCGAGAAACTGAAAGAAGCATTTCAAGGCCAGATTCTCACCGACGAGGAGACTCTGGCCGAGGTCCAAACCGACTTCGGAGGGCTGGTTGCCTGCTCGCCGGCAGCCGTCGCCGTGCCCTACTCGACCAAAGACGTTTGCACGCTCATCAAGACCGCGGCTGCCGAGGGCTGGGCTGTGACGACGCGCGGGATGTCCCATTCCCAGAGCGGCCAGTCGCTGAGCCAAGGCGGGATCCTCCTTGACATGGGACCGCTGAATCGAATCGAGCGAATCGGGCGACATTCGGCCTGGGTTCAGGCCGGCGCTCTCTGGAGCGATCTCGTCCGGATGGCTGTCGAAGAGAACCTGGTCCCGCCGGTGTTTCCCAGTTATCTCGACGTGACGGTGGGCGGGACGGTATCGATGGGCGGGCTGGGCGCATCGAGCTTTAAACGCGGCCACCTGGTTCTTTACCTGGAAGAGCTCGAGGTGATCACAGGCGAGGGGCACACGGCCCGTTGTTCACCGGACGAGAATCCGGAGCTCTTCAACTGTACCAGGGCGGGGTTGGGACAGTTCTCGGTTGTCACGCGGGCCAAGGTCCACCTGCGGGTGTGCGCGCCCCAGGTGCGGACGTACTATCTCCTGTACGATAACCTTCCCGCGTTAATGCGCGATTGCGAGCTCCTGATGATCGAGGAGCGGTTTGACTACCTGGAGGCTTTTGCTGTCCCGTGTTCGCTTGGCTTCAAGAGTATGGGCGAGACGAGGGTCCAGTTCGCCGAATGGTTCTATCTGCTGCAGGTGTCGGTCGAGCACGGGCACACGCCGCCTCACGACGAGCGCCTGCTGGACGGCCTGCGGTACTTCCGCAAGACGCATGTGGAAGATTCCGGGATGCTCGGCTTTGCCACGCGTCATGACGCCCTATACTCGTTCTGGCGGGAAACCGGGACGTGGTCACTCGCTCATCCCTGGGTGGAAACGGTTCTTCCCTGGAGGAACGCCGGACCCTTTATCCAAGGTGTGCTTCGAAGCCTTCCGCCGAACCTGCTCACGGGCGGGCAGATCATTCTGGCCCCGTTGCCTCAGCAGAGCCCACCTCTCCCGCTGCTCATGCTCCCGGAAGGCGAACGAATGGTTCACTTCGGAATCCTGCCGGCCGTGCCTCGCCAGCTCCTGCCCATGGTGCTCCCGATGCTCATGAAAGCAAGCGAGCTGAGTATCGAGATGGGCGGCAAGCGCTGCCTCTCCGGCTGGATCAATTTCGATCAGAAGCAATGGAAGAACCACTTTGGGGACCGGTGGGGCCGCTTGATCGGATGGAAAAGGTTCTACGATCCCAAGGGAATACTGAATCCAGGGTTTATCAAGATTAAAGAATGATTCCGCGCAATCCGTGCTGTCCGTTGGCCTTGAATCAAGCGGCCGACGAACAAAACGGATAGCATGGATGAATCGCCAACCGATGCTATTCCGACTTGAATCCGTAGGACGGGAATTTGGCGGCGACTGGCTGTTCCGCGACCTGTCCGTGCAGTGCAACCCAGGTGACCGGATCGGGCTGATAGGCCGAAACGGGACCGGGAAAACTACGCTCATCGAGCTGATTGAAGGCCGACAGTCGCCGGACGCCGGGCAGGTTTATCGCGCTTCGGGATTGGTCATCTCCCGGGTCGCCCAGATCGCCGAGTTCCGTGGAGATCCGACAGTGCGCCAGGAGGCGCTTCGGGTCTTCGATCACCTGCACTCCATGGAGCTGCGGATGCACGAACTGGAAGCGGAAATGGCGAAGATCTCCGGGCATCTGCCGGACAGCCTGGCGGCGGAATACGAGTCTTTGAGACATCGCTACCGCCTTCAAGGCGGATACGACTATGCGGCGCGAACCGAGGCTGTCCTGTTGGGTCTCGGGTTCGACAAGGAAACCCTGGACCTGCCGACCAGCCATCTGAGCGGCGGGCAACAGAGCCGCCTCCTGCTGTCGGAGGCGCTCCTGCGCGGCGCGGACCTCCTCCTCCTCGACGAGCCGACCAACCATCTGGACATTCAAGGGATAATCTGGCTGACCGAATATCTGCGCCAGGTCAAGACTTCGTTTATCGTCATCAGCCACGACCGGCTCTTCCTCGACCGCGTCACCGAAAGAACCTGGGAGCTTGAGGCCGGCCGGCTGTTCGATTACCCGGCCGGCTTTACCCGCTCCCGAGCCCTGAAACAGGAACGGATCGCATTTGAGCTGAAACAGTACGAAAAACAGCAGGAATGGAAGGCGAAAACCGAGGACTACATTCGGCGGAACATGGCCGGGCAAAAGACCAAACAGGCCCAGTCGCGTCTGAAGCAGCTGGAGCGGACGGATTGGCTGGAACGGCCGCATCACGACACCCGGGAAATCAAGCTGAAGATCGCCGAGGCGGGGCGCGGCGGATCCGACAGCTTGCGTATCCGGCAGGGCGTCATCGGCTACGAGCAGGGGCGGCCGCTTATAGAGGACGTTAAACTGACGGTCCGCCGGGGCGAGCGCGTGGCTTTTGTGGGCGGAAACGGGACCGGCAAGACCACTCTCCTCAAGAGCCTCCTGGGCGAGGTCAGGCTGCTCGGCGGGCACCTGGACTGGGGTGTCAACAACTACCCGGCCTATTTCGCGCAGTCTCAAACCATCGAAGACCCGAACGCGACGGTTTATGACCGCTTGCGAGAACTCGATTCAGCCTGCACGGACCTCGAGATCCGGAACCTGGCCGCCAGGTTCCTGTTTCAGGAAGATGACGTCTTCAAGAAGGTCTCCCGGCTGAGTGGTGGCGAACAGAGCAGGCTGGCCCTGGCCCGCTTGTTCTTCCATCCCTCGAATGTCCTGCTTCTGGACGAGCCGACCAACCACCTCGATATTCAGAGTCGAGAGGCTCTGGAAGAGGCGCTCGGCAGCTACGAGGGAACACTGATCGTCATTTCTCACGACCTTTACTTCCTGCGCAACGTCGTGGAGCGCTTCCTTCTGATTCGGGATCGGCGTCTGGTCCCTGCCGACAGCATTGAGGAGCTGCAGCGGCTGATCGAGGAGCGCGAGCCGCCTCAACCAAGCCGGCCCGTCGAGGAGCAAGGCCGAGACGCTGAGCCGCCTTTTCGCGAAGCCACGCCTTCCAGGCCTGCCCCAGGACTCTCCAAGAACGAGCGCCTGCGCCGCGAGCGCCGGCTCCATGAAATCGAGACCCGGATCGCCGATTTGGAAGCTGCTCAGCAGAAGGTTGTCGCCGAGCTGCAGGAGGGCTACGACGACTTCACCCGCCTGCACGAGCTTTCGGAGGAGCACGAGAGACTGGACACCGATCTCGCCGCCCTCTACCAGGAGTGGGAAAGGTTGATGGCCGAGCTTACGCCGGAAAGTTGAGCCGTTCGGTCACGGAGCCTTCCTCTGTTCATGTAGTCACACCCAGGCGGGCGCGTTTCGAGCAAAGTGCCGCGCGGTCGCCTGCCGCCTGTGCTCTGTAACCCGCAGCCCCGCTCTCTGCCCATTCTCACCGATTCTCAGTAAGCTTCCGGGGATCCACATTCACCAGTTTTACGGAGTCGAGCCGTATTGGGAATGACTGCGGCCTGCGTCTACAGGAGCGCGCGGGTCGGGGAGAGGCCTGCCTCCTCGGCTGCCCGGGCAAAAGCCACCGCGTCCCGAATGGCGCAGCCGCCGGTATCGTTGTTGAAATAGACAAAGATGTCCTGGCGGGGCTTCCACAAGCCGGCAAGCATCCGGGCGCGCTCCTTCAGAGTCGAAGCGTTATAGCAGGGAAGCGGTCGCTGTTCTCCTTGATGCATTCGAAGATAGCCCCAGTCGCACGTCTTCCAGCAAGGCGTAAGAAGCCGGCCGCCGCGATCAGCGAGACAGAGCGCGGCCTTGTACCGGCTGAGCAGGTTCTTGACTTCGTCGGAGAACCACGATTCGTGCCGGAATTCGACCGCAATCCGCATGTTTTTCGGGAAAGCAGCCAGTGTGGCCTCCAGGCGCTCGTCATGTCGCGGGAAGTTGCCAGGGAGTTGCACGAGAATCACGGCCAGCTTGCGCTTCAGTCCCGCGCACCGTTCGAGCAGTCGGGCGACAGGTTCCTCGGGATCTTTGAGCTTTTTCATGTGAGTAAGGAAGCGGCTGGCCTTGACCGCAAACCGGAAGTCTCCGGAAGCCTCGGCGTCCCATTTCTCGAACACGGGCTTCTCAGGCAGGCGGTAGAAGGTGGCATTGATCTCGACGGTTCTGAACCTGGCCGAGTAGTACTCAAGCAACGATCCCGTGCCGGGCGGATAGAAAGTTCGGGACCAGTCCTTGTATTGCCAGCCGGAGGCGCCGACGTAGACGGGCATGCTTGTTCCTCCAGATGACGTTTCAGGTGGCTGCCGGAGCTTCTTTCACCTTCAAAAGCTGGTTCAGCGGCGGGCGCTGTATCGTCTGGACCTGGCCGGAAGGCCAGGTGATTTCGAGCCGGTCCAGCGCGGTGACCGAGCCGAGCCCGATGCTCGTTATGGGTTCGCACGCCGAGAGATACGAGCGTCCTGAGCTGAACATTCGCACCCAGGTCTTCTTCCCGGCAACCGCCTTGATGACTGCCCCGTAGCCGGTTCGGTTGCTTCGATTGCCGCACAACTGGACCCGAAGCCAGGATTGGCGCCTCGCGTTGTTCCGCCAGACCTTGGCCCGATGCCCGTTCTGTGTAATGACAATGTCGAGGTCGCCGTCACCATCCAGGTCACCCGAAGCCAGGCCCCGGCCGACCAGCGGCTCTCTGAGCGGGCTGCCCGCACTGTCGGTCATCTGCCTGAAATTGCCGTCGCCCTCGTTCCTGAAAAGCTGGGGAGGCTGAGCGTACTGCTGGAGCCGTTGCGTCTTGTTGATCTCGGGCTCAATGTGGCCGTTGGCAATCAGCAGGTCCAGCAGGCCGTCGTTGTCGTAGTCGAAGAAAAGGGTTCCAAAAGCCAGGGTCATAAGCGTGGGCAGGCCGATTCCCGCCTGCGGCGCGTCATCGACGAAAAAGCCCGCTGCCGACCCACGGTAAAGGGCGCTCATTTCCTGGGAGAAGTTCCCTACGACGATGTCCGTGAAGCCGTCTCCGTCGGCATCACCCGCGTCGATACCCATTCCGCCTCGCGTGGCGCCGGACTCGCTGTACGCCATTCCGGTCGCGACCCCGCTTTCGGTAAAGGTGCCGTCCCGGTTGTTCACGAACAGGAAATTGCGAACGGTGTCGTTGGCGACTGCAATGTCCGGCCAGCCGTCATGGTTATGATCCATGATGGCGACGCCGAGCGTCTTGCCGTCCTGCTGCCAGATCCCCGAGGAGCGGGTGACATCCTTGAAACGGCGGCCCCCCATATTCCTGTAAAGCCGGTTGCTCTCGCCGTGATACGCCTCCGGCGTGCAGTACACCCGGTGGACGCCGTCCGGGCTGCAGGTAATGTCGGTCTCGCGTGTCCATTCGACGTAACGGCCGACAAAGAGGTCCAGGTAGCCGTCGCGATCATAGTCAAGGAAAGCGGCGCTCGAACCGAAGCCGGAATCGTTCAGCCCGACGCGCTCGCTCACATCCTCGAAAGTGCCGTTCCCCGCATTCCGGTAAAGGCGATCGCCATCCACGCCGTTGATAAAGAGATCGGTGAAGCCGTCGTTGTCATAGTCGCCGACGGCGATGCCCATCCCGAACATGGGCTGGTCCAGGCCCGCCTGCGCCGTAACGGCCTGGAACTTCCAGTTGCCCAGATTCCGGTACAGCGCCCCGGTCGGTGCGCCGGGGACATCCCGGGGAGGTTTCAGTCTGGCGCCGTTGACCAGGTAAATATCGACGAGGCCGTCGTTGTCGTAATCCAGGAGGGCGACCCCGGCGCCCATGGTCTCGGGAAGATACTTGCGGGGTGTCGCGTCGTTGAAATGCGTGAAGACAATCCCCGAGTACGCCGTCATGTCGGTGAAAAGGAAAGCGCCGGCCGGCGGGGACGCCGGCGCCTTGGGAGTAGAGACTTCGGCTCTGCCCGGGGCCGCAGGCGGCGCCGCTTGCGGCTTCTGAACCTCGTCTCTCGCTTGTTCCGGCCTGCTGCCGGCCCTCTCTCCCGGCTTTGAGGGTTCGGGTTGGCTTTGACAGCCGGCGAGGAAGAGGGCCGGGACCAGAAGCAGCAGGCAGGATACCCGCGCAGGCAGGATCCCTGCGCTCTCCTGGAAGAAGACGCGCCTCATGCGCGCCCTCCCGTTCCGCTCAGTCCATGCTTCTTGAGGAAGTAGGAGAGATTCCGTTCGTCAATTCCCAGCAGGCGGGCCGCTTCACGGCGAACCCCGTTCGACCGCGCCAGCGCCGCTTTCAGTATCCGGCACTCCTCGGCCGCCAGGGCACTTCGAAGGTTGAGATCTTCAGGCGGATGCGCACCCGGGGAACGTCCTTCCTGCTGGAACCCGAAGGGCAGGCTATCGGGCATCAGCTCGGGGCCGGTCTCCAGAAGAACGGCGCGCTCGATTACATTGCGCAACTCGCGAATGTTGCCCGGCCAGTGGTACGCTTCGAGGATCTTCATGGTTTCGGGATCGAAAGAATGCACAGGCCGTGCCAGTCTCGCGCGGAACTCATCGAGAAAACTCTGGGCCAGGACCGGGATATCCTCCCTGCGTTCCCGCAGTGGAGGGATATGAATGGTCATGACATTTATGCGGTAAAACAGGTCCTGGCGAAACCGTCCGGCATCCACTTCGGCCTGCAGGTCCACGTTGCAGGCGGCCACCAGCCGGACGTCGACGGTCGTGGGATTGCTGTCTCCCACCCGTTCAAAGACTCCGTCCTCCAGCACCCGGAGCACCTTGGCCTGCGCGGCTGCCGGCATGGAGGTGATCTCGTCCATGAACAGCGTCCCCTGGTGCGCGACTCGAAAACGTCCTTCGCGATCGGCCGTCGCCCCCGTAAAAGATCCCCGCCGGTGCCCGAAAAATTCGCTCTCGAAAAGATCGATCGGGATGGCGGCGCAGTTCACACGAACGAACGGCTTCTTGTTGCGGCGGCTGCATTGATGAACCAGACGAGCCGCTTCGCCCTTTCCGGTTCCCGACTCGCCGAGGAGAAGCACCGTCGTGTCCGCCGGCGCCGCCGCTTCAACCAGCCGTAACACCTGCTTCCAGCCGGCGCTCACGCCGACGGGCCCTGACGGTCCAGGCTTCCGGGCGTCGGCGGAACGGAAGTACTCAAGCTCCCGTTTCATTGTCGTCTGGTTGATCGCCCGGTCGATGACCAGGTCCAGCTCGTCGGGGGTCGAAGGCTTGAGCAGGTAATCGAAGGCGCCGGCTTTCATGCACTCGACCGCCGAGGGAACAGTGCCGTGGCCCGTGAGGACGATGACGGGAATCGTCGACTCGGTTTCCGCAAGAGAACGCAGGAAGGTAAGCCCGTCCTGCCCCGGCATGCGAAGATCGGTGACGACCACGTCGACCCCTTGCAGCGCTCCTGAGGCGATGAGCTGCTCCGCGCCCGGTGCAGTTCGCACCATGTACCCTTTGCGTCTCATCACCGTGGCCAGGGAGTCCCGTACGTAGGTTTCGTCATCCACGATCAAGACCGTGCCCTTGGTGTTCGTCCTTGCGCTCATGTAGACCTTTCAAATGCCGGGAGGAAGGGACATCATTGGCCTGCTCCGTTCGGAAAAACGCCGGCGTTTGGCCGGCGGACCAGCGGCAGGTTGGATGCCCTCCGGCTCCCAGTTCTCAGCCTGTCAGTTCCTTCTCCTTGACCCCAGCAGGCTCGGTGTCGGCGGCTCGCGGTTCGCTTAGCGGGATTTCCACCGTGAAGACCGCGCCCTGCCCATCGCCGCGGTTGGCGGCCGTCACCTGCCCGGCATGGTCGGTCACGATCGAATGGCAAAGCGACAGCCCGAGTCCCGTCGAGCCTCGGGTCGAAAAGAAGGGCTCAAAAATCCTTGGTAATGCGTCTTCGGGAATGCCAGGCCCCCGATCGCTCACCCTCAAGCGCGCCTTGGCGTCCACGCGGTCCAACACCACCTCGACCTGGCCTCCCTGCTCCTGATACTCACAGGCGTTGAGGATCAGATTCAAGACGACCTGGCCCAGGGTAATCGCGTTCCCGAGAATGATCAGGTCATCATCGGGAACACGCAGCTCCATGCGGACGTGCCGAAAAGCCGGATTAGACCTGACAAAATCGAAGGTCTCCCTGGCCACGGCGTTCATGCTCATTGCCGTTTTGGGGCTTCTGCCCGGGTCGGAGAGAGCCAGAACCTGGCGCGTGATCCCCGCCGCACGATTGAGCCCCTCTCGGACGCCTGCGGTCAGCTCCAGACAGCCCTCTGCCCGTCCGTCCTTCAGGTCTTCCTCCAAGAGGCTCAGATAGTTCCCGATGCCCTCCAGCGGATTGTTGATCTCATGGGCCAGGCCGGCTGCCAGTCGACCGACGCTCGCCAGCCGCTCCGTATGGAGCATTTGGCGTTCCAGCTCCCGGACCCTGGCCTGATGCCGATTCTCTGCCTCAAGAATCGCCGAGCGTCGAACCTGCCGGAACGCCAGAGCGCCCAGGACCAGCGTCAGGCTTATGACCAAAAGGTTGAGGATAATCGTCGCCCGGTAATGCGCCGCCAGGTTGGCGACCGACGAGACCAGCTGGCTTTGATTCTCGGTCCGAATCAAGGTCCAGTGTATGGGGGTGGTCCAGTGTTCGTCTCGAATCGGCACCGAGGCCACCAGCGAGTCGTCGGAGGGCGGTCGAACGAGCGGCCGGCGTTCCTGAACGATTTTCAGCTTGGACTCGCTGCCCGGCGCCACGACGGAAAGCAGCTCCGAGACGTCCAGCAACGTCTCCAAGATGCCGTTTTCCGGCGGGCCCGCCGCAATCGGCCACTGGCTGGCCCACACGTTGCCGCCGCTGGTCGCCGCCTGGGTGAAATCCCCAGGGGGCAGAAGCACAGGAGCGCCCTCCCGGCGCCCCGCCACGATAAGCGGCTTGCCTGCGCCGTCACGCAGGATCAGCCGTAAGACTTCCGGGCGGGCTTGGAGAAAGCGGAGGAAAATGCCTTCCACATCCAGCCGGCCCCAGCGCTTCACGAGCGGGTTCGGGTCGGAGAGGACCGTTACGGCCGTCGACTGTGGGGCCGACTGCGACAGGAAAAGAAACTCGCCTCGCAAATTCGCCAGCAAGGCTTCGATCGAGCGCGCCTGGGCAGTCGTTTGCAGCTGCAAGTCCTGGGCCGCGATTTGCTGAACATTGCGGCGTGAGACCAGGATGAACCAGACCGCCGCGCAGTTAATCGCGAGCAGGACCGCAAAAAGCACCACGGTAATCTTCAGGCTCGAAGTGTCCTTCTTCAGCCGCTCGCGGAGGCCATTCATAAAATATATGAGAAGATACCACTAAGCGGGCAGCCTTGACAACCTGACCGCCCCCGTTCTCTCCGGCGCGTAACTCGCCGGCGTGTGTTTCAAAATAGGTGCATATAAATGATGAACAACCAGACATGTAAATACACGTTTCCCGGGTCATTTCTTGTTGCAGTCTGCTTAACTTGAAGGCGGATCGTGGGTTATGATGATGTCACACACTTCGGCACGGAGTTTGCTCTACAAAAAGTATCCCGCCACGAGCGATCGTTGCGGCCCCCTATCTTGAGGCATCCCAGGCCA
Source organism: Acidobacteriota bacterium (assembly GCA_041946865.1). Lineage (GTDB taxonomy): Bacteria > Acidobacteriota > UBA6911 > RPQK01 > RPQK01 > RPQK01. The sequence goes on along the minus strand of JBHGBF010000028.1, from coordinate 52,336 downwards.
AGACGATGGATGATTGACCGGTTGGCGATCCCGAGGTGATCGTGAGAAGAGTATGCCTATGACTCGTCGGCTGTCGGCTGCCCTGGCTCTGCTGGTGATCAACAGCGCTTACCTGTACAGTTTTGATTCACCGACGCTTTTCTACGTCGCGAATCTCCTGTTGCACTTGGGGCTGGGGGCGCTGGTCCTGGTGGGCCTGGTCGCTTTTTTGCGCGGTTCGCTTCGACAGGCCTCCTGGTTAAGCCGGCTGGCGGTCATCCTGATGATCGCCGGCGGGCTGCTCGGCACAGCGCTGGTCATAACGGGCGCGACCCGTCCATACTACTGGCTCCTCCTGGCTCATATCGTGGTTGTCGGCAGCGGATTCGTGCTCTTTGTGATGGCCAGTCTCATCTCGGGCCGGAGCCGGGCGCTCCTGGTGGCGGCGCTGGTTATCGGGCTGGCGCTGCCGCTGGGTGTTCAGACCTGGTACCGTTACTACCCGAATCCCAGCTGGGAGATCGTCAATCCGACGGCGGTTCCGGTTCGAATGGAAGAGGAAGGCGCGGGGGCGGAGAGCCCGTTTTTCCCCTCTTCGGCCAATACCGACGTGAACCGGACGATTCCGTCGGCGTTTTTCATGAAGCCGGAGTCGTGCGCCAGCAAGGGATGTCACCCCGACATTTACAGGCAATGGGCCTCGAGCGCGCATCACTTCTCCTCTTTCAACAACCAGTGGTACCGGAAATCGATCGAATACATGCAGGACGTGGTGGGAACCAAGCCGTCCAAGTGGTGCGGCGGCTGTCACGATCATGCGGTTTTCTTCAACGGCATGATGGATCGACCAATCAAGGACCAGATCCACACGCCCGAGGCGCAGGCCGGTTTGACGTGTACGTCGTGCCACTCGATCGTGTCGGTAGGGAGCACGATGGGTAACGGGCATTTCGTGATTGAATACCCGCCGCTCCACGATCTGGCGACCAGCGAGAACCGGCTGATCAAGGGGGTCCACGATTTTGTGGTCCGGCTCGATCCCGGCCCGCATCGCCGGACGTTCCTGAAGCCGTTTTTCCGGAGCCAGACTCCCGATTACTGCTCGAGCTGTCACAAGGTGCATCTGGATATTCCGGTCAACAATTACCGGTGGACCAGGGGTTTCAATGACTATGACGCCTGGCAGAACAGCGGGATTTCGGGGCATTCCGCACGTTCGTTCTACTACCCGAAACAGTCGAAGAAATGCGCCGATTGTCATATGCCGCTGGTCGCCTCGAACGATGCCGGCAACCTCAATGGATTCGTACACAGCCACCGCTTCCCGGCCGCCAACACGGCTCTCCCCTTTGCCAACAAAGATCACGAGCAGCTCGAGACGGTGATCAAGTTTCTGAAAAGCGACCAGGTCGGGGTGGATATTTTCGCGGTCAGCGAGGCGGGGGAAGTTGTCGGGGAGGAGTCTGCCGGGCGCCGGGCGGCAAGTGCGGACGAGCCGCAGATCTCCAGCACATTTGCGGAAGGCGACCAGATGGGCTTCGCGGTCGGCGTCGGAGCCGGGTATACGGAAGCGGCAAAGATCCTGGCGCCGGTAAACCGCGTCAACCCCCTGGTACAGGCCGGGGATGACGTCCGTGTGGATGTCGTCGTGAGGACGAAAAACGTCGGCCACTTCTTCCCGGGCGGGACAGTCGACGGATTCGATGTCTGGGTGGAGCTGCAGGCGGTCGACGAGCGCGGGAAAACCATCTTCTGGAGCGGCTACGTGCCCGAAGACGAGTCAGGACGCAAGGGGCCGGTCGAGCCCTCCGCTCATTTTTACCGCTCCTTCCTGCTCGACGCAAACGGCAATCACATCAACAAACGCAACGCCTGGATGGCGCGGTCGGTTTTGTACGTGCGGCTGATCCCGCCTGGGGCCGCCGACACCGTGCATTATCGACTCAAGATTCCCGGGGATGCCGGCGGGACAATCACGCTCAAAGCCAAGGTCAATTACCGCAAATTCGCGTGGTGGAATACGCAATGGGCCTATGCCGGGGTGCGGGATCCGAGCCAGGTTGCGGTCTCGATCGCTCCCGGATATGACGATGGGAAATGGGTCTTCACCGGGGACCTTTCCAAGGTTTCGGGAAAGCTCAAGGAGATTCCGGATCTCCCCATTGTCGTCATGGCGGAAACCACGGCTCAGCTGAAAGTCGTTCCCGCCGGCACGGACGTTTCCCACCAAGAGGCGGTGCTCAACCCGAAAGACCTGATCCGCTGGAACGATTATGGGATTGGTCTGTTACTGCAGGGCGATTTGAAGGCGGCGGAGGAGATTTTCAAACGGGTTGTGCAAATCAATCCGAAGTATGTCGACGGCTATGTGAATATCGGCCGCGTCCGTGCTCAGGAAGGCCGGACCCAGGAGGCCCAGGAAGTCCTGCTGGATGCACTCAGGCTTGATCCCGAACTGGCCAAAACCCATTTCTTCCTTGGCATGACGTACAAGACGCAGGGGAATTATGAAAAAGCCCTGGAACATCTGTGGAAAGCGGAGTCGAAGTACCCCCAGGACCGCATGGTATTGAACCAGATCGGCCGGATCCTGTTCTTGAAGCGCCAGTTCAAGGAAGCGGTGGAAGTGCTGAATCGTGTTTTGCGGATCGATCCCGAGGACCTGCAGGCTCATTACAACCTGATGCTGGCTTATCGGGGAATGGGCAACCGGGCGCTGGCGGAGCGCGAACAGAAGCTGTACCTGCGGTTCAAGGCCGATGAAAGCTCGCAGGCCATCACCGGACCGCATCGACTGGCGCATCCCGAAAACAACAATGAGCGACAGGCCATTCACGAGCATTCGAGCGTACGGCTGGAAACGCTCGCGGATGTCTCACGACTGAAAAACTATGAAGCGACTTCTCTGGATTTGGCTGCTGACGGGCTTCCTGGTCCCGGTCGCCGCGCAGGTGCGTTTTACCAACGTAACCCGCCAGGCAGGCATTAATTTCGTTCACAATAACGGAGCTTACGGAAAGAAGTACCTGCCCGAGACGATGGGCGCCGGCTGTGCCTTCCTCGACTACAACAACGACGGCTGGCTCGACATCTTCCTGGTGAACGGGAGCGACTGGCCGGAACGGAAGAAGAAAATCAGCTATTCCAGTCTTTATCGGAACAACAAGAACGGAACTTTCACTGACGTGACCAGACCGGCGGGTCTTGCCGTCGAGATGTATGGGATGGGATGTGCCATCGCCGATTACGACAACGACGGTGATCAGGATATCTACGTGACCGCTCTCGGGGCTGATCGCCTGTTTCAGAACCAGGGCAACGGTGTTTTTCATGACGTGACCCGGGCGGCGGGTTTGGGGAATCCGGACTTCGGCAGCAGCGCAGCCTGGCTGGATTACAACCGCGACGGGCAGCTCGACCTGTTTGTGGCCAATTACGTGAAGTGGGGTCGCGAAAGCGACCTTTTCTGCACCTTGGACGGTGAATCCAAGTCCTATTGCACGCCCGAATCGTACCCGGGTGTGTCACCTCGACTCTACAAAAACCTCGGCCGTGGACGCTTCAAGGATGTGACCAAGGAGGCGAAGCTCTTTGACGAGACAAACAAGGGGCTCGGAGTTCTGGTCTTTGATTACAACTGGGACGGGTGGCCCGACGTCCTCCAGGCCAACGACACCCAGCCGAACAAACTGTGGGAAAACAAGCACGACGGGACCTTCGCCGAGGTCGGAGTGATGGCGGGGGTGGCGTTCAGCGAGGACGGAGTGGCGCGCGGCGCGATGGGAATCGATGCTGCCGACTATGACGGCTCAGGCCATCTGAGCGTCGTAATCGGCAACTTCTCCAACCAGATGCTGGCTCTTTACCATAACGAGGGCACCGGGTTTTTTATTGACGAGGCGCCTCGTTCGGCCCTCGGTCCCGCAAGTCTCCTCACGCTTGCGTTTGGATGTTTCTTTTTCGACTACAACCTCGACGGGCGGCCGGATATATATGTCGCCAACGGCCACGTCGAGAACGATATCAACCGCGTCCAGAAGCGGGTGACCTATGCGCAGCCGCCCCACCTGTTTGAGAACAAAGGCCGGGGCCGGTTTGCGCATGTAACCGACCTCATGGGCAAGGATTTCAGCGCGCCTCGAGTAGGCCGGGGCGCCGCCTATGGCGACATCGACAATGACGGGGACCTGGACGTCCTGATCACAACGTCTGGAGGCCCCGCGGCCCTTTTCCGTAACGAGGGCGGCAGCCGGAATAACTGGGTCGCCTTTGAACTGAAAGGAAGCCCGAGCAACCGCGATGGGGTCGGCGCGGTGGTCCGAGTCAAGGCCGGGCCGCTGCGCCAGGTTCAGACGGTGAAGAGTGGCGCCAGCTATTGCAGCCAATCCCAGCTTCGACTGACTTTCGGTCTTGGACCCAGAAGCCACGCCGACGAAGTGGAGGTTGTCTGGCCGTCCGGCCGTAAACAAACCTTGCGAAACGTTCCCGCCAGGCAGCTGATCAAGGTAGCGGAGCAAGCCAGCTGATCCCCGAGTCCGCCACCGCTCACTCGAACCCTTGATCCGGCGCTTGATGCTAAAATCCGTGATCTAATGCGTCGCGCCGCTTACGTGTCGATTCTGGTCGTCCTGTTCGCTGGGCTCCAGTTTCTGTTCGGAAACAACGACTTGTGGGATGATTCGTTTATAGGCATGCTCTACGCGCGCAACCTGGCGCGAGGGGTCGGTCCGTTTTTTCTCACTCTTCAGCAGCAGGCGGTCTCCGGTTATTCGCGCGTGGAGGGCTTTTCGAACCCTTTGTGGACGCTGCTCACGGCCGGTTTCTACTGGCTGCCTGGTTCGGTCTTCCTCTGGATCAAGCTGGCGTCCTTCTTTTCGGCGGTTGCTCTGGGTCTCTTTAGCGCAAAACTCCTTCGAGAAATCACCGGCAAGGCCGGAAAAGCCGCGCCGGTATGGGTGACCGGGCTTGCTGCTTTGCTCGTGGCTCTGAACCCCTCGGTTCTTGTTTATACCAAGAGCGGGATGGAGACGGTCAGCTTCACGGCGCTCGTTCTGGCCGGCTTGTGGCACACGCTCAGGACCGATCAGGAACCTCGGTCGTGCAACCAGTTGCTGAACATGTTGCTCTGGCTTGCCGTCGCGCTGACCCGACCGGAGGGGATCCTGTACGCGGGCGTTGCGGGATTGTTCTTGCTTGTGACACTCCGGAAGCTTTTGTTTCGAAGGCTATTGTTGAATTGGCTTCTGCCCTTCTTTTTGCTCTTCACTGGTTTCCTGCTGCTGCGCCATTTTCTGTATGGCGAGTGGCTGCCGAATACGTTCTACGCGAAGGTTGCGCTCCGGGCCGACGGGGATATCAGGAGCTGGGTGGGAATATTGAAAACCGGCCTTCGTTACAGCGGCCAATTCTTTCGGGAGAGACTGGGGGTGGAAATGCTCTTTGCCCTGGCCGGATTTATCTGGCTCAAAAACCTTTCCTACAGGGCGCTCTCCCTGGTGGGTCTCGTCATGGCCTCGAACCTCGTTTTTGTAGCCAGTGTGGGCGGTGATTTCTGGCCACTATTCAGATTCTTCCAGGTAACCTGGTGTTTGATTAATGTGCTCTCTGTTGTCCCAATCCTGATGGTGGTTGTCGGGCAACCACTTCCGAATTTCGCGGGCGCGAAGACCATCTGGCCGGGACGAATCTGGAGTCCGGTTCTGGCTGTTGTTCTTCTCGCCTTCCAACCAATCACTCAGTTCTTTCAAAATCCCCTCTTCTACGGCACGCTCCCTCTCCTGAGCATGGAGCGAGTGCGTCAAACCCTGACTGCGCGCCACGCTACGCCGCTTTTCGTGCTCGGGAAATGGGTCAAAGAGAACCTCCCCGCAAACGCTGTGCTGGCAGTCGACCAAGCCGGGCAAATACCGTACTATGCCGATCGCGAAGTGGTCGACGTTATGGGACTCAACGACCACTACCTGGCGCGTCACCCTCTGGAATGGAGTTACCTTCGGCGCCGCGGGGTGACTCATTGGCTGGCGGCCGTTGTGGAACGGGAGGGGGAACCCAGTCTCCTGTATCCCGAACTGCTTCAACAAACGGATTTCCGGGCGAGCTTCTGTCTGACTCGCGTTTTTGAAGGGTTGGACGAGTATCGCAATCGCGACGTCATAGTGCTTTTTACGAGAAGGGACCGGCTAAGCGATCAGCAACTGCTGCTGTGCCGGGAGGCAGTCTCTCATTCTCAGAGCCTGTCCGAGATGCTTTCTCTGCCGATCCCGAAGACGGTGTTGTCGTCAAGCGCAGTAAAAGACCTTAAGCCATAAGCTGAGGCGTGCAGTACCTGGCCACACAGACAATATCAGGGAGGAATCGTTGAGGTTGTGCTCCCGTGCCCCGACGATCCTGATGCATTCCGGCAGGATGTCTGTTTTCTGGAAGGTCGGACCACCAGCCTACTCCGTCAGAATGACGTAGTGCTTTTGGGGGCCGTGGACGCCGAGGACGAGGGTTTTTTCGATATCGGCCGTCCGGCTGGGTCCGGTCACGAGCACCTGATAGCTTGCCCCGTTTCCGAGTGTGATGCGAGAGAAGAGCTCCGCCTGGTTCATAAGCAAGTCGCGTTGGCGCAGGAAGGCGACGTGAACCGGCGGCAGGACTGAAAGCAGGCGGCCGACACGAGGGCCGGCGCCTTCGAGCACTGAGCCGGTTTCGGCTATGCCGCAGATCGCGCTTGAGGCGGAGATGGTGAGGCTGGCCAGGGTCTCACGGCTGTATTGACGCGAATAGAGCGTCAGCGGAAGGCGCACTTGTCTGAGGGGATGGTTGCTGCTGATCAGGTGCCCGCGCCGAAAGGCTTCAGAGTCACGCAACCGGCAGGGGATACCGTGCCTGGTGAACAGCTCTTCGCTCTCCCAGAAGATCTCGCTGGCTTTGGCCTCGTTCAACATTCGTTCCAAGGCCTGACAAATCAGCTCAGGGCTGCGGCCGTCCAGGAATACGCCTGACACTTTTTCAAGTTCGATCCTGAACTGGTCAACCGGGTCGGAAAACCGGGGAAATTCGGGCAGACGCGAAGGCAGCTCAGGAGCGCCCTCGTCCTGTTGCAGCCGCCGGAGCTTGTCCATGATCATTGAACGGCTCACGATTCCCTCTCTTCCTCTTGAAACAGCTCCCGGAAAGTCCGGGGAGCCAATATGGGCAGCTCCCGGCTCCTGGTCCAGGCACTGAGCGGCGGCACCGGTACATGGCCCTTTCTGGCGAAGACTCTCGCCAGGGACCTGGCCAGACGATTTACGAAGGCATAGCGGCTCGAGGAGGTCATGATCCAGCTCCAGACCTGCAGTCCCCAGCGCTCCAGAGGCAGCTTGCCGGCTCGCGCGCTTTTCTGATCCTGAACCTTCTCCCTCAGCTTCAGCAGGATGTGCGGTATTTCGATCTTGACCGGACAGATCTCCTGGCAAGCGCCGCACAGGGACGAAGCGAAAGGATGTTCGGGCGCGTCACCGGGAGACAACAGCTGGGGCGTCAGGATCGCTCCAATCGGGCCCTGGTAAGTGGAGTGATAGGCGTGTCCCCCGATCGTCTGGTAAACGGGGCAGACGTCGAGGCAGGCGCCGCAACGGATGCAGTAGAGTGTCTGGCGCAGATACTCATCGGCCAGGATTCGGGTTCGCCCGTTGTCCACCAGCACCAGATGGAATTCCGACGGCCCGTCCAACTCGCCGGGCCGGCGCTTTCCGTCAATCAGGTTGACGTAGGTGCTGATCTTCTGGGCCGTAGCGTTCCGTGTCAGGAGCTTCAGAAAGACGCTCAGATCGACAGCCCGGGGAATGACCTTCTCCAGGCCCATGATCGCCACGTGGATCTCGGGGACGGAAACCGACAGACGGGCGTTACCCTCGTTTTCGACCACAACGATCGTACCGGTTTCAGCGACACCGAAATTGACCCCTGAGATTCCCATCCGGGCGCTCAGGAAGTGCCGGCGCAGCACTTTGCGAGCCATAGCGGTGATCTTCTCGCAGTCGTCGGTCGGCGGCATCCCCAGCTTGTCTTCAAACAGTGCCGCGACCTGCTCCTTGGACTTGTGGAGCGCAGGCATCACGATGTGGGAGGGATGCTCGTGTCCGAGCTGGACGATGTACTCACCCAGATCGGTCTCGATCGGCTCGATGCCGTCTCGCTCCAGCTCCTCGTTAAGGCGAATCTCTTCGCCGAGCATGCTCTTGCTCTTGACGACCTTGCGGATTCCTTTTCGAAGCGCGAGCTGCAAGATGAATTCGAGCGCTTCGCGGCCCGTGTTCGCCCAGACAACGTTTCCTCCTCGGGCAATGACGTTCTTCTCGAACCGCTCCAGGTATTCGCCCAGCCGCGACATGGTGTGAGCCTTAACCTGCCTGGCGTGCCGGCGCAGCTCTTCCCAGTTGGCGACTTCAGCAATCGCTTGTTGGCGCGCCATGGCCGTCTTCGACAGGGTGACCCTGAGGTTCTTCTGAAGCTGAGAATCGGCCAGGGCCGACTTGATTTGGGGGCGTATTTCAATCATTGAATTTCGCCAGCAGTTCAGCCAGGTGCAGGGTCTTGACCGGAATGCTCCTGCGTCTGAGCAACCCGTCCAAATGCATCAGACAGCTGACGTCGTTACCGATCACATAGCGGGCCCCGCTGTTTTGAATCCACCGGATCTTGTCCTCGCCCATGGCGGTGGATACTTCTGGGAATTTGACGGCGAAAGTTCCGCCGAAGCCGCAGCACCGGGTGGAGCTTTCCATTTCCCGGAAGTCGATTCCTTCGACGTGCCGGATCAGCCTTCGGGGCTGCTCAAAGATGTGCAATTCGCGAAGCAAGTGGCAGGAGTCATGGTACGTCACCGGCTCGGGAAACCTGGCGCCGGTCTTTTCACGGCCAAGCACGGAAACGACAAAGTCCGAGAACTCGTAGATGCGTGCGGCGAGTTGGTCGGCAGCCGTCCGCTCGCGAGTCCCTTCGGCAAAAAGAGTCGGGACGAAAACCTTGACCATGCCGGCACATGAGCCGGATGGAACGACAATCGGCTGGTCGTGTCCGGAATAGATGGCCAACATGTGCCGCGCCACGTGCCGTGCCTCCTCGGTGTAACCCGTGTTGAAGGCCGGCTGCCCGCAGCAGGTCTGACGCCGGTCGAAATCGACCGACACTCCAAGCTTCCTGAGAACTTTCACCGCACTGATTCCGACCTGTGGGTAGAGCTGGTCGATCAGACAGGTCACAAATAGCGAAACACGCATGATAGCGAGCACTACTGTAGAGCACCGGAGTAGACCACCGCAAGGGCACGAACGGGTGAAAAGCTCCCCGCGTCAGCCCTCAGTTTTGTTTCCGTGCTACCATGGACGAAATCCCTATGGTGAAGAAAATCATCCTGGCCAGCCCCAGGGGGTTTTGCGCGGGCGTGGTTCGGGCGATTGAGATCGTCAACCTCGCGCTCGAGGCCTTTCCGAAGCCCGTCTATGTCCGCAAGGAGATCGTCCACAACCCCTACGTGGTGGAAGAGTTACGCCGCAAAGGGGCCGTGTTTGTCGAGGCGCTGGACGAGGTGCCCGAAAGCGCAACCGTGATCTTCAGCGCTCACGGCGTCGCGCCCGGCGTATGGGAGGAAGCTCGCAGCCGGCGTCTTCAGGTGATCGACGCCACGTGCCCTCTGGTCACCAAGGTGCACGTCGAGGCTCTCAGATACGCGCGGCGCGATTGCACGATCGTCCTCATCGGTCACAAGGGACACGATGAAGTTGTGGGGACGATGGGCGAGGCGCCCGAGCACATGCGTCTGGTCAGCAGTGTCGAGGATGTCGAAAACCTTGAAATTTCGGATCCCGAGAAAGTGGCCTATCTGACCCAGACCACCCTGAGCCTGGAAGATACGAGGGAGATCGTTCAGGCGCTGAGGAAGAAGTACCCTGCCGCCCAAGGTCCGCCTTCCGAGGACATCTGCTATGCGACTCAGAACCGGCAGTTGGCGGTACGCGAGCTCGCAGTCCGCGCGGATCTGATCCTGGTCGTTGGCGCAGCCAACAGCAGCAACTCCAATCGACTCGTGGAAGAGGCTAAGAAGGAGGGTGCGCGTTCGTACTTGATCAATGATGTGGACTCGATCCCGCCCCAGTGGCTTGAAGGCGTCGAGACTGTGGGATTGACTTCGGGCGCTTCTGCTCCCGAGATCCTGGTCAGCCAGGTCCTGGATTTCTTCAAAAAACAGGGAGCCCAAATCGAAGAGCTGGTGACGCGAACCGAGAATGTCCAGTTCGCTCTGCCTGCGGGGCTGGTGGCGCTGCGGAGCCGGCCATGATCCGCCGGGGCTTGTTTCAGGCGGTCTTCTGCTCGGGAGCCGGCATTTCCACGGCCCGGCTCAGCTGGCACTGATTGCGCAACATCAACTTGTGCTCGCGATCGGCGACCAGGTCATACATTTCTCGATACATGTTCGGGTTAATCTTCTCTGCGTAGGGAAGGATAAACTGCCTGGTCTCAGCGAGGACATCGCGGACGAACTGATCGTCGTGAACGAATCCCAACGAAATCAGGTTGCTGATGCGATCAGCGAGCTTGAGCATTTTTGCCCGGCCGCTGCCTGCTTCCATGATCCGTTTCAGGAACTCTGACTTCGGCTCCCGTTTGCCGTCCCGTTCCTTGAGCGTCACCTCCATGACCAGGTCGTAAACCGCCTGGCCATCGGCGTCGACGCCGACAATCTCGTTGCGGGAAACGCCCGGCATCCCGCTGCACTCTTCGAAGAGATCGTGGATCACAGCAGCCTTCAGAAGGACCGGGTCAATCATCTTGTAATCGACGAGAATTGCCATGGTGTCCAGTTGATGGCGGAACATGTTGCTACCGGCTTTGCGGCTCTTCCCGATAAGGGCCATGGCTTTAGCAACATAGGGCCCCATCGTTATCTGCGCGAGAGCTTGACCGATGTCGTCCATACTGTCGAGCGGCCTTTCTGAGATAAGGCTAGATCTATCATATCATTAAGCGGCTCTCGCAAGTCAGGTGCGGACGCAAAGCAGGGCCACATGCAGGCAAGAGGCCTGCGCTTTTTAGCCGGCCGCTCCGGAGCCCGAGTGGCGGGTTGGTATAATACGCTTGGCATGCGAGGAAATTCCAGCCAGGAAGTAGTGAAGGTTCAGCGGCTCGAAGACGTCTCCTCCGTTTATGGTCCGGTCCGCAGCTGGCGCGTCGGTATGTCTCTCGGTATAGACCCTATCTGCGTCAACTCGATCTGCTCGTTCAACTGTACTTACTGCCAGCTCGGTTTTATCCAGGTCCGGATCAATGAGAGACAAGTGTTCGTTCCGACTGAGAAAGTCATGCGGGATCTGAGCGAGAGCCGGTGGCGCGAGGCGGACATCATGACGGTCTCGGGAAGCGGCGAGCCGACGCTGGCGGCCAACCTGGGCGCGATTGTGGAGGGTTTGAAGGCCTACACGCGAAAGCCGGTGCTGGTCCTGACCAATGGGACGCTCCTTCACCTCCCCGAGGTCCGGGAGGATTTGAGCAACTGCGACAAAGTCTTTGTCAAGCTCGATGGGGCGACCGAACAGACGTTTCACCGCATCAACCGGCCGGTCTCCGGAGTCAGCCTCGAGGGAATCATTTCTGCTACGGCTGCTTTTCGCCAGACATACCGTGGCTTTCTCGGGATCCAGATGATGTTCACGCGGGTCAACATAGGTGAAATCCGGGATTTTGCGGCTATACTGAACCGGTTACAGCCGGACGAGGTGCAGTTGAACACCCCGACGCGACCGTATCCTCAGAGCTGGGTCATCCAGACGCGCGGAAGCCATGACGGGGTCGATTACCCGGCACGGCCGTTGAAACGAGTGACGCGCGAGGAAGCGGTGGCGATTGAAGTGGAGCTGCGAGCCTTGACGGGACTTAACATCATTTCTGTCTACGGGGACAACTAGTGTTCTGCCAACTCGAGACCTTTCCCAACCAGTATCCCGGCCGGGAGTATGAGGTGGAAATCACCTGTCCGGAATTCACGGCGGTCTGCCCACGGACCGGACAGCCGGACTTCGGCGTCATTCGAATCAAGTATGTCCCCGACGCGAAGATTGTTGAGCTGAAGTCCCTGAAGCTTTACATCTTTTCGTATCGCGACCAGGGCATTTTTCACGAGCACGTGACGAACAAGATCCTTGACGACATTGTCTCCGCCTGCGATCCTCTTCGGTGCGAGGTGGTCGGTGATTTCAATGTGAGGGGCGGCATCAAAACCGTCGTTCGAGCGTGTTACGACCGCCGGCAGCGGAAATAGGGGAGCGCGCGGGGCGAGCAGGCGGAGTGCGTGCCGTCCCAGGAGCTTGTGACTTCTGGTTTCGTTTCATGATCGGGCGCCAAGACCTCACAGTTCTCACCCGTCGGTTGGTCGATATCCCTTCCATAACCGGTAATGAAGGCGCGGCCGCCACCTTTCTTTTCGGACTGTTGTCTGAGCAGGGCTGGCAATGCGAGCGGCAGCCGGTCAGCGAGGGCCGTTTCAATGTCCTGGCGTTCAGGCAATCGCCGCGCGTCCTTCTGACCACTCACATCGATACCGTTCCCCCCTTTATTTTCTCCAGAGAGGACGACGAGTTCGTCTATGGCCGGGGCTCCTGTGACGCCAAGGGAATTGCGGCTGCCATGATCGTCGCCACCGAAGAGTTGCTGGACGAAGGCTGTGCCGACGTTGGATTGCTCTTTGTCGTGGGTGAAGAGACTTACAGCGACGGGGCGATCGCCGCTGCGCGCCTGACTCGCCATGTCCCCTTCGTGATTGACGGCGAGCCGACGGACAACGATCTGGTGACCGGGCACAAAGGGATGGTGATCGCGCGACTGGAAGCGACCGGGATCGCAGCACACTCAGGCTATCCGGAGCGCGGAGAATCGGCGATCGCGAAGCTGGTTGAGGCTCTCAGCGATCTCCTCCGGTGGCAGTTCCCCACAGATCCTTTGCTTGGCCAGGCGTCAGTGAATATCGGGACGATCCAGGGAGGCGTCGCGATGAACGTCATTCCGGATTCCGCCCAGACCGAGATCGTGATTCGCACGGTGGCGTCGAGCGCGTCCTATGTCGAACGCTTGCGCCAGATCACGGCAGATCGATGCCGGCTCGTTGTCACGAAGACGACCGAGCCCCAGAGAATGCTGGCCGTCGAAGGTTTCACTCAAAAAGTCGTGGCTTACGGCACGGACATCCCCGCCTTGCGGCCGCTGGGTCAGCCGCTGCTGCTTGGTCCCGGCTCGATTTTCGATGCTCATACTCCCAACGAGAAGATAGCCAAGAAGGCTCTTGAACAAGGCGTGGATCTCTACAAGAAGCTCATCAGAAAACTGGAGACATATGCTCCGTAGTGTGATGCTCAGGCTCGCCTCGAACAGGCTCCTGCTGCACTCCGTTAACAAAGTTGGAAACCGCTACGGGATTGCGCAACGCTTCATCGCCGGCGAGACAATGGGTGACGCGATCCGAGTCGTCCGCGAGCTTGCGGCACAAGGCATGCTTTCCTGCCTGGACCTCCTCGGGGAGGGGGTGAGGGATGAGGATGAGGCCCGGAAAGCCGCTTACTCCTACATGGAGCTGCTCGATTGCATTGCCGCCAATCAACTGCACGCCTACGTCTCGATCAAGCTCACCCAGCTCGGCCTCGATATCAGCCGCGAAGCCTGCTCTTCGAACCTGGAGCTGATCCTTCAGAAAGCGAAGATGCTCGGCAACATGGTCAGAATCGACATGGAAAGCTCGCGATATACCGAGCTGACAATTCGGACCTTCGAGGAGCAGTTGCACGATTACCTGGAGCACGTCGGAATCGTCATTCAATCCTATCTGTACCGCAGCGAAGCCGATGTCCGGAAGTTGAGCGCCTACGGCTGCAACATCCGTTTGTGCAAAGGCGCGTACATGGAACCGGCAAGCGTGGCCTTCCCCAAGAAGCGCGACGTCGACCGAAACTATGTCAAGCTGCTTGAATTGCTGCTGACATCTCCGGCATACACCGCGATCGCCACCCATGACAGCCGGATGATCGACCACGCCCGCAGATTTGTGGCCGATAAGAAGATCCCTGCCAGCAAGTACGAATTTCAGATGCTGTACGGAGTGAGGAGGGAGTATCAACTCGAGATTGCGCGCCAGGGCTACAAGATGCGCGTGTATGTGCCGTACGGCCGCCACTGGGCCCCGTACTACATGCGCCGGCTGGCCGAACGTCCCGCCAACGTGTTGTTTATCCTGAAGAATGTGATGCGGAAGTAGCAGACTGACAAACTGGTGAACTGGCTGTCTGACAGCTGACAAACTTCTCTCTGCGTAGTCTCTGCGTTAAGAACAGCGTGGCCCTCCGGCCTACCCCTTGAATCTTGCCACATATTGGCGGAAGGCGCGCAGGGAGGGGAAGTATTCAGCGCGCGCAAAGCGGTTTCGGTCTTTGGGATCGGCAAGCTCCCGCCCCAGCAGGACGATGGGAATCCGGTAGTTGTCCGCCGCTTCACAAAGGCAGGGGAATTCGGCCGCCAGCTTTTCGGTCTTGCCACCGCTCATATTCACGCAGACGAGATTGACCGGCTCCTTTTCGACCATCTCTGCCATGGCCGCGAACGGGGCATTCGGTCCGAGATTCAGGCATTCCCAACCCTCAATCTCCAGCACTCGGGCGCTCGCGTTTACGGCCAGGAGGCTGCTGCTGTCCGGAGCAGCGCACAGGGCGGTGTTTCCGTTCGGCCGCCGCCGAATCGTCTTGGGAAAGAAGTAAGAGAGGCCGGCCTCGAGATTGTTGCAGGCCACTCGGTACTGGCCGAACGAGATCTTCTGGCTTTCTTGACTTTTTTCGAGCGTCCCGAGCACGGGGAGGACGACTTCGTCGTAGATCTCGGCCAGGCTGACGCCTCTGATGTGAAGACGTTCGAACAGTTCACGAATGCGGCTCGACTGGTTGTTTATGGCGAGGAAGAACAGCGCCTCCCGGATCTTGTCCGATTTCTTCTGGTTAAGAAAAGTGTCCAGATCGGGCAGCTCCCAATCCTGATCGATCAAAATGCCGGTGGCTTCGAATCCCTTGGTGGTCTGAAACTCCGTGATGTTGTCCAGAGTGAACCGGCGGTGCTTTCCAGGTGTGCGGTAGCATTTCAGTTCGCCGATGTCGGCCCAGCGCTTCACCGTTGACTCGCTGACGTTCCACATCTGGGCCAGTTCACGGGTAGTGTACGACTTTTTTTCGGCCATGCTTTTCCGGGGGAAAGGTTAGATCATAGAGTCCTCGTACTCTTAAGTCAATCCCGGACGACACCCGGAAACCGTGCCGAATCAGAGGGGTAAGCGATTTGGAAACGGGCAGTAAAGACGCTTCCGGTCTGCAATTCGATAACGCCAGAATATGGCCCCTTGTTTTATATCCACCGGATCAAGGGGTCGAGGCACTGGTTGTCTCGGACGTGGCCGCGGGTGTAAGATCCCTTGTCAGTTCGCTGTTAAGAGTCTTGACTCCAGGGTCCGGGCATGCAGAGTCTGAAATACAAACTGCTTCTTCTGATTCTGCCTTTGTGCCTGGTTCCGTTGATTGGCGTTTCCGTTTTCTCCTACTTTCAAGCCAAGAACCGGATCACCGAGGATCGGATTGCGCTCTTTCTGGAACAGATTGCCCGTGACATTAGCGACACCATTCAGTTGACTCTCCTCGAGAAGACCGAGGAGATGATCTCCACCAGCCTGTATCGTGACTTCCGGGACTACCTGAGCGGCGACCGAAGCCCAGACCCGAAGCAGCTTCTCGACTTCCTTGTCGAAATTCACGAAGTCTACGATCTGCTGGTCCTGTTTGACCGGAACGGGAACATCCTGGTATCGAACACGGCCGATCGCAACCGAGTCGGGATTCATCTCGATGCCGACCGAGCCGACCAGATCAAAGGGCAGAATCTCCTGTCTTTTACCCCGGGCTCCGACTGGCTCAAGCAGGTGCAGAGCGGGAGGTTCGGATACATTCAATGGCACAAGTCCCGGCTCGTCGAGGAGATGTACGGCTATCAGAACGAGGATCTGGCCCGGCAGTACTCGATTGGCTTCGCGGCGCCGGTGTTGAGTGAAAAAGGCGAGGTTATCGGCGGCGTTCTCGGTTTGATGAACTGGGAGTTCATCCAGGAAATTCTGGACAAAGTGGAGGAAGACCTCGAGCAGCAGTCGCTGAGTTCCGGGTATGCCTTTCTCCTGGCCGAAGACCGCAACACCATTATCGGCGACCGATTCAGGACCAATCGCTTCGGGCTTTCGACGCCGGTGCAGCTATCTGCAGACCAGAATAACTACGGCCGGACGCTCAGCCAGGAGCTGAGCCTCGAGAATCTCCACAAGGCGATCCTCCAGGGAAGAAAGAATGCCCAATACGAGTACCCGGCCGGGGTGGCCCGGATTAGCGGCATCGCGCCCGTCAACCACGAGTTCTTTCGCTGGGTTTGCGCCGTGGGTATCGATGAAAAGCAGATTTTTGCCCCGGTTGTGGAACTGAAGAACATCGTGATTGGGGCGGTTTCGGTCTCGATCCTGCTGGTCATTATCCTGACTTACTCGGTCGCCCGCGGTATCACCATCCCTGTCAAGAGACTGACCCAAGGAGCGAGCGTGATAGCGGGAGGAGACTACAGCCAGCGGGTCGTGGTGAGCGGCAGTGACGAGATCGGCGAGTTGGCCAAGACTTTCAATCGGATGGCCCGTTCGCTCGAAGACCGGAGCCAGGCGTTGATCGATTTGAACAAGAGGCTCGAGGAAAAAGTCCGCGAGCGCACCCAAGAGCTCGAGAAAAGCAACCGCGAGGTCCAGAAAGCTTATGAGGAGCTGAAGGAAACGCAGGTCCAGCTGATCCAGAGCGAAAAAATGGCGTCTCTCGGGCAACTCGTGTCCGGCATCGCCCATGAGATCAAGAACCCGCTGAACTTCATTTACGGGAACACGGATTTCCTCAAGCAGTACATCCACAACCTGAAACATCTGATTGCGTTATACGAAAGCAAAGCCAGTCTGAATCCGGCAGGCGCCGAAGAAATCCAACGGCTCAAGGAACAGATGAACTACGAGTTCATGCTGGAGGACCTCGAGACGCTGGTCAAGAATTTCGAGGAAGGCGCGGGGCGAATCCACTCGATTATCAGCGATCTGAAGACCTTCTCCCGGCTGGAACGCGAGGAGTTTCGGGCAGTGGACATCCACGAGCCGATCAATCTTGCCCTCAATCTCCTTCACAACGAGTATCGCGACCGCATCCGGATTCACAAGGAGTTCGGGCAGGTTCCGCAGGTCGAATGCCATCCGGGCAAGATGAGCCAGGTGTTCCTCAATCTCCTCAGCAATGCCTGCCAGGCCATTGTCGCGGAAGGGGACATCTGGATCCGGAGCAGCTGCCGAAACGGCAAAGTCGTCGTCGAGGTGGAAGACAACGGCGTAGGGATCGACAAGCAGGATCTGAGCCGGATCTTCGAGCCCTTCTTCACGACCAAGCCGGCCGGCCAGGGAACCGGCCTCGGGTTGAGCATCAGTTACGGAATCATCCAGCAACACCACGGATCCATTGAGGCCCAGAGCCAGAAGGGTGAGGGAACCGTTTTTCGAGTCCAGCTACCAGTCAAACCGGCATGAGCAAACACGAAATCCTGATCGTCGATGACGAACCGGCGAACCTGCAGAAACTGAAACGCACGTTTCTGACCGACTACACCGTCAAAGAGGCGAAGACAGGGGACGAAGCGCTGCTTATCCTCAAGGAGCGGCCGATCGTCGCAATCATCACCGATCAGAGAATGCCGGGCATGAGCGGGGTGAACCTGCTGCGGCAGGCGCGGGAAGTCCGGCCCGATACCATACGGATCATCCTCACGGGTTACACCGACGTCGAATACCTCATGGACGCAATCAATCAGGGCCAGGTGCAGCGCTACATCACCAAGCCCTGGGAACCGGTCGCTCTCAAGGAGGCCCTGCGACAGGAAATCGAGCGATGGCAGCTGCGCAAGGAGAACGAGCGGCTAAGCGAGGAGTTAAGGCGGGCGAATGAGAAGCTTGAAAGAGAGAACCTCCGGCTGCGCCAGGAGATCGAGTCGCTCGAGCCGGTGGGCAAGCAGCTGGTTTTCGAGAGCCAGGAGATGCGGGAGTTGATGCGCCTGATTGATCGCGTCGTCCCTACTAATTCAACGGTTCTGATTCAGGGCGAGACCGGAACCGGGAAGGAACTGCTGGCCCGCTACATCCACGATCACAGCCCCAGGGCCGACCAGCCCTTCATTGCCGTCAACTGCGGCGCCATACCGTCAGAGCTGATCGAGAGCGCTTTTTTCGGCCACAAGAAAGGCTCTTTCACGGGCGCGATCGAGAATCGCAAGGGTCATTTTGAGCTGGCGCACCAGGGAACCCTGTACCTGGACGAGATCGGCGAAGCGCCGCTCGACTTGCAGGTGAAGCTTCTCCGCGTGCTGCAGGATGCCGAGATCCTGCCCGTAGGCGCCCAGGCGCCCCGGAAAGTCGACGTGCGGATTATTGCGTCAACCAATCGGGTGCTGAGCCGCGAGGTTGAAGCGGGGCGGTTCCGCCAGGATCTCTTTTTCCGCCTCAACGTCTTTGCAGTGTTTGTCCCCCCGCTACGCACCCGGCGGGACGACATCGTGGCCCTGTGCCATTACTTCCTGGATCGATGCCGGCGGCGATTGAACAAGCCCGTCCCGTCGTTTGAACCGCAAACCCTGGCGCTGCTGCGAGCCTTCGACTGGCCGGGCAACGTTCGGGAGCTGGAAAACGAGGTCGAGCGCATGGTCATTTTGTGCGAACCCGATCAGCCGATTCCCCCGTCTATGGTTTCCGAACGCGTGCGGCTCGCGTCCAGCACCGGCGGGACCAACGCCGGGGGATTGAAAGAAAAGGTAGCGGAATTCGAGAAGAGGCTCATTCTGGACGACATTGCCCCTTCCCGGCCCTCTCAGTTGCTGAGGTATCTTTTGAGCTCTTCGCGCCCGTAAAACAGGCGAGACTTGATGGTGCCCTCGGCGACGCCGAGGCGCTCGGCAATCTCACGGATGGTGAAGCCTTCCAGGTCATGCATGCGCACGACGATCCGGTGCTTCCGGCCGAGGCGTGACAGTCCCCTTCGGACCCGGGCACGAATCTCCGCCTGCTCGATTGTCTGTAACGGGCTCTTTGAGCTCTCGTCCGGTAAACTCAGGTTCTCGGAAATGTCCTCGTCCGTCCGGTTCTCGTGCCGCCGGTTCTTCCTGATCATCTCCAGGCAGACGTTAATCGCGATCCTGTTGATCCAGGTGCCGACCTTGGAGTCGCCACGGAAATACCGGGCTGCACGGTACACGTTCAAAAACGTCTCTTGCAGGGCGTCATAGGCCGACTGCTCTTCTTTCAACATCCGCAGGGCGGTGCGATAGATCTTGTTCTCAAAGCGCTCGAACAACTCGGTGAAGGCCCCGTCTTCCCGGGCCTGTATTCGGGTCATCAGGTCTGCTTCAAAGGGCGAAACGCTCGCAATGTAAGTTCCCATGCTCGCCTCCGTGTACACCTTTCCTCTTAGCAAAGCGCGTGCCAAAGCGAAGAACCCCGCCGGCGGTGGGTTTGCGGCCCGGGCCGGAGGTGGGCCGGTGTCAAACAGCTTGACACATGCCCGAGATGATCAGGCTGAAACGCCAGCGGCAGCAAGGTCTTAGCCAGGTGTCAAAGGATTTGACAGCGGTGTATGACAATTGAGTGGACCGTCCAAAAACGTCACCGGTTTGCTATAATTTGACCCCTCCAGAAACGACGAGGAGCTGGGCGGTGAAGCATTATCGGTTTAGAAGCAGTGATTCCCTGGCAGTGCCTTCGCTTCTGTTCGAGCTCAAGATCGATCTTCAGGATATGCGCTCGGGCTATCGTTATTCCGACTGGGGTCTGTTTGCCGAAGCCCCTTGGATAGACGATCTTGATTTGGAGTGGACGGCAGACATGGTCAAATGGCTGGATCCGGCCGAGCTGGTGGAGACTCCGGTCACCACCGTATTAGGCTGGCCGGAGCTGGCGGACCAGAAAGTGATTCGGTACTTAACCCGGTACTATCGGCCGCGCGCCTGGAAGAGCCTTACTCTTGGGATTTTTTCCCATTGTGGGGAAAGCCAGGCGGATTTCATCAATCGGTGCCGGGAGGAGTGTCGCGACCGGCGCGAAAAGGACCTCCGGAAAGTACGAGAGCTCTTCTATCACCGCTTTGTCGAGCTGGAAAGGCGCCTGATCAGCCAGGCCGAGCGGGAGGAACCGACGGAGAGCTGGCGAGCGCGCCGCACGATCCGAATTCAGGATACGTTCAATGCACTGCGCGAGCAAATGAGCCGGATGCTGCTGGATGCGAACCAGCCCATCTCCGCCTTTCCCCCCAGCCCTCTGGCCGAGGGTATGGGCGTGGACGGAAAGACGAGATTTGATGCGCTTTGCCGTGAGTTCTTGAACCGCTACAACGAAGTCCTGACCGATTACGAAGCCCAAGCGAGCCAGATTGAACCCTACCTGGTTCCGCTCGCGTATTCTCAAATCGAGATCGTCTCACGTTCGATTTTGTGGAGGTAAAGCGACTGGCCCACTGACCGACTGACCGGACTGACTTGAAATCGTCGTATGAGCCTTGGATCCCATTTCCTTCGGCCCGCAGGCGCCCAGGTCAGTCTTGCAGTTGGATAGCTGGTCGGTGTTATGCGTGTACTTGTCGCGATGAGCGGAGGTGTCGACAGTTCGACGGCCGCTTTGATTCTGAAGCTTCAGGGCCATGAGGTGGTGGGCTGCAGCATGCAGCTCTGGGATTACCGGCGTAACCCGGTCCGCGAGGGCTCCCACGTGGTCGGGAGCTGCTGCTCGACTGACGATGTCTACGATGCTCGCCGGGTGGCCGAACGCCTGGGATTTCCGTTCTATGTCCTCAACCTCCAGGAAGAGTTTCAAAAGCGCGTCATTCAGCCCTTCATGGGCAATTACCTGGCTGGCAAGACCCCGTCGCCCTGTATACTCTGTAACAGCTTCCTGAAGTTCGACAAGTTGATGAATTTCGCCAGGCAAGTCGGGATCGAGTGTGTTGCGACCGGCCACTACGCGCGCATCGAGCGCTCGGGAAGCAACGGCTACCAGCTCCTGAAGGGCAAGGACCCGGCGAAAGATCAGTCCTATTACCTGTTTGAGCTGACACAGCAACAGCTGGCCCGGACTCTGTTCCCGGTCGGCGATTTGAAGAAGCCCCAGGTCCGCCAACTGGCGCGCGAACAGGGACTGGAGACGGCCTTTAAGCATGAAAGCCAGGAAATCTGCTTTGTGCCGGATCGCGATTACGCCGGCTTTATCCAGCGTCACGCGGCAGAGGTCGACGTGGATCTGGGGCGACAGGCGCAGGCCGCGGCCCGGCCGGGGCCCATACTCACGAAGGACGGAAGCGTGCTGGGACGGCACTCCGGCATCCACCGCTTCACAGTCGGGCAGCGAAAGGGCCTGGGTATCGGTCACCCGCGGCCTTTGTATGTGCTGTGCCTGGATCTCGGCCGGAACGCCGTCATCGTCGGCTACAAGGAGGATGTCTACAGCCGGGGCCTGATTGCCGAGCGGGTGAGCTGGATTGCCGGAACGGCGCCGCCCAGCCCCGTGCGGGCTTCGGTGAAGATCCGGGCTCGACATCCCGAAGCTGAGGCCACCCTCGAGGTCAGAAAAGACCATGTCAGGGTGCTGTTTGATTCGCCGCAGATGGCTGTGACACCTGGTCAGGCGGCGGTTTTTTACGACGCCGACCGGGTTCTGGGTGGAGGCTGGATTCGGCAGGCTGTGGAGCTGGAGAGGGAAAACAGTAACGAAGGCGAAATCGCGTGACCAGCGAACGATCAGTGCTGATTGTGACGGGTGAGGCCTCGGGCGAACAGCATGGGGCCGGCCTGATTGAGCAGGTCAAGTGTCAATTCCCCGAGTTGCGGGTCGACTGGTTTGGCAGCGGCGGGCCGCGGATGGCCGCGCAGGGAGTCGAGCTGATCCAGGACGTCTCCCGGCTGGCCGCCATCGGCCCCTGGGACGCGATGGCTCATCTTCGGCACTACGTCCATCTCTACCGCCGGCTGATCCGTGAAGTCCAATCCCGAAGGCCCGGCCTGGCGGTTCTGGTTGATTTTCCCGACTTTAACCTGCGTCTTGCCAAACGGCTCAAGCGACTCGGTGTCCGGGTGTGCTATTTCATCGGTCCCCAAGCCTGGGCGTGGCGAGGAGGACGGGTCAACCAGATCCGCAAATACGTCGATTTGATGCTCGTCATCTTCCCTTTCGAGCAGGAGTTCTACCAGCGCCACGGAGTGGAGGCGGTCTACGTGGGGAACCCTACCTACTCGTCACTTCGTCGCAGGATCCGGCTTCAGACAGACCGCCAACCGCCGGTCGACGGGCGGCCGGCTCGAGTGGCCCTGTTTCCCGGCAGTCGAAAAAAGGAAGTCGAGCGGCTTTTCCCGTTGCTGCTCGACAGCGCCCGATACCTGGCCGACCGGGTTAACGTCGATTTTTCAGTAGCGAAAGCCCCTCCGGTGAGACGACAGCAACTTGATTGCATCTATACTAATTGGACGGCTCGCAACGGCGTCTCGCTCTCGCTTCAAATCTGCGAGGGGGAGTCGGTCTCCCTGCTCGCAAGTGCCGATTGTGCCATAATTAAGAGCGGTACTTCGACCTTGGAGGCCATGGCCCTTCAGGTACCCTTTGCAATGGTATACAAGATGGCGCTCCCGAGCTGGTATTTTGCCAAGCCGTTTGCTACTACAGACACTTACTGCCTCGCCAATCTGGTGGCCGGCAAACGAATCGTGCCGGAATTTGTGCAGGGCCAGGCCACTGCCGACCAGATAGGCGGTTTTATTCTCCGGCTGTTGACGGACAAGGCTGAGTATTGCTTGCTGCGTGACAGGTTGAAACAGGCGCTCCAAAGGCTCGGTGAGCGCGATGCTTACCAGGAGGCAGCGAAGTGCCTGGGCGCACTTTTGCTGGAAGGTTCTAGACCACAATGAAAAAACTGTTGATGACCTTATTGGCATTGATCTCCTCGGCCGGTTTCCTGGCCGCGCAGGCCAGGTCCCAGGGCCCTCCGCAGCCCCAGATCGACGTCCTGCATTACGAGATCGATGCGGAAATCACGCCCGAGAACGGTTTTCTTAAAGGCGAGACCAAAGTTCGGTTCATGGTCCCGCAGGACGTGTTGACGATACCGTTCGAGCTGAACAACCGGTTGAGCGTTACCGAAATCGTGGACCCCGAAGGCACGTCCTATTCCACCAGCTTCGATGGTGTTGAGAGCCAGCGGATCGCCGTCCGTGGCGAGGGTCCGTTTCGCGGGGGCAGCGAAAAGACCCTGATTTTCCGTTTCGAAGGGGCACTCGAGCGCCAGGAATATGCCTTCCTCGATGTCCCCCGGTCGGAAAAAGCAGTCATATTTCAAGACGGCGCCCTGCTTTTGACGGAAGGGCGCTGGTTCCCGTTCTATCGCCTCCCCCTCGATGCCGCCACTGCCGACCTCAAGATCAAGGTCCCGCTGGGCTTTAGCGTCGTCGCACCGGGAGTTCTGCAGCCGACCGAGATCTCCGGTGTCACCGAGATTTTCACGTGGAAAAGCGCTGTCCCGGTCACCCACGTTCCGGTCATCGTGTCCCGTTTCTTTCGCCACGAGGTGGAACAGGCGCCGGTGCCGACCACCCTTTTTGTCGGCGAGCAGCAGTCCCAAGACCTGAAGCCTCTCTTGACCGAGATCAACCAGGTGCTCGAGTTCCTGAACAAGGAGTACGGCCGTTTCCCGTTCGAGCACCTCAACATCGCGGCGGTTGGCAATGTTAATCTGCCGTCGCCGGGCGCAGCCGGCCTGGTCCTCCTTGAGGACTCGTTTCTTACGACCAAGGTGATCCCTGTGGTCGACCTGGCTCGCAGGCTGGCGGTCCAGTGGTGGGGCTATTCGGCCAGGCCGAAGGAAGTCTACGATGCCTGGCTGCAGGATGGTTTTGCCACCTATGCCGCCCTCCGTTACGTCGAAACCAGGTACCCTGACCGCTATCAGACCGAACTGGCCAGGCAGGCGGTCAACGCGCTGAAGTACGAGCAAAAGGCCGCGATCGGCAAAGGGTTTGAGCTGGAAGAAGGGACGCCCGAATATCAGTCAATCATCGCCAGCAAAGGCGCCTACGTGCTCTACATGCTCGGCCAGCTGATGGGCAAGGACAAGCTGAACGCCATGCTGGTCGACTGGTACAAGCAGCACGCGGATAACGTGGAGACGACGCCCGAATTCGTCAGGTTCGTCCAGGAGCGGTCCGGGCAGGACTACAAGTGGTTCTTCATGCAGTGGGTCGAATCGACCGGGATCCCGGATCTTCGCGTCGACTACCAGATCCTGAAGAAAAAAGACGGCACTTTCGCCGTTCGCGGGCAGGTCAAACAGGACCAGGAGCTGTTCCGCATGCCGCTTGACATCACGATCGAGACGAAGGGCCAGGAGGAAAAAAAGTCGCTCACGCTGAATGGGAAGAGCACCTCCTTCAACTTCCCGACGCAAACGCTGCCTATTCGGATGAAGCTCGATCCTGATGGGAAAATCCTGCGGAATTCCGAACAGATGCAGGTACTGGTGCAGATTGCTCTCGGCGAGGAATACCAGGCGAAGGGCGAGTACGTAGAGGCCGTGCGCGCTTTTGAAAAAGCCCGGGAAGCCGATCCTCGCAGCTCACTGGCCGCCTACCGGCTGGGCGAGGTCATGTTCCTGCAGCACAGCTTCACCAACGCCGCCAACGCTTTTCGCGATACCCTGAACGGCGACCTGAAACCCGAGTGGGTCGAGACCTGGACCCATATCTACATGGGTAAGATCTACGACATCCTGAACCAGCGCGAGCGGGCGACGGCGGAGTACCAGAAGGCAATCAATACCAAAGTCGACTATAACGGCGCCCAGGCCGAAGCGCAGAAATACCTGAAGGAGCCGTTCACCAAACCGCAGAGCATCATTGGGTAAACCCGCGGACCCGGACCTCCCGCCGATAGCCCCGAGCTGATTCGGACGCTATCGGCGTGACGTCCGCGTTGATCCGCAGGTCTACCGCGCGTGTTCCTTATCCACTGCAAATTCCCCTTGCGGGCCGTGGCAGGCGCCGCACGATTCTCCGAACTGCGAAGTGTTGACGAAAGTGTGAGCGGCCGCGTCCAGAGTGTCGTGACAGCCCAGGCAGGCCGAGGAGTTGGGAGGAATCGGACTGTAAAACTCCCTGGGCGCGGTTGTCGCCACCACGCCCATCGACGGCACCTGATAGGTCTGGTCCACGTGGCAACTGGCGCACAGTCTCAGATCGCCCGGAAAGAGAACCTCATTGAAGCTAATCGGCCGGCGACCAAATCCGAAAACTGTGAAATCGCGGGTCAGTTGCTCTCCGCGGTGGATCCTGTGAACCAGGAATTTCAGGTCGATGGATTGCGGCGGATTCTGTTCGGCCGGGCGCTGGGAAGCGTCAGTGGCCGTCGGATTGTGGCAGAACTGGCAGTACTCGGTGGCGTTATGGCGGATCCCGCCGTGTATTGCCAGGTTTTCATGACAGGATTCGCACAGTTCATCAGTCACGACCACTCGCCTTGGCTGAACCTCGCCGGTCACCGCGAAATACTTGACAGGGTTTTCAGCCGTCTCGCGAACCTGCGCCAACTCCGGTTCGCCCGTGTCGATCATGAGGTTCCGATAGGCCTCGGCGCCCACGGCGAACGTTCCGGCTGCATTGGCGGGTATCGGCGCCTTGAAGGTGTACCGGAAGTTCTCGCCGGCGGCGACTGAGTCGGTCGCAGCCGGTTCGCTGATAAGCGTGGTGTAGTCGGTCGTGGGGCCGGCGATCAGCAGGTTGAAGAAACTGAGCGTGCTCGGAGTAATCACCTGGCCGGCACGGTTTTTCATGCTGAACAGGACCGATGGGTTCTGTCCGGGACCGGAACTGGTTACGTCCAGAATCTGGATGTTGATCCCCTCGAGTTGCTGGGATGCGGCCACCACAGTGTGCGCCCCCTGAATCGAAGCGTCGAATTCGTGCTCTCCAAAAGGCTGATGGCAGGTCTGGCACTGGGCATTTGACGTGACCTGGATGCCGTGATGGCTCTCGCCTGTCGCGAAGTTGACGTCGTCGTGGCAGGACCCGCAAGCCTCCATGCCGGGCTGCAGCAGGAACGCCTCCTGCTGCACCGGAGCGCCCGGCTCGTTCGCCTCTTGGCCGGCGCCGTGGCAGGTCTGGCAATTCATGATGCTCTGCGGGAAAACCACGTGCGAAAAGTCGATGGTCCGCTGCTGAAAGCCGATGATCTGGTACGGCCGCCCCGCCTGCACGCTAGGCAGCTGCTCTCCCATGTGGATCTTGTGAGTCATGATCTTCATGTCGAGGGGCTGGCCGGTGTCCGGGTCCAACAGCTGCGGGGTATGACAGAGGACGCACAACTCAATCTTCTGCCTGGCGCCACCGTGAGCTTCCACCGCCGCGTCGGGGATGGAAGGATCATGGCATTGACGGCAGGCGGCGTTGCTCACGACATCGTGAACTGTCTGCGGCTGTCCGCTGGCCGGGTTGAAGTTCACCACCAGGTTGGCGTGAAACGGACCGAGATCAAATTCCGCCAGATCCCGGGTCGCATAAATGCCGACGGAATAAGTGCCGCTCGGATCTAATTCCGCCGGAAGCTGGGTCCTGAAGGTGTACCGGTACGTGCCCCGCTCTATCTCCTCGGTCGTCCCTCCCTGGTCTGTGCCCGGCTGCTGGGTCGTGACGTTGGTCAGGGGACTTGTCACCTGCCGAAGCGTCAGGGCTTGATAGTCGGGGACTCCTGCCGGCTCGGGTGGCAGATAGGCCAGAACGAAGTTGGTGCTGACGGCGCCGGGCGTGAAGACGCCCAGCCGATCAAGCGGCAAACTCTGAGGGTCAGTGATTCGGTAAACCACCGCAACGGTCCGGTTGTTGACAGACACGTCCTGCACGGTCAACTGGAGGCCGGGGCGGACAAAGGCCACCTGCTCGCGAGTCAGAAAGTCGACCTTCGAGAAGCTTGGACGATTCAACTGTTTGATGGCCTCTGTGGAGAACCCGACGAGAAGAACCGAGAGGACGGCGAGCGAGAGGGTACGATATGAACTCCTGTAACCCATGAATCTCTCCTGGGGAAGTTGAGAGCTTGGGAAGCTTTGCTCCATTCTGGCATGTCTTCGGGTGCACCTCAAACGGGGGGACCATCACGAGCTTTTCGCGAAGGGCCGGTACACAGAACCACGCTGGAGTCCGGCGGCTCGACTCCGTGTGACGAGTATCTCCAGGGGCAAATTCGGACTAAGGTAACTCCGGCGCGGCTCTTTCGGGCCTCGCCCTCAACCCCGTTCGAGCTCCGTTTCCTTCCCCGACACGACGCATTTCTTGACCTCGAGCCGGCCTGATTTCATTTGCACGAACGGGCGTCCGTTCTTCAGGCCGACAGTCCCAAAGCCAAAGGCGGTCGCGAGAAATGCGCGGAAATCGTTCCCGACGCGCGAATCGATGTACAACGTCTGATCCACGGCATCGTAACGAACGCCGGTCAAGCCTTGGATCAGCCCGTAACTCGACAAGGCGCGCGCATACCAGTGTCCGCATTCGTACTCGTCAAAGGGGTTGCGGATGACTCCGTCATACCGCTCGCGACAGGTCCTGACGATATCGAGCCCTTCCTCAGGCATGCCTTCGAGCATCAGGTGAGAAGCGACCTGGTACTCGATGCCCGTCCAGACCTCGTTGCTGTACACGAACGGCAGAGACAGCTGCCCGCCCTTCGGCCAGGTGCAGAGCAAGAGTCCGCCTTCGCGGCCGATCGCATAGGAGGGACGTTGAGGGTTGGAATGGTCGCTCAAGTCTTTCTTCAAGTTATAGCGATAGATGGCCTTCAGATTCCTGCGCAGCTGATCCTGGTTGACGATCCTGCCCAGGCCGCACATTTCGGCCAGCCAGAAGCCCAGGACGCCGTCCGACAGGCAACCCCTCCCGTACTGGTATTTAGGCCCTTCTTTCTGCAGCAGTTCGATGGCCTCGGGCGAGTAGTCGGAATTCCAGGCGCCCTTCGAGGCCTCTACCGGATCCTTGGCTTTCAGCCCCTGCCACTTGATCTGCTGGATGAAATACTCGCCGTCAAAAAGGCTCTGTTCCATGAAGGCTCGGCCTTTTTCGAGCAGTTGCGCATAGCGAGTGGTATCTTCGCCGAGGGCGCTTCCCATGCGTATGGCGGCCGTGAGCGCTCCCAGGTAGAAGCTTGTGCACATGCCGTCCGGTCCCCAGAACTCGATATCGTAGGTGTTATGGTGGGGCTCCTCGACAACCCCTTTGTGGCCCGGATCCCAGGTTTCAATGCAGTAGTCAAGGCTCTTCTTGACGCGCGGCCAGAGGTCTCTCAGCCACTCCGCGTCTCCGGAGATCCGCCATTCCCGGTGTACTTTCATTATGCCGCCGAGCTGGCCGTCGGCAGCGGCGTGAAAGCTGTGCGTGGTCGGTCGGATGGGGAGGGCGGTCCGGAAGGTCTGGTGCCCGCGTTTGTCCTGGCTCTCGCCGAACTCCGACTGGCGAAGGCTTCTTTCCAGTTCGGGAAACAGGTGGGGAACGGCCTGGGCGTAATTCCAGACGTGCGTGCAGGAGCCATGGCAGCAGCCCCAGTCGTCACCGCAGCCCTCAAAGCACCAAAGCCGGCCGTCGCATTGTCGCCGTACCGTCGGGGATTTCAGGATCGTGAGGTTGGCGGCGATCGCCTCCACGACTTCGGGCGGCAGCGTCGTGTCGTAGAAAGTGTCGCGGAAGAGGGCGCTTCCGGCTCGGAGCTGATCGTAGTGGTCGCGCCAGTACTCGGCCACCTTCGCAATGCCGGCAAACCGGCCGGCATACCAGGGGACGTCGAACTTCCGTTCGGGGCAGCAGGGGGAGCCACCCTCGCATCCTTTCGGCTCCGGGGTACCCTCCGGGTCTTCCCCGTAACGGAGATCGGTTTGCGGTACGAACCAGGCGAACATCAGGCGGATGGTCTTCTTCTCACCGGCTCGAAGATCAAAGGGCACGAAGATCGAGGCGCCGGGCGCCTTCTCCTCTACTGGGGGCCGAGAGACGGGCTGACGCTCGAGGATCGTCTTCCACACCATGGTCACGGAGTCCCACCAGCCGCCGCGAAACCAGCAGTGGTCGACTACCGCCGCCTGCTCAGCCACAAAAGCGGCGAATTCGCCCTGCTCCTGGGGCTTCTCCTTGCCGCCGGCCTGCGCCAGAATGAAACCTCGCGGGAAAGCGCGGATCGAGTTTCCCGTCTTCCCCACGGCCATGAAGTTCTTGGCGTTGTACGAGAAGAGCAGAGACAAGTCGCGGCCTGCCGTGTTCTCGAATTCGTACTCGAAGCCGCCGACCGGGAGGCTTGAGCTGTCGGCATCTCCGGGGATGAATGGACTCCATCCGGTCAGTTGAATGACGAGCGGGACGTCGGGATCCTGGAGGCTCACACGGGCGAAGGGGAATCGAACCTCGAATTCGGCCTGTTTGAACCGGGGAAAGCCGTAGCTGGTTCCGCCGGCGCCGTTGCCCGTGCCGCGCATTCCGAAAATCTTCCAGTCGGGCACCGGACCCTCCAGAACCTTGACGCCGTTTTCGAGTCCCTTGACCGAGACCGCCGCGAAAGTGCACGGCTCGTTAAAGATGTCGGGTTTGTTACGGAGGCTGAAGTGCGAGAATGCCCCGGTTCCCTCCAGACAAAGCATCCCTGCGCCTATTCCGCCGATGGGAAAAGCCACCCGGTTCAGATGGAGGTCCCGGTACGGCGCGTTGAACGGTCGCTTTCCCGCCTGTTCCCGGAGTTGTGCTGCGCCCGAACTCAAGAGACAAGAGCCCGGCACCGCTCCTGAAATCTTGAGAAAATCCCGCCTGACGAATCTCATGGGCCGATTGTAGTGACGTGGTCACCGAGCCGCAAGCGCCGGCGCCTCTGTCGCCTCGCGGCCTGATAAAACCTCGGCCCCTCGTTGCCCTGCACTTTATACGCATTTCGGAGCCGCGTAACAGTAACCCCGCAGCCAACCGCAACCGGGGCTAGAACGCGTTACAGGAAGAGCCGCAAGCGGCTCTGTAATCACGGGCGAGAAAAGGTAACGGGGTCCAGAAATATGCGGAGACCCGCCTGAGGGCGGGGGAGTGCGAACGGGCGGTAAAACACCGCTCGGTCGAGGACCCTTTTTCGCCACGTCTTGGCGTGCTTGCAGGTCAGCGACGACCTCAGCTATAACTTCACGCCATGCCTGAGGCGACGCGAGCCCGCCACATCGTTCTGGTCCTCACACTGCTTCTCTCGGCGATTGTCTATCTCGATCGGGTCTGCATTTCGACGGCGAGCCTGGCGATCAAGTCGGAGCTTGCCTTGTCCGACTCGCAGATGGGTTATGTGTTCAGCATTTACACGGCGGCATACGCCTTGTTTGAAGTGCCCGGCGGCTGGTTGGTGGACCGATTCGGTGCGCGCTGGATGCTGACCCGGATCGTGGTGGCCTGGTCGTTAATGACGGCCGCTACGGGGATGGCCTGGAATTTTCTTTTGTTGTTCGTGATTCGAATGCTCTTTGGGATGGGAGAGGCAGGGGCTTACCCCTCGATGGCCTGGGTCTACGGACGCTGGCTTTCGGAGCGGGATCGCGGGCGGGCGTTCGGCTTGACCGTAATGGCCGGCTTGCTCGGGGCCTCGCTGACTCAGCCGCTGGTCGTGACGCTTCTCGGATACATCAGCTGGCGGTCTGTCTTTCCGCTGTTCGGGGCGGTAGGGATAATCTGGGCTGTCGGGTGGTTCTGGTGGTTCCGGGACAATCCGGGAGCTCATCCGGCCGTGAACGAAGCCGAGCTGGCGGCCATCGGCAGCCATGCGACTGAAATCGGGCACGTCCGCGTTCCGTGGCGCCGGCTGTGGAGCAACCGCAGCCTGCGGGCGCTCTGCCTGATGTACTGCGGGACAATCTATGGCTGGTATTTCTACCTGACGTGGCTTCCCCACTATCTGTATCGCGCCCGCGGATTTGAGCTGAAAGCAGTCGGCTGGCTGTCGGCCCTGCCGTTGCTCTCGATTGCCGTCGGAGTGCTGGCCGGAGGGTGGGTAAGCGACGCCCTGGTGACCAGATGGGGGCCGCGTTTGGGGAGGAGGCTGCCTGGCTTGATCGGCCTTCCCGTGGCGGCAGTCGCCATTGTGCGGGCGGTAACAGCGCCCGGTCCGGTTGGAGCCGCGCTCGCAGTCGCCGTTGCTGCCGGTTTCTCGGCTCTCGGAGTCGCTCCGGCCTGGGCCACCTGCCTCGACATCGGACGCCGGAACGCGGGTGTTATCAGCGGCGCCATGAATACCTTTGGGAATCTTGGTGGCGCCCTGAGCCCAGTCGTGGTCGGCGTTCTTCTCGACCATTGGCACTCCTGGAACGCGCCCCTTTACACTGTGGCCGTCCTTTACCTCGGCGCCGCCGCCGCCTGGTTCTGGATTGATCCGCAGGAAAAACTGGAAGAGATTCCGGCTGCGCGCTTACCCTCTATTTGACTTTCCTTTTCGACCCCGGATATCCTTCCAAACAAAAGTATCTTCCTGTAAAAACGAAGGTTATGAAAATCGGTGTGCCGAAAGAGATCTGGCCTGGAGAAAACCGAGTCGCTCTCGTCCCGGAATCATGCAAGAAACTGTCCGGCGCCGGGATTGAAGTGCTGATCGAGCGCGATGCGGGCGTTAACGCTTTCCTGAACAATGACGTGTATACAAGTGCCGGAGCGACGCTGGTCCCGGACGCGGCGACCCTTTACGGTGAAGCGGACCTGGTCCTCAAAGTGCAACCGCCCCTGGTCGATTCAGCAAGAATCAACGAGGTAGAGCTGATGCGCCCGGGCAGCATGCTTCTAGCAACGCTCATGCCCACCCGTCATCTGGAGGTCGTGCGGCAGTTGCTGGCGCGTAAGGTCACCGCCTTTGCCACGGACGCCATTCCCCGGACGACCCGAGCCCAGGGCATGGACACGCTGTCCTCGATGGCGAATATTTCGGGATATAAAGGTGTCCTGCTGGCGGCCCTGGAGTTGCCCAAGTACTTCCCCATGTTTATGACCGCCGCGGGAACGGTGTTTGCGGCCAAGGTCTTTGTCATTGGGGCGGGAGTGGCCGGGTTGCAGGCTATTGCCACGGCCAGGCGCCTGGGTGCGGCGGTCACCGCGACGGACGTGCGGCCGGAGGTAAAGGAGCAAATCGAAAGCGTCGGCGCCCGGTACGTCGGCATTGAGCTCAAGGAAAGCGCAGCCGCCGGGGGCGGCTACGCCCGGGAACTGTCCGAAGACGACCGCCGCCGGCAGCGGGAGCTGCTGGCCGAGCAGTTGGCCGTGTCCGATGTCGTCATCACGACTGCGCTGATCCGTGGTGTCATCGCGCCCAGGCTTATCAGCGCCGAAATGGTCCGGAGTATGCGCCCCGGGTCACTGATTGTCGATCTGGCAGCGGAAGGGGGCGGGAACTGCGAGCTGAGCCGGCCCGGCGAGACGGTCATCGAGGGCGGGGTCAAAATCGTTGCGCCCGTGAACCTTCCCTCGACCATGCCGGTCCATGCCAGCACCCTCTATTCGCGCAACCTGACCGCTTTCGTCATGGCCTTCTGGAAGGACAATCAGTTTAACCGTGACTGGAGCGATGAAATCCTGAGCCAGGCGGTAATCACGCATGAGGGAGAAGTCCGTCATGCGCTGACCAAGGAAGCCCTGGCCAAGGCGTCCTAGTCCCTGGGGGCGCGGGTGTCTTGCCTGCTTGTGGCGCCGGTCAGATTGGTGCTCTCGACGCACAGGCAGGCAGGTTGCTGCGCTCCCCGATGTGATGGAAAGTAGAAAAACGGAGAAACAATCATGATTTTTCATCCGCCGCTGCTCGTGGCGACTCTGCAGACCGGTACAGCATCGACACCGCAGGCCGGCCAGGATCCGACCTTCGACTACATGTCGATGCTGTTTGTATTCATGCTCGCGACGTTCATCGGGTTTGAAGTCATCCGGCGAGTGTCGCGGCTCCTGCACACCCCCTTGATGTCGCTGACGAACGCCATTTCGGCCATTGCGGTTGTCGGGTCGATTATCCTGGCCGGCGGCCAGCATCCGACCTACATCAACGTGCTCGGGCTGGTGGCCGTCGTGGCGTCGGTGACCAACATCGTGAGCGGTTTTTTGATCACTGACCGCATGCTGAAAATGTTCAAGAAAAGGGAGCCTGGCCGACAATGAGTGACAGCTTGATTCTCCTTGTTACGACCAGGCACAGTACGAGCTTGTACCTGATCCAGTTCGCCTACCTGGTCGCGACGGCGCTTTTCATATTCTCGCTGAAATGGATGAGTGACCCCAAAACGGCCCGCCACGGTGTCATCGCGGGCGTGGGCGGCATGCTCCTTGCCGTGATCGGCACTCTGGTTAATCCAGACGTGGTCAATTACACATCAATCGCCGTGGCCGTCGTCATCGGCACGGTGATCGGTGTTCCACTCTCCTGGGTACCGCTCACTGCCGTTCCCCAGCGAACGGCCCTTTCCCACGCTTTCGGCGGTCTGGCGGCCGGCCTGGTCGGCACGGCCAAGTACTACCTGTGGCTCCAGGAGGGCCCTGAACAACTGACTGCCTTTCGCATGACCGCTATTGCGGCGGAGATCATTCTGGGCTTCCTGACTTTCACCGGAAGTCTCATGGCGGCCGGGAAGCTGCAGGAGCTGCCCTGGATCCCGCAACGTCCGGTAACGTATCGAGGCCAGAACGTCGTCAACCTTCTGCTGCTTGCTATCGCGATAGGCTGCGGGGTGGCGCTGGTCATCAACCCGACCTGGTCGATCCTGTTCCCCGCCGTCATAGCGCTCTCCCTCCTGTTCGGGATCCTCTTGATCATACCGATCGGCGGCGCGGACATGCCGACCGTGATCTCGCTGCTCAACTCGTATGCGGGCCTCTCGGCGGTGGCGATGGGTTTTGTCCTCGACAATCAATTGCTGATTACGGCCGGCGCCCTGGACGGTTCTTCCGGTTTCATCCTTTCGGTCATCATGTGCCGGGCCATGAACCGGTCTTTCACAAACGTGCTCTTCGGCGCCTTCGGGCAAGTCCACGCGTCCGGGCCGGTTGCCGAAAAGAAGAGCGTGAAGACCGAGACAATCGAGGGGGCAGCCCAGATTCTCGAACAGGCCCAGCTGGTAGTGATCATCCCGGGTTACGGGATGGCGGTTGCCCAGGCCCAACGCATGGTCAGGGAGCTGTTCGATCAGCTGACCAGGCGTGGCATTGACGTCAAATTCGCGATCCATCCGGTGGCCGGGCGCATGCCCGGGCACATGAATGTGCTTTTGGCCGAAGCGGAAATCCCGTACGATAAGCTGATCGAGATGGATTCGATAAACCCGGAGATGCCGGAAGCGGACGTTGCGCTCGTGATCGGCGCAAACGATGTCGTCAATCCGGCGGCAAGGCACGACAAGGGCAGCCCGATATACGGGATGCCGATTATCGACGCGGACAAGGCCCGCACGTGTTTTGCCATCAAACGGACGATGAATCCCGGATTTGCCGGCATCGAGAACGAGCTGTATTATGCCGACAAAACGTTCATGTTGTTTGGGGATGCCAAAGCCGTTGTCGGCGCTCTGGCCAAGGAATTGAGCGGCGGCAGCGGCATTCATTGAACAGGGTGACGAGGTGACAAATTCGATCGGGCGGCAGATTCTCACCGATGTTCATTTCTGGATTCCGCTCGGAGTCTTGATCGTCGGGATACTGGTGCTGCTGCTGATTCACTAGCGCAAGCCAACGCGTGATACGGACTTCACCTCCTTGAGCATGGTCCTGTGTCCGTGGTCGGCTTGCAGGAGACTCGAATGGCTACAGGCTCGGCGACTCTTCCCAAAACTGGTGTGCTTTCTCTTCATCGGCTTGGTGTCATGTGCGGGCTTGCGGCAGGGGCGTGGCTGGGCGCGGCAGAAGCCCCGACGAAGCTCGTCACCTTGGGCTTCTCCCCATTCCTGATCTCGATGGGCATGGTGGTCGGTGTCTTTGTCGCCCGCTGGACCCTGCCAATGGCGCTAAAGGGCACTACCTACGTGTGGAGGGATCTGCGCGAGAAGCCGCACTTGATCCCCTGGGCCATCCTGGCCGGCGCTCTCTGGGCGGTGGCCAACACGCTGACGATTTTTGCCATCCGGGACATCGGTCTCTCGGTGGCCTTTCCCCTTTGGAACACGAACAGCCTCGTGGGCCTCTTCTGGGGCGTCCTCCTTTTCAAGGAGTTGCGGGGCGCGGGGGCTGGACCGTGGGCGAAAGTCCTCGGGGGGGCCATTGCCATTGTCGCAGGGGCATGCGTGCTCGGCCTGGCGACGAGCCAGCAACCGGCCGGCCTGTCTGACCGGGCGGGCGCCGGCCTTGCGGCCGCGCTGGGCGCGGGCTTGCTCTGGGGCACCATGTACATCCCCTACCGTAAGGCGTACATCAGCGGCATGAATCCGCTCTCCTTTGTCACGATTTTCACCCTGGGCGAATTAGTCACTATCGGTATTCTCACCATTTCCTTTGTCGGGGGGGTCTCGGTGTTCAGCGGCGAGCTCTCCGCGCTGCGTTCTTCGCTGTTCTGGCTCTTCCTGGGCGGCTTTTGCTGGGTGATTGGGGACCTTTTCCAACAGTACGCCGCTAAATATGTGGGTATAGCGCGGGGAATTCCGCTTTCGAACACGAACCAGCTCTGGGGCCTCGCCTGGGGCGCGTTGGTCTTCGGCGAGCTTCACGGAAAAGGCGCACCCTATCAGTTGATGGTGATTCTCGGCTCTTTGATCATTGTCGGTGGGGCCGTGGCCATCAGCCGCGCCGAGGCGCCTCACTCAGAGCAGGCTTCCTGGCGGGCGGCCATGATGCGGGAATGCGGGCGTTACGGCATAGACCCGGCCCGTGTCGAGGCGGCGCTTACGGGGGACGACCCTCTGTCGCGCGAAACACCCAAGCGCGCCTGGTGGGACTTCCTGATCATCGTGCTCGCGCTGGCGGTTTTCGTCTGGTTAGGTCTCGGGACCGTTACTCCGGACTTGAGCATGAACCCCTTTTGGATGGTTGTGCTTGTGACGGCGACCGTGGCGGTCCTGACCGTCTGCACCGCCGCCCTCTGGAAGCGAACCCGGTTCTCGTAACGGCTTCGACACTGCACCGTTCGAAATGGGCACTCCTTAACGGCACGCACCCGACGCGCTCCCCGTCCGCTGACGGTCCGCTGAAAAGCGCTGTGCTTGCGGCTCCGCGGCGCCCGCTTTCCTTGTTCTTTCGTCTGTTCTCAGCTAGCTTGAAACTATCAGACTTCTAGTTTTCTGGAGAAGGGCATGCCTGAAGTCGCTTTAAGTCCCCTGCGTCAGATGGTCTCGAGCACTCCTACCGATTACTGGAACGACTCTTGTTCCACTGAGGAGTTGTCGTACGGCCTTGAGCACGGCGCTGTCGGCGCCACCACCAATCCAGTGATCGTACTGGGAGTGCTGAAGAAGGAGATGCCGCAATGGCGTGAGCGGCTGAACCGCATTATCACGCGCAACGCCACCTGGTCGGAGACGGAGATTGCGTGGCGGCTGATCGAGGAGATAGCCACCCACGGCGCCCGGTTGCTTCTGCCTGTATTCGAGCGGCACCAGGGCAAGAAAGGGAGGCTTTCAATCCAGACGAACCCCGCCTACTACCGCAATACCCAGACCCTGGTCCAACAAGCCGATCACTTCAATTCGCTTGCTCCCAACATGCAGGTGAAGATCCCGGCGACAGCGGCGGGGATCCCGGCCATCGAAGAGGCCACGTTCCGGGGCGTCAGCATTAACGCGACCGTCAGTTTTTCCGTTTCTCAAGCTGTGGCCGTAGCGGAAGCTGTTGAGCGCGGCCTGGAACGCCGCGAGGCCGGCGGTCTGGACATCGCTCACATGTCGCCGGTGGCGACCATCATGGTGGGACGCAATGATGACTGGATGCAAGTCCTGGCCAGGCGGGACGAGATCGATATAGATCCGTCCTACCTGAGGTGGGCGGGGATTGCGACGTTCAAGCGGGCATACGGCATCTTTCAGGAACGCGGTTACCGGGCCCGGCTGCTTGTGGCGGCTTACCGTCATTTGGGGCACTGGACGGAGCTGATTGGCGGCGATTTCATCCATTCGATGCCCTGCGAGTGGGCACGCAAGGCGAATGCCTCAGACTTGAAAGTGGAGAGGACGATCGACCGTCCGGTCAGCCCGGAAATCATCGATGCCCTCTACCGGATGATCCCTGATTTCCGGCGAGCCTATGATCCGGACGGGATGACACTCGCCGAGTTCGACGGATTTGGGGCCACGGTCCGCACGCTGCGCGGCTTTATTGAAGCCGTTCACGACCTGATGGCCGTGGTGCGGGACTTCATGCTGCCGAATCCGGATGTGAAGCAGGGCGAAGGGTGAAGGCTGACGCGCGTGCGAGGCGGCTTCCTCCTTCAGTTGTGCCATGAAACAGTACGACTCCACGAACCTCATGATTCATCCCGGCCGATCCGACGACCCGGCCGTGATTGTCGAGGTGCGCCCGGAAGAGGCGGGCTGGGATACGCTCTGGTTCCAGGTCCGACGACTGGCCGCCGGTGGACAATGGCAGTCCGAGACGGGCGGGCAGGAACTGGCCCTGGTAGTGCTCAGTGGGGTGCTTGATGTCAGCTCGAACCGCGGAGACTGGCACGGAGCAGGCCGGCGTCCGGATGTCTTCGCCGGTCTTCCCTACGCCCTCTATTTGCCGCCGTACACCACGTTCTGCGTCGGCGCCGTTACCCCCTGCGAATGGGCCATCGCTTCTGCCGCGGCGGGATCGAGCTTCCCCCCTCACCTGGTGACTCCCGATCAGGTGGGCGTCGAAATCCGCGGCGGGGGCCATGCCACACGCCAGATCAACAACATCATGCCGCCGGGATTTCCTTCCGAACGGCTCGTGGTGGTCGAGGTCTACACGCCCGGCGGAAACTGGTCGAGCTATCCCCCGCACAAGCACGACCGCCATCGGGAAGACGCCGCCGGCGCCCTGGTCGAAGCTGATCTGGACGAGATCTACTACTACCGGTTCGACCGGCCGGGGGGCTACGCCCTGCAGCGGGTCTACACGGGGCCGGATTCGCCGTTGCAGTTGGCAGGACGCCCGATCGACGCCACGGTCACGGCCCGCGACCATGATGTCGTGCTGATCCCGGAAGGCTATCATCCCGTTTCAAGCCCGGTTGGTTACACCACCTACTATCTGAACGTCCTGGCGGGCAGCGCCCAGAGCCTGGCCGCGACTGACGACCCCCAGTACGCGTGGGTGAAGGGTTCGTACGCAAGCCCTGACCCGCGGGTGCCTGTCTATAACCTGACGGAGGCAAGAAAACTATGACCGCGCCTGCGACTCGGCGCCTGACTATGGCCCAGGCCCTCCTTGCTTTCTTGAAACAACAGCAGGTCGAACGTGATGGCGTACAAGTGCCGTTTTTCGCCGGGTGCTTCGGCATTTTCGGGCATGGCAACATCGCCGGTATTGGCCAGGCTTTGCAGCAGATGCCTGATTTCCGCTATTACCAGTCACGGAACGAGCAGGCGGCCGTGCATACCGCGGTCGCCTATGCGAAGGTGAAGAACCGGCTTCAGACGCTGGTTTGCACTTCCTCCATCGGTCCCGGCGCCACGAACATGATCACCGGTGCGGCTGTCGCTACGATCAACCGCCTTCCGGTCCTTCTCCTTCCCGGCGACATTTTTGCCCGGCGCAACGTTGCGCCCGTCCTGCAGCAGCTCGAGTGGGAGCAGAGCCAGGACATCTCGGTGAACGACTGTTTCAAGCCGGTGAGCCGGTACTGGGACCGCATCAACCGTCCCGACCAGCTTCTGACCGCGTTGCCGGAGACGATGCGCGTCCTGACAAGCCCGTCTGAGACCGGCGCTGTGACCCTCGCGCTACCCCAGGACGTTCAGGCGGAGGCGTTCGAGTACCCGGAAGCGTTCTTTCGCCGCCGGGTGTGGAGGATTCCGCGTAATCGGCCTGACCGCGAGGCGATCGTGCGCGCCGTGGAGCTGATCCGGGCGAGCCGTCGCCCCATGCTGATTGCCGGGGGCGGGGTGATTTACTCGGACGCGACCGAAACGCTGCGCGAGCTGGTCGACCGAACCGGCATTCCCGTGGGCGAGACGATGGCCGGGAAGGGAAGCCTTCGTTACGACCATTCGTTAAACCTGGGCGCTGTCGGAGTGACCGGGACGCTGGCCGCCAATCGGATCGCCCGTGATGCGGACCTGATCATCGGCGTCGGAACCCGCTATAGCGATTTCACCACCGCCTCCAAGACCGCGTTTCAGAACCCAGCCGTTCGCTTTATTAATATCAACGTAACCGGTTTCGATGCCGGAAAACACTTTGCCTTGTGCCTGATCGGGGATGCCCGCGTGACGTTACAGGAAATGGGCAGCCTGCTGGAGGGCTGGCAGGTTGACGGGCAGTACCGCCTGGAGAGCTGCCGCCTGCACGACGAGTGGGAGGCAGAGGTCGATCGGATTTACGGTATACGAAACGAGCCCTTGCCGAGCCAGGGCGAGATTCTGGGAGCCGTCAACGAGCTATCAGGTCCGGATGCGATCATGATCAATGCCGCCGGCAGCGCTCCGGGAGATTTGCATAAGCTCTGGAGGGCGCGCCACTCCAAGAATTTCCATATGGAGTACGGCTACAGCTGCATGGGCTATGAGATCGCCGGAGGCCTGGGCGCGAAGATGGCGGCGCCGGAGCGAGACGTGTACGTGATTGTGGGTGACGGCAGCTACCTCATGCTCTCGTCCGATCTCGCCACCTCGATCCAGGAAGGTTACAAGCTGATCGTGGTTCTGATTGACAATGGGGGGTTCAAAAGCATCGGAGGCTTGAGCCGCTCGCTCGGCCAGGACGGCTTCGGGACGCGGTACGCGTATAGGAAAGACGGTGTCTTGCCCGGAGACTCCGCCGGCGAGGAGGTCGAGCCTCTTCTGATCGATTTTGCCGCTAATGCCCGCAGCCTGGGCGCCCACGTCATTCCTTGCCTGACCTACCAGGACCTGGCCTCCGCCTTGAAAGAAGCCAGGAAGACCGACCGGACTACGGTGATCACGATCAACAGCGACCGCTATGTCGGGGTGCCCGGGTACGAGAGCTGGTGGGACGTCCACGTCGCTGAGGTCAGCGAGATGCCCGGAGTGCGGGAAGCCAGGAAGGCCTGGGAAGAAATGCGCAAGAAGGAGAGATACTTCTTCGAGGCGGGGGAGTAGCGGCAACCGCTTCGGATCAAAAACCCAAATGACAAAAGCCATGCTTAGTCAAACCAACCTTCTCAATTACGTGAACGGTGCCTGGGTGGAGCCCGGAGGCGCGGAATATCTGCAGGTCAGTAACCCCGCCACGGCCGACCTGCTCGGCTGTGTCCCGCTCACGCCTGCCCCAGAGGTCGACCGGGCGGTCCGTCACGCCGAGGCCGCCTTCCCTGCCTGGCGACGAGTCCCCGCCCCCACCCGAATTCAGTTTCTGTTCAAACTGAAAGCCCTGCTCGAGGCCAACTTCGAGGATCTGGCGCGCACGATCACGATGGAAAACGGCAAGACCCTTGACGAGGCGCGCGGCGAAATGCGCCGGGCCATCGAGAATGTCGAAGTGGCCTGCGGGATTCCCAGCCTGATGATGGGTGACTTTTGCGAGGACGCGGCGCCGGGTGTGGACGAGTACATGATCCGCCAACCGGTCGGCGTGGCCGCCATCCTCTGCCCGTTCAACTTCCCCGGCATGATTCCTTTCTGGTATCTGCCTTACGCCCTGGCCTGCGGTAATACGGTCATTGTCAAGCCTTCGGAACGGACCCCGATCACGCTGCAGAAAGTGTTTCGTCTGGTGGAGGAAACGGAGTTTCCCGCGGGAGTCGTGAATCTCCTGAACGGTGGCGCGGACACGGTTAATGCGCTGCTTGATCATCCGGCGGTTCAGGCCGTGACCTTTGTGGGATCGACCCGGGTGGCACGGCATGTCTATGCTCGCGCCGCCGCAAACGGCAAGCGGGTACAGGCGCAGGGAGGAGCCAAGAATGCCCTGATCGTCCTGCCTGACGCCGACGTGGCGATAACCACGGGCATCATTGCCGATAGTGCCTTCGGGAACGCCGGGCAACGGTGCCTGGCGGCCTCGCTGGCGATTACCGTGGGGGAAGCCGACCGCATTTTCCGGCCAGCGCTCGCTGAGGCTGCCGCGAGCCGGGTGGTGGGGTACGGCCTGGATCCGGGCGTGCAGATGGGCCCTGTCATCAGCCCGGAAAGCAAAGCGCGCATTTCCAACTCGATCGGTAAGGGTCTGGAGGAGGGGGCAGAGATTGTGGTCGACGGCCGGGAAGTCGTGATTCCCGGTTATGAAAGAGGCAATTTCCTGCGTCCCACCGTGCTCGAGGGCATTCGACCGGGCGGGATCCTGGCGACCGTGGAAATCTTTGGCCCCGTGCTCGGTCTGATGCATGTCCGGACAGTCGAGGAAGCCATTGAATTGGTTAACAGCGGCGAGTATGGGAACATGGCCTGCTTGTTCACGATCAGCGGAGCCGCCGCCCGCAAGTTCCGCTATGAAGCACAGGCCGGCAACGTCGGGATCAATATCGGCGTGGCTGCACCTATGGCGTTTTTCCCTTTCAGCGGATGGAAGAACAGCTTCTTCGGGACTTTGCATGCGCAGGGCAAGCATGCCGTCGAGTTCTTCACTCAGACCAAGGTGGTCATCGAGCGCTGGCTCCCCGAATGGTCGCGAAAATTCTGAAGCCAGAAACCACGCAAAGAGGCGCTGAGTAAGGTTGAACCTGAAACGGAAGAATTATGCCGGATGGAATCAACGTCGCACTGATCGGCGCCGAGCGCACGGGTCGGATCCATGCCCAGAACCTTGCGCAGCGCATCCCCAGCGCCACGCTGTCGCTGGTCGTCGACACCGATTACGAGGCGGCCCAGCGCCTGGCGGGCTTGTTTGATGTCCCGCGGGTATCGGATGACTACCAGGACGCCCTTAGCGATCCAGGCATCGAGGCTGTCCTGGTCTGCACTCCAATTGCCACCCAGGCGGTCATTTCTCGGCAGGCCGCCCTTGCCGGAAAGCATGTCTTGTGTGACAAACCGATCTCTCACTCGCTGGCGGAGATCGGCGAAACGCTGCAGGTCGTGGCGAAGGCCGGCGTGAAGTTTCAGGTGGGCTTTTACCGGCGTTTCGATCCGAGCTTCAAGCGCGTGCGCGAAGCAATCGTGTCCCAGGAGATCGGCGAACCCTCACTGCTGCACATCGTCAGTCGGGAGCCGGCTCCACCTTCGATAAAATACATCCGAACCTCCGGCGGATTGTTCTTGGACATGACGATTCACGACTTCGACATGGCCCGCTATCTGATCGGCGCGGAAGTCGAAGAGGTCTTTACAGCGGCGAGCGTTCGAATCGACCCGAGGATCGGCCGGGCAGGCGACGTCGATACCGCGATGATCATGCTGCGATTTGCTAACGGCGTCATCGGGTCGATCGACAACAGCCGGCAAACCGCCTACGGGGTCGATCAGCGGGTTGAGGTTTTCGGCAGCCGGGGATCGATTATGACGCTGAATAGCTATCCCAACCAGGCTATTGTCTGTGACAGCAGCGGCGTCAGACGCGATGTCCCTTTGAGCTCCTTCATGGATCGGTACTCGGACAGCTTCGTGGCCGAATTGTCGGCGTTTACCGACGCCATTCTTCGCGACGCTCCCGAGCCCGTTACCGGCGAAGATGCCCGCATGGCGGTCGTCACGGCCCTGGCCGCCGCCCAGTCCCATCGGGAACACCGCCCGGTCCGTCTTGACGACGTGTTGGTGGGGGCGTAGACAGGCCTGTTCGCTGGAGGTAGAGGGCCAGAGTCTCGCGGTAGCGCCCTTCTTCCGGACACAAGGCCACGGCTCGCCGGCACCAGAGAACCGCCTGGCGGTAGTCTTTTCTTTCGCCGAGTAGAACCGCCAGGTTGTAGGCTGCTTGATGCATCCCCGGCTCACTTTTCAGAACTTGCCGTAAGAGCCTTTCAGCCTCGGCGGTTTCACCGTCTTCAGCCTTCAAAAGCGCAAGATTGAAATTGGCGACGGGGCTGTCCGGTTGTACTTGGAGCGCCCTGCGCAACGCCTGGCCAGCGCCCAAATTGTCGCCCGACCGGGCACAGGTGATCGAAAGATTGACCCACGGCATGAGTGTGTCGGGGCGCAGCCGAGTAGCGCGCTCGAAGGACAGCCGGGCCTCGCTCAGCCGGCCCCGGTCCAGGTAGAAATTGCCCAGGTCGAAGTTTGACGCCCAGTCGTCCGGTCGCGATCGGAGCGCCTTTTCGAGCTCGTTCAGAGCCGCTTCGACGTTCGGTCGCGACCTCTCAGGAATCAGATTAGCAGGGCATTCGGCGAGTGCCGCCGCCGCACGGACACGAACCAGGCGGCGACTGTCACCGGATGCGTGGATCAGCGCCTCACGGGTCTGAGGGTCCGCCCAGGTCTCCACTCAATTCGCTCGCCGCCGCCGAACGGACCAGTGGCGAGGGATGGCAAAGCGCAGCCCGCTTTCCCGTCGACTCGGTGGCGCAAAGTTTTGCAATTCGCCCAGCCGGGACTCGCTCACAACTCGCCGGTTGGGCAGGTGTCCCGAAGCTTCCCTCGTTTGTCAGCTCAACATTTCTCAGCCTGTTCCAGTTGTCAAGTGACTATCCGAGTGAAATAAGGCATTTGTGTTACAATCCGGCGCCCATGGAGAGCCTTCTCGCCCGAGCCTTGAAACTGAAATACCAGCCCGTCGCCATCCTCTGGACGGACGACCGTCCCGCGAATGCGCTGTTCTTTGCCGAAGGAAGATGGGGCTGCGTGATGGCGATTTTCGGGACTGTGGCCGAACGCGGCCGTGTTGCCGCCTTCAGCCGAGGGAGTTTCGGATGCTGGGGTGGCGGCGTCGGCCTCGGCTTTGGGAATGCCTATGTCGGCTTTCCCGGCGGCGTGAGTTCTTTCTGCAGGTTCTTGTCGGACGGAAACGAGAAGTCTAAGGCGGGAAAAGCGATCGCGGACCAGTGTGCCTCGTGGATGCGAGGCGAGTTGCG
Source organism: Acidobacteriota bacterium (assembly GCA_041946865.1). Lineage (GTDB taxonomy): Bacteria > Acidobacteriota > UBA6911 > RPQK01 > RPQK01 > RPQK01. The sequence goes on along the minus strand of JBHGBF010000028.1, from coordinate 8,148 downwards.
GGAGCACTTTCTGCACGGCGAGCGTTACCGGAAGACGCCCGAACTGGTGAAGCATTGGGTGGAGAGCAGCCTGCCGATCATGGATGTCCCCGCCCGGTACGTCGTTTTTAAGCAGTTGCAGCAGCTCGAGAAGGACGAACAGCCCGTCGTGGTCGTATTCCTGGCTGATGCCGACCAGATGTCTGCACTGGTCGTCATGGCCAACTACGACCGTCCTGACAGCGAAAACGCGATTATCCCCCATGCCGCCGGCTGCCAGTCGATCGGGATCTTCACTTACAGAGAGGCCCGTTCCTCGACTCCGCGCGCCGTCGTCGGCCTCAATGACATCTCCGCCCGCCGCCAGCTCAAACGTCTGGGCAGAGGCCTGGTCACCGTTTCGGTGCCTTTTGCGCTCTTCCAGGAAATGGAAGCGAATGTGCCCGGCAGTTTCCTCGAGCAGAATCAGTGGAAATCTCTGCTGGAGTGTCCTTCTGAACTAAAATAGCCCCAAGGAGTCTGCCCATGGATGTGACCCTCGTGCTTAATGTCAACGGTGTGGAAAGGACTGTGACCACAGATCCGGAGCGCAAGCTGTTGGATGTCCTGCGGGAAGACCTGCATCTGACGGGGACGAAGTACGGATGCGGCGAGGGGCGCTGTGGCGCCTGTGTTGTCCTGATAGACGGAAAACGCGTTTTCTCCTGCCGCCTCCCGGTATCGGCCGCGGTCCGGAGATCGATCGTCACAATCGAAGGACTTGCCGGGAACGGTAAGCTTCACCCGGTCCAGCAGGCGTTTCTGGAGGAGGGAGCTATGCAGTGCGGCTACTGCACTCCCGGCATGATCCTGTCAGCGGTTGCGTTGCTTCGTGAGAAGCCTGATCCCACTGACGAGGAGATCGTCGCCGGCATGAACGGAAACATCTGCCGGTGCAACGGTTACGTCAAGATCACGAATGCGGTCCGTCGAGCTGCGAAGGCGGGGAGGTAAAGGCCATGGAAAGCAAGCTACCGATTTCGCTTCTTCAGACAGACGCCGCTTCTCTCAGCCGGCGCGGCTTTCTACAGGTTCTCGGATCCGGGATTCTGATCACGGTAACGGACCGGCGGGCCTTAGCGCAGGGTTTTGGAGGCACGCCGGACACGAGCATAGTGGCGCGGGTGCACCTGAACGAGGACGGAACGATCACGGCGCTAAGCGGCAAGGTAGAGGAAGGCCAGGGCCCTCGCACGGAGCTTTCGCAGGCGGCGGCCGAAGAATTGCGTGTCCCGGTGGAGCGAATCCGCCTGATCATGGCAGACACTGACGTTGTGCCTGATGACGGCATTACAGCCGGCAGCCGCACGACTCCGGCCAACGTGCCTCCAATGCGTCAGGCCGCGGCCACGGCTCGCGTGCTGTTGACCGAGCACGCCGCCCGCCAGTGGCAGGTCGACCCGGCCAGCCTGGAGGTGAACAACGGCGTCATCACCAACAAGTCCACCGGGCAGTCGATGACGTATGCCGACCTTGCCAAATCCAGGGAAGTGGTCACGGCTTTTGCCGGAAATGTGAGGCCAAACGTCGCCGTAACGGCCGTCAGCGACTGGAAGGTGCTCGGTCAGTCCATCCCCAAGCCGGGGGCTCAGGATCTGATAACGGGCCGACACCAGTTTCCTTCGGACATCATCCGGCCGAACATGCTCTACGCCAGAGTCTTGCGGGCGCCCGCCTATGGGGCTACGCTCGAATCTATCGATCTTTCGCCGGCGCAAGCGATGAAAGACGTGGTCGTGGTCCGCGACGGCGGTTTTGTGGGATTGGCCGCCCCGTCATCGCATCGTGCTACCCAGGCCTTGGAGGCGGTTGCCAAGACAGCGAAGTGGAAGACTGCGCCGCGTCCGGTGTCGAACCGGAATCTGCACAGTTATCTCAAGGAACACGTTGACTATAGCCGGGCCCGCCCAAACGCCACGGGATCCATTGAGCAAGGGTTTGCCGCTGCCGCGAAAACGGTCAGCGCTACTTATACCCTGGCCTACATTCAGCACGCCCCAATGGAGCCGCGCGCCGCGGTCGCGGAATGGAGCAGCGACGGGAAGGTGACCGTTTGGGCCGGATGTGACGGGCCGTTCCGCGCCAGACGAGATGTGGCACAGGCCTGTGGCGTGCCCCCCGAGCGTGTCCGGGTCATTATTCCGGACATGGGCGGCGGATTTGGCGGCAAGCATAGCGCGGAGGCCGCCGTAGAGGCCGCCCGGATAGCGAAGGCCGCAGGCCGTCCGGTCTGGGTCCGCTGGACTCGCAACGAGGAGTTCACCTGGGCTTACTGCCGGCCCGCTGCGGTCATTGAATGCAAGGCGGGCCTGGATCGCAATCAGTCCCTGGTCGCCTGGGAGTTCACCAATATCAACGGAGGACCTGCCGCCATTGCGACTCCTTACGAGGTGCCGAATACCCGCATTGTGCCGGTCGGCTCCGATTCACCTGTGCCCCAGGGCTCCTACCGATGCCTGGCCGCCACGGGCAACAATTTCGCCCGTGAGTCGTTCATGGACGAGCTGGCCGCCGCCTCTGGCCTTGACACGCTCAGCTTCAGATTGAAACATTTGCAGAACCCCCGGCTGCGCGCCGTGCTGCAGGAAGCCTCACAGCGTTTCGGCTGGGCCGAGCGAGTGAAAAAAGTGACGCCCGAGCTGGGAGTAGGGCTGGCCTGCGGGACTGAGAAGAATTCGGTGGTCGCCACCTGCGTCGAGGTTGCGATCGACCGGAAGGCAGCTGAGATCCGTGTCCGTGAAGTTTGCGAGGTGTTTGAGTGCGGGCCGATCCTCAACCCGGCAGGACTGCTGTCCCAGGTCCAGGGATGCATCATGATGGCGCTCGGTGGCGCGCTGTTCGAGGAAATCCAGTTCGAGGATGGCAAGATCCTGAACGGGAGTTTTACGGCCTACCGGGCGCCCCGATTCAGGGACGTCCCGAAGATCGACGTGCACTTGATGAACAAGACGGACATCCCGTCGGCGGGCGGAGGCGAGACCCCGATCATCGGTTTGGCCCCGGCCATCGGCAACGCCGTGTTTGCCGCGACCGGCCTGCGGCTCCGCTCGATGCCGATGCGCCTGGCACAGGTCGGGACGACGGACTGACCGGGGAAGGGCTCCTGACAAGGCGCCGGCCTCCCTCTGCCGCTCCCTGACCCGTTCGTAGCTACGCCTTCTGGCGGGCTCTTCAGAGCTATGTCGATAGTAGGATCTACGTTTGCAAAAACCGGACTGAAGGCGGAACTACAAGCGGACAGCGGAACGTCGGTCTAGCGGAGCGCGTCGGGTCATCCGCTACCGGACGATGATCACCTGTCCCCGTCCCGGTTCGCGCCGCCAGTCCGAGGACCTTTTCAACACCTAATCCTGCTGGTAGGGCGTGACGCCCTTTTTCAACAGGATGTTCCCGTATTTGGCGGTCTCACCGGTCATCACGACGGCAAAGACCCCTTTCGTGCGCTCGTAAAACTCGGCGCGGCCGATGCGCGCGATTTTTGGCGTCTGTGGGGCGTGACGGTCGATTGCCGCGCGATACTCGCGCTCCACGGCCGGGTCGAACTGATCACCCGGGACCGGGGTCATCATCACGACGGGCGCATCCACGTAACTGTCCAGCTCGAACAGCGGCAGAATGGCGTCCAGCAGAGGAGCGATTCTGATTCCGTCAGCGCGAATCACTCGTTTTCCGTAGGTCTCACCGGGGAAGTGAGCGTCGGCAAGCACGATCTCATCCCCATGCCCCATGCGGCACAGAACGGCGAGAAGGTCAGGGCTCAGCAGCGGGGAAATCCGTTTCAGCATAGGCACTCCTTCCTGATCACAGAGCTTATATGGTATGTGCCGAGCCGGCCAAGCCGCAAGCCGGTTGCAGTTCCCGTAATTTGTCGATGAGAGATTACGGAGAAGGTGACGAGACGTGTTCTGGTGGCGAGTCGGGCGCGGGCTTTTCCGAACAGTCACAAAATCTCCCACACCTGGGCCACCAGGAAGCAGACGAAGAGGCCGAGGGCGATCGGCATGAAAGTGGCCACCGCGGTCCACTTGGCGCTTCGGGTCTCGTTGTAGATCGTGTAGATCGTGGTGGAGCATGGATTGTGCAAGAGGCTGAAGATCATCAGATTGACGCCGGTCAGCACGGTCCAGCCGCCGGCCTTGAGCACGTCGGCGGTCGCCTCCATCGAATCCAGCTCAAACATGACGCCCGCGCCCGAGCCGACGCCGGCGAGCCGGGCGTTCAGCACGGTCAGCATCAGCACCGTCGGGATTACGATCTCGTTGGCCGGTATGGCGATGATATAGGCGAGCAGAATCACCCCGTTCAATCCAATGAAGAGCGCGAACGGGTCAAACCAGCGAATCAGGTGCTCGGAAACGCTCAGGTCGCCGAGCCGGATATTCGAAACCAGCCAGATGACAGCACCGGCCGGGAGCGCGAAAACCACTGCCCGCCAGAGCACAATCAGGGTCCGGTCAATCAGCGAGGTGTAGATCGTCTGCAGGATCCGCGGAGGGCGGTAGGGCGGCAGCTCGAGGCTGAATGCCGACGCCTCGCCGCGCAGCCAGGTTCGTGATAACACCCAGGAAACAAGAAACGTAAACGCGATCCCCAGCAGCACGATCCCGACCACCGCGGCGGCCGAGAGAAGCCCGGCCCAGTGCGGGGCGGCCAGCGACCCGATGAAAATGCTGGCTATCAGGATCTGCGTCGGCCACCGGCCGTTGCAGATGGCGAAATTGTTGGTCAGGATGGCAATCAAGCGCTCCCGGGGACTGTCGATCACGCGCGCTGAAACTACCCCGGCGGCATTGCAGCCGTAACCCATACTCATGGTCAGCGCCTGCTTGCCGTGGGCGCCCGCTTTCTTGAAGAAGCGGTCCAGGTTGAAGGCCACGCGGGGCAGGTAGCCGAAGTCTTCAGCGAGGGTGAACAGCGGGAAGAAAATGGCCATGGGAGGAAGCATGACGCTCACGACCCATGCCATCGCCAGGTACATGCCGTCGATCAGCAGACCCGACAACCACCAGGGGAAATGGGCTGAAACCGCCAGTGACTTCAGCGCCGGGTAGATGGTGTCCAGGAGGAGCGAGGCCAACAGGCCCGAAGGCACATTCGCCCCGGCGATGGTGAGCCACATGACCAGGGCCAGCAGCACCAGCATAATGGGAAAGCCGGTCCAGCGGCTGGTTACAATGCGGTCAATGGTCCGATCCAGATCGAATTTCGGCTGCTCCCCGCTGCGCGTGACGGCCTTGTCCGCAATGCGCGCAGCCTCGGTATAGAGGGCCTCCATGAGCGAGTCGTGCACGCTTGCCCCAACCTGCCATCGAAGCGTCGAGGCGGCATTGAGGACTTCCTGAGTCGTTGGCACGCTGCTCATACGGCCTCCTGCACAACGGTCAGCGAGGGTCTCTCCGCGGGCGTCGACTGTCCGGAGGCCAGCGCGGCCAGTTCACCCGTTTCGACCGCTTCCACGATCCTCTGATCACCTTCCAGCAGCCTAAGCGCCACCCAGCGGGCATTCGGGAGGTTCGGGTAAACGACCCGCAATTGCCCGGTCAGTTGCTCGAGAGCGCGCTTGAGAGTCGGTGGTTCATTCTTCAGCCGGTAGGGACGGCAGACCACTTTGCCGGTTGCCACGTCCGCCATCGCCGCCAGCAACGCCAGGATGCCTTCACCTTGCCGAGCTGCCGTCGGGACTACCGGTACTCCCAGTTCCCGGGCTAGCGCCCGGTCATCCACCTTCAGGCCGCGCCGCCTCGCCTCATCCATCAGGTTGAGGCATAGGACCACGCGGTCGGTGATCTCGAGAACCTGCAGAGCCAGGTTCAGGTTGCGCTCGAGGCGGGTCGCATCCGCTACGATGACCGTCACGTCAGGCTGCCCGAAGAGCAGGAAGTTGCGGGCGATCTCTTCGTCATGGCTGGTCGATAGCAACGAGTAGGTGCCGGGTAAGTCGACTATCTTGTAGCGCTTGCCTTCGTACGAGAACGCGCCTTCCGCGCGGCTTACAGTCTTTCCCGGCCAGTTTCCGGTATGCTGGCGGAGCCCGGTCAGGCTGTTGAAAACAGTACTCTTACCGGTATTCGGGTTGCCGGCGAGAGCCACGACAAAGTCGTAATTAGCCATGTCCACGCCGAGCTTCGTGAGGTTCGCAATACGATGAGCCGGGCAAGTGGCGCAGGGCGAAGCTTGATCTGGAATAGTCATCAGGCTGCCTCCCGAACCTCTCTCGAAATGTAGATCCATCGTGACTGTTCTTCCCGCAGCGCTATGAGGGCGCCCCGTACCCGGTAGGCTGTCGGATCGCCCCCCGGACTCTTCAACACGGCCTCGATCACGGTGCCCGGCAGGATGCCGAGGTCCATCAGCCGGCGCCGCTCGTGTCTACGGCAGGTCAGAGAAATGGCGCGGACGATCGCTGTTTCTCCCGGGTTCAGATTTGCCAGAAGCTCCCCCTGTTCGCGCTCGTCCGGTTGCCCGGCGAGCGACAGGACCGAGAGCAGGCCGGCGACCGCCGGCGCGAGCGCCTGCTCGCCATCCCGGGTCCACAGGCGCACCCGCTGCTCGGCCGATTCAAGCAGCTGAACCTCCACGCCTGGACGCATTCCGGCTGCCACCAACTGCGTGTAAAGCGGCTCGGGCTCATCTTCCACGTGAACGATCACCGCCCAGTCGCCCGGCCGCAGGCTGGTCAGGGGCTGGCCGCTGTGAGGCGGGAGCTCTCCGGCGGCGGTGGGGATAGGGTCTCCGTGCGGGTCGTAGGCCGGGTTACCCATCCCGGCGGCCAGAAGGTCCACCTGCTGATCGGTCAGTCTGTGTTCCCGGCGATGCGCTTCGCGATGCCAGTTCGCTTCGTTCAGCCCGGTTTCATCCGCCAGGTAGCGCTCCCAGACACGGTGGGCCCTCACCACTCGGACCGCGTAATCCCGGCCGGCTTCAGTAAGGCGCAGGACCAGGTTTTGCCGTGTAATGAGCTTCTGGGCTTCGAGTATTCCGATCAGACGTTCGGCCCGCGCGCCGGAAGTCTGAAGCGCTTCCGCCAAGCCTTCCCGGTCGGCATCCCGCCGCTCGTACTCACAGGTGTGAAGATATTTCAAAGCGTCTTCAATCCAGATTCGCCTGGATACGAGCCTCAGGCGGCCCCACCTTTCCAGGATGCCGCCCGGCCGGATGAGCCACCAGATCAGAAAAGCCAAGATGGCCGTCAATAGTACCGTGAGGAATGGAATCATGACAAACCCCAGATCGACTATGCTCTTTTCACGTAAATGCTCATGGCCGCCTCCGAGCCCAGATGGACCCGCTTCCGGCTGCCCGCCGATTTCAACACCAGAGGGCCGCCGAAGGGGGTCTTCTTGATCAGTTTCAGGCGCCCGCCGGGACGCAATCCTTCGGCTTCCAAGTAGTCGAACAAACCGGTCCGACCGTTGGTGATCCGGACAATCTCATAGTCTCCGGCAGCAGCGTCGGCCAGACAGGCGCCTTCCTCCTCCGCCCGCCGGCCTTCGGCGTCCGGGATCGCCTCCCCATGGGGGTCCCTTGCCGGGTGTTTCAGCAGTTCGTCGACCCGCTCAATAAACAAATCCGAAACCACATGCTCAAGCTTTTCCGCTTCTTCATGCACCTCTTCCCAACCGTAACCCAGGACGTCGTGAAGAAACAGTTCGACCAGCCGGTGGCGGCGCAGGATCTTCAGAGCGGTCTTCCGCCCCTTTTCCGTCAGTGTCGCCCCATAGTAAGGACGATGCTCGAGCAAGCCCGCCTTGTGGAGCTTGTGCAGCATGTCGGTGACGCTTGAATCCGCGACCGCCAGCGTGCGCGCCACGTCCGAGGTGCTCACCCGTTCCTGGTTTTCCTCGATCCGCAACAGGGCCTTCAGGTAATCTTCGACGGTGCTCGTCAGCATGCAGAAGGTACCTCTCGTGTTCAAATTTAGAGTACTCTAAATTTATAACAAGAGCAACTCTAAATTTCTGCCCGAGTAATCCCTCAGTCTTGTTTGTAGTGCTGCCTTTAGGCGCAACACTGTTGACTTAAGGGTTTTTACCCGGAGGGGAGCTTGCGTTTTGTCCCGACTAAGCAAGGCTATCACGGCCGGTTTAAAATGGCGCCAGTTTGGTCGGTTTTGGGCAGTACCATTGGCAG
>JBHGBF010000279.1:0-7026 GCA_041946865.1 Acidobacteriota bacterium | reverse complement strand
TCGGGTGCGAACCGGAACCAAGATCGATTCGTACTGAAGGCACGCACCCGACGCGCTCCCCGTCCGCTGACGGTCCGCAAAAGGCGCTGCGCTTACGGCTCTGTGGCGCTTTCGGAGCCTCGCCGTGCGAAGATTGAGGGCTTACTCGCGTGGCTCGATCGTCGACTTGATCCACCTGGCAATGCCGAATTACTTTCGGCTCTTCTTGGAAGCCGTTCCCGTTACCGTGGTCCCCGTAACCTGCACTTCGCCTTCAACCAGTTGCTTGAAGCGCTGCAAGTCCTGATCAAGCTCGCTCTTCGGGTCAGAACCGAACAGGCTGGCGACGAAGTGGCCCATCGCCCCCGCGACCGGGTTATACGAGAGCCGGATATCGGCTTTGCTCCTGTCCTCGCCTAAGGATCTGAACTGAACAATCCCGGAATGCTGAACGCGGGAACCGGGCAGGCTCTTCCACGCGATCACCTGGTTGGGAATCCGCCTGGTGATCTCGGCATCCCACTCGACCGTCGTGCCGGCAGGCCCGCTGACGACCCAGTGGGAACGGCCGTTGCCCAGATCGCGTACCTCCTTGACGTTGGTCATGAACTTCGGGAAGCTCTCATAGTTGTCCCAAACCTGAAAGACCTGCTCGACGGGGACGTTGAACGTCATTGTCTTGTGGATTGTCACGGCTTTTCGTCCGGCGCCCAGGCCGACGATCCGGCGCAACTCCTGGTTCGTGGCTCCGCGAAGTGCGAAGGCCATGCCTGCAAGGGAGGCCAGAACGGCCGCAGGGTTTCGCCGCCGTGTCAGCCCCCAGACAGCGAGTCCGCTGCCCACGCCGGTCGCGACGACGCGGTGAGTCGGGCTCCAGTTATAGCGAGCAAAGCCCCAGGCTGCCCCCGGACGTTTGCCGGGCCCCTGGAGACCCGGGACTCCAGCCGATTCCTTGTGAACCTCGAGCTCGTCGTTCACATCCACCACGCCCCGAACATCACCTACAGCACGCAGTATGTCATCGATTTCCTTTTCGAGAATCGGCCCGCGCAGCGTGACCCGCCCGCCTGAGACTGTGACTTCCATCGAGCTGGGATGGGAGCTGAATCGGCCAAGCCTGGAGCGCACCCTCTCCGCCAGGACATTGTCCGGCACTTGCTCTCTGCTGACCTTTGAGGTCGTCTCCGAATAGATGCCTCGGGCTCGGTTTGCGACGTCACTGGAAAGAGCACCGAGAGCATCCCCGGTCTTGTTCCAGGCCCTGCTCACTTTGTCGCGTGCTATTGCCCGCCGCCGGCGGCCCGTCTGGGGATCGAGCGTATACATGATCGCCGCACCCAGGCCGATTCCTGCCAGGGTCGTCCATAATTTGTTCATTTTGTTCTCCTCCTTCAGGTGTACCCACCTGGTGGGACGCTGGAATGGAGCTTCTATAAGGGAAACCGCCGCCGTGTTTGGAAGGGCGCCCCGCCGTTTAAATCGTTATGCTTCCCGGATCGGGAAGTGGTGAGGGGTTCAATGAAAATTATCGCATCTTTATGAAACCGGAAACAGAGCTGCGAGCAAGGCGTGTGGTCAGGGGCAGACGTAACCGCTCAGTCTTCGCAGGGCGCGGCTCCGAAGGCGCAGCGCTCGAAACAGAGCCGCGCCCTACGAAGACTGCAGGCTCACGGGCAGACGGGTTTCCGGGTTGGGCGCAAACCGCTCCAATAGTATGATGGAAAGGCTATGCGAATCTGCAGTCTCTCGATCCTCCTGATTCTAGCGGGGATCGTCAGCGACCGCCTCGCCGCCCAGCCTTCCGACCAGCAGGCCAAGGAAATTATCGACCGGGTCGACCGGATGCTTCGGGGCGATTCCTCCGTCGGACGAGTCGAGATGACGGTGGCCACGCACCAATGGAAGCGAACCACCAAGCTGAAAATCTGGTCGGAAGGCACCGAGAAGGTCCTGGTCCGGATCGAGGCGCCCAAAAAGGATCAGGGCACCGCGACACTGCGTGTCGGAGACAATATCTGGAACTACCTTCCCAAAATTGACCGGGTCATCCGCGTCCCGACCTCGATGATGATGGCTTCCTGGATGGGATCGCATTTCACAAATGATGATCTCGTGAAAGACAGCCGGTTGATTCGGGACTACGACATCAAGATCGAGTTTGAGGGCGCGCGAGATGGAGTTGAGGTCTATGAATTTCTGCTCACTCCGCGGCCCGAGGCCCCGGTCGTCTGGGGAAAAATCGTGTACCGCATCCGCAAGTCCGACCTGATGCCGATCTGGGGCAAGTTCTACGGGGAAGACAGCCGGCTCAAGCGGCTGGCCACCTTCTCGGATTACGAGATTATGGACGGCCGCCTGGTCCCAACGCGGATGCGCATGACGCCCGAAGACAAGCCCGGCGAATACACCGAGATGAAATATCGGGAATTGGACTTTGACGTCAAGATCGTTGAAAGCATTTTCTCTTTGAGCTCGCTGCGAGGGTCATGATTGTCGTCCGCCTAGGGTGGAGAAATCTCTGGAGGAATTCCCGGCGCAGCCTTATCACGGTCGCCGGCATCGCCTTCGCCTTTGCCTTCACGATAGCCTTGATCGGCTTGGGCCGGGGCCTGGTAGTGCAGCTGCTTAAGAACGGCACTGAGCTGATGGTAGGGCATGTCCAGCTTCACGATCACGACTATCTCCCCGATCGTGATCTTTACGAGACGATCGGCAATCAGGAAGGCTGCGACTGGCAACAACTGATCGCCCGGATGAACCGGAACCGAGAGGTCGTAGCAGTAGCGCCCCGGGTCTTCGGTTTCGGGCTCGTTTCGACCGGCGAACAGTCGGCTGGCGCGCAGATGATTGGCGTCGATCCCGTGGCCGAGGCGGAACTCAGCCGTTTGGTCGCCCGGGACATGCTGGCTCGACTGAAACCGGGCTCCGTGCTCCTCGGAGCGACTCTCGCTCTTGAGCTGAGGGCGCGCGAGGGTGATGAGATCGCGGCCGTCACGCAGGCTGCGGACGGCACTCTCGGGAATGACCTGTTCACCGTCGCGGGAATCGTCAAGACCGGGATGGCCTACCTGGACCGTTCGGTGGCCTTCATGCGGATCGACGATCTGCAGCGACTGCTGGCACTCGAGCCCAGTCGCATCCATGAGATTGCCCTCCGGCTGAACGACCCGGTGATCGCGCCGGAGTTCAGCCGTCAAATCAGCCGGATGAGCGGGCTGCCAGACGGTGTTTCAGTTCAGAGCTGGAGACAGCTACTGCCGCAGCTTAACGATTACCTCGGGCTGACTGGCGGCGCAAACGCCTTCATCATCGGGCTGGTCGTGATCTTCGTCTCGTTCGGCATCCTCAATACCATGATGATGGCGACGTTTGAACGAATTCGAGAGATCGGAATGCTGAATGCTTTCGGGATGCGCCCGGCCCTCGTTCTGTCGACCTTTCTCTTCGAGGCCATTTTCCTTGCGCTGCTCGGCCTGGCCGCCGGCTTCGGCCTGGGAGCGCTGATGATGCGGTATCTTTCCCTGTATGGGCTCGATTTGACCCGCTGGACCGGTCAGATGTCGATGCTCCAGACCAGGGTCGACCCAGTCCTGAAAGCCGCCTGGAACTGGGACGCTGTCGCCGGCGCCGCCATCAGCTTGTGCGTCGCGACGGTTATCGCCGCTTATTTACCGGCCCGCAAGGCGGTGCGCGTGGATCCGGTAGAAGCGCTGCGGGCGCCCGTGATGCAGTAGGGGTATGAATTCTCTGAAGATCATTCTGACCATCGCCTGGAGGAACCTGTGGCGGAACCGGCGCCGGACCGTGCTCACCGCGGGCACTGTCTCGCTTGGGCTGGGGCTGTTGCTCGTGTTCCTAGGAATCGGCGACGGAAGCCACCGACAGATGATCCAGGGCGCGGTGCATCTGGGCGCCGCGCACGTGGCCGTACAGGCGCCCGGATACCAGACGCGCGGCGGAATCGAGCAGACCCTCTCCCGGGCGCAAGTTCAGTGCGTCTCTTCCTGGGTACAGTCGAATCGGCAGGTCTTGGGCGTCGCTTTCGTCCTGCCGCGCGTCTTTGCCTCTGGCCTGGCGTCGTCAGCGGATGGCGCCACCGGCGTACGCCTGGTCGGGCTGGAACCAGGTCCGGAAAAGGAGGCCTCCTCTTTCGACGAAAAGCTCGTCCGGGGGCACTTCTTGACTTCGACCGAGGAAAGCGGCGCCGTGATCGGCGAGGGCGTGGCACGCAAGCTGGAGCTTGAGCCGGGTGAAAAGTTTGTCCTGATGGCGCAGGCGGCCGGCTCCGCCGAGATTCAGTCGCTCCTGCTCCGGGTGGCGGGGATCATGCGAACCGGTTTGGAGGATTTCGATCAGGCCACTGTTTTGATGCCGTTGTCTACGGCCCAGCAATTGCTCCGACTGGGGAGCAGTGTCCATCAGGTCGCAATCATGTTGAACCAGCTGGACAAGTCCGAGGAAGTGGCGCAGCTTGGCAAAGCCCAGTTCTCTCCGGACGCGGAAGTTTTGAGCTGGCTCGAGCTCATGCCCGAGCTGCGCGATTTCATCAGGATCGACGACGGCGGCAGCTACGTGTTTAACTCCCTTTTTTTCATGATCATCGCGTTTCTAGTGGCCAATACACTGCTGATGTCCGTGCTTGAACGAACGCACGAGTTTGCGTTGCTTGACGCCCTTGGATTCACGCCCACGCGCCGGTTTTTCCTCGTGATTGTCGAGGCCTCATGGATAGCAATCCTGTCAGTGGCGGCCGGCACTGCTCTGGGCTATGCGGGGCATCTGTATTTCCACCACAAGGGTCTCCCGCTCGACCTTTTCTATTCTTCGGACGTGTCCGCAGGGGGCGCTGTCATCGATCCGGTCATCTATTCTTATCTGGCCTGGACGCGCATTGCCGGTGCCGCCAGCCTGGTTTTCGCCCTGACATTTCTCCTGGCGCTGCTGCCCGCCTGGCGGGGCGCCAAGGGGCAAGACGCTCACCTACTGGGACAGGTATGAACAACACCGAATCAGACAGCCTCCTTCGGCTGGAAAGCGTATCAAGGCATTACGTGCAAGGCGAGCAGGTTGTCTGCGCGCTCGAGAACGTGAGCTTTGTCGCCGGCCGGGGAGAATTCATCGCGGTGGCCGGGCCTTCGGGATCAGGCAAAACCACGCTTCTCAACGTCTGCGCCGGCCTGGACCATCCTACCTCCGGCAAGGTCTGGCTCGGAAACCGCGACCTGTCTGAGCTGAACCGCCATCAGCTGGCCCGGCTGCGGCTCGGGGAAATCGGCTTCATCTTTCAGGCCTTCAACCTGATCCCCGTGCTTTCCGCTGAGGAGAATGCCGAGTTTATCCTGCTGTTGCGGGGAGTTCCGGCCAGCGAACGCCGAGCCAAGATCAGGGCGCTACTGAAAGAAGTGGGACTGGAGGGCATGGAGCATCGGCGTCCCGCACAGCTGTCGGGAGGACAGCAGCAGCGGGTGGCCGTGGCCCGTGCCATCGCGGCCGAGCCCAAACTGGTTCTGGCCGATGAGCCAACGGCCAACCTCGACACCGATACCGCCTTCTCCCTCCTGAACCTTATGGAACGGCTGAACCGGGAACATGGAACCACCTTCCTTTTCTCGACCCACGATCCGCGGGTGATGCAGCGCGCTCATCGCATCATCCACCTTCTGGATGGACGGATAGAAAGTGATCAGCGACTCGCAGTGCCTCAAGTGTAAGACGGGCGGACGAGCTTCTCGACGCTTTCTCTCGGCGTGTGGGGGCCTTGCCGGCCTTTTCGCCCCTGTCTGTTCAGCGCGAGGCCCAGGCCGCCGTACGAAAGAGAGTGTCCTTCTTTTCGCCTCCGTTCTTCTGTTCGCCTGCAGTCACACTTCGGCGCAGAACCTGAAGCTCGGCGCTTCGATCCGGGGTTTCGGGTTTTACGCGCTTGAGGACAGCCCCTTCCAGTCGCGCCGCGATACGGAGTTCCTTATCTTTCGACTCGTCCCGGAGATCGAATTCAACAAGTACTTGAAAATCGAGACCCACCTCCTGGCAGATCTGACCTCGCCGCCGGTCTCGCTCGCCACGACCCTGGCCACAGGCGCCAGTCGAACCTACCTGGATCTCGAGCGAGACCTGGTTGACCGGTCTGACCTCCGCAGCACCGCAGCTTTCGACCGCCTGAACCTGCAGATCCGCACCGAGGCCTTTGAGCTGGTTCTCGGCCGGCAGGCTATCACCTGGGGCGTGAACTATTTTTGGCCTGCGCTTGACCTGTTTGCCCCGTTCGCTCCGGGACGGATTGACCGGGACTATAAACCCGGCGTCGACGCCGCGCGCCTTATCGTCCCGGTCGGTTCGTACTCTGAGATCCAGGTCGTGGGCGCCGTCCTCGGACCTTCCACCGATCGGGATCTGGCAGTCGGCGGCCTGATCCGCTGGAATGTCCGCACCGTTGATTTCGGATTCATGGGCGGCAGCTTTCATGATGACAAGGTGGCCGGCGCGTTCGTCACCGCCAATCTGGCAGGGACAGGGTGGCGCGGGGAGCTGTCCTGGACCCAGTCAGGGAATGCCCGAGACCGGCTCATCAATCGAGGGGTTTTCTGGCGTGGCGCGCTCGGCGTAGACCGGCAACTGACCCCGGGCGTGAGCCTGATTCTGGAGACTGCGTGGAACCAGTACGGCGCTTCTGATCCTCGAGATTACGTGCTGTTCCTCGATTCCGACCGGTTGCGTCGCGGCGAGATCAACGCCCTTGGCCGTTATCACTCCGGAGTCTCTTTGACCTGGCGCCTTCATCCGCTTTGGAATTTCAACAACACCGCGCTCGTCGGTTGGGATGACCGCTCGGTGCTCTGGATCCCGTCACTTGTCTGGTCGACAGGCAACAATTCAGAGATGCTCTTCGGAGGGCAGTTGGGCTTCGGCCGTGAGCCCGCCGTCACGGGCCTGCCTCAAAGTGAGTACGGCAGCTCGCCACACACCGTGTTTGCGTCATACAAGTTCTACCTATAGCCAAGGATACTTGAAATCTTGAAGACGTGAGCTTTCAGCGATCAGCGATCAGCG
>JBHGBF010000278.1:0-13543 GCA_041946865.1 Acidobacteriota bacterium | reverse complement strand
CCTTCGAGGCTTGGTAAAGCACCGGCCTCTCTCCTCGTTGCTGCCACACTCCGAACAAAGAACTGAGGGGTTACCAATTGGCTCATGACTTGCTTCTCAAACTTTTGGCCTAGCTGCTAAAATAGGTAATGCTATGAGAAGGCTCCCGGCTCTCGTGTTTCTTTGCCTCGTCCCTGCATCGATGTGGGCCGATCAGAAGCCGAAAATCCCGCCAAGATTCAAAGTCGACGTCGATACGGTCGTCATCCGGGTGACGGTGACGGATTCTCTCAATCGCTATGTGGTCGGGCTGGACAAGGAACATTTCAAGGTTTTTGAGAACAAAGTCGAACAAACGGTCAGCCACTTTTCGAACGACAAATCTCCGCTCAGTGTAGGGATCATCCTCGATATCAGCGGTTCGATGGGTGACAACATGCTCAGCGCCCGGAACTCGGTGGTCCGTTTTCTGGAGCAGGGGGATGAGCAGGATGAGTACTTCCTGATCGGGTTCAACCACCAGACCGAGCTGCTTCAGGACTTTACTTCCAAGGGCACGAACATTACGGCGGATGTCGCCACCACCAGCGCGTCCGGTCGGACTGCGCTCTATGACGCTCTCTACCTGGGTCTGGAGAAGATCCGTCAGGCCAAGAACGACAAGAAGGCGCTCATTATCATCACCGACGGCGAGGACAACAGCAGTCGCTACACGTTCAGCGAAGTGAAAGACTTCGCCAAGGAGTCCGATGCCCAGATCTATGTCATAGGTGAGAAGGGTGACATCGGCTACGGACGCGGAATCATAAACGAGATTGTCAGGTTGACGGGAGGAAGGGCATTCTTCCCCAGCAGCTTTAAGCAGCTGGATTATTATTGCGACCTGATCCACACCGAGCTTCGCAATCAGTACGTGCTCGGGTACAGCCCATCGGACAAGCATTTCGACGGGAAGTGGCGCAAGATCAAGGTGCGGCTCGAGCCGCCGGAAGGTTTGCCGCGGTTGAGCGTACGCGCCAAAGAGGGCTATTTTGCCCCGCAGAAGTAATGGACCCGAGCTTTCGGGATTCCGAGTCACGGCATCGGGCCTGCTGGTCCACCACGCGATGAACCAGGTGCTGAAACGTTTCCCGCTGTTCTTCGTCTGGAGGATTATGCCCAGAGTTCATTTCTTCCTCTTCGCGCTGCTGCTCCTGACGGCGGGCGCCATTCTCGCTCTCAATCCTGCTCAGGAGGTTCGAGCTGCACAGGCTCAGGACAACAAGGAGCGCGCCAAGGAACAACCCCCTCACCTGCCATCCAACCGGCCTGGACGAAGCCCGCAGTTCCGAGCAGCCGTGGACCAGGTTGTAGTCTACGCCGCTGTCTACGACAAGGCGAACCAGTTGGTTCCGGGGCTGAAGAAGGAAGATTTCACTGTCCTAGAAGACAAGGTCCCGCAGCAGGTCACCTATTTCGGCCTGGCCGACATGCCGTCAACCCTGGGAATCGTGGTGGACTGCAGCGGCAGCATGCGCCAGAAAATCGACAGTGTCATCGACGCCATCAAGCTGTTTCTGGCGCAGAACAATCCCGAGAATGAGCTCTTCCTGATCAAATTCAACGACGAGGTTTCGCTCGAGGAAGGTTTTACCAAGGACCAGGAGGACATCACGGATGCCCTCGACAATCTCGTCGTCTCCGGCGGTACCGCTTTGTACGACGCGATCTTGCTGGCCGTCGACCAGGCGCGCGAAGGCAGTGAACCGCGCAAGGCCATCATCGTCTTCACCGACGGCGAAGATAAGGACAGCTACTACAAGTTGAACGAGGTCCTCGCCAAGATCCAGGAGGCAGATGTCCAGGTGCACATCGTGGCCTTTCTGGATTCTGATCTCTCCAGTGAGGGAGGCTTCTTCGGTGTCTTCAAGTCAGAGCGCGAGAAAGTCACAAAGGCGATCACGGATATCGCCGACATGGCAGGCGGGAGGGTGATTTTCCCGGAAAATGTCGACCAGCTGAAGCCTGCGTTCGCCTCGATTGCCCAGGATCTGCGCAACCAGTACCGGCTTGGCTATATCTCGAGTAATTCAGCCAAAGACGGGACCTGGCGCCGAGTCGACGTCCAGGTCCGCGAGGCCAAGGAAAAAGGCCTTAGAGTCCGCGCCAAGAAAGGCTACACCGCGCCGAAGTCATAGCCGCAGCAACCACGCACGATTGCCCCTCTTTCAGGTCGGCATGTTGAATGAGGCGACACTCCGTAATGCTTCCTCGGAAATTTTCAACCTGAGCAGCTACAGGATAATAAGCTGAAAACTAAGCACTTAACCTTTTTGCAGGCTGTCAATACATTACAGCTTTTCACAAAAGTGTTACAAAAATCACTTAGTCCGGTTGTAAACCCTATGATAAGGTCTTCGCCTGAGCGTCCGGTCCGTGGGGGGAAGACCAGGCAGTTTGGACAGGCGCCGGCATTCAGTGCGGATCGAGCATCGGATGCCAACCTCGAAGTTGGAGGAAGTTGTTGTGAGGTCTGTTTTCGGTTTTATTACCTCTCCCCTCACGAGCGGTCCGGGCTCTTTCGCTGATCCTGCCGATTTTCACTTCTTCTTGCGCTGTCGCACAGACTCCAGGCCTCCCGAGTTCCAGGTGGCGAGACTGAGGGCAGCGGGCCAAGGCAGGCCGTTTTGCGCAAGCCGCCACGAGGCCGAGGAGGAGAGTGGTCACCGAGCAAGCCTCTACGATGGTTCAAAAACTCGATCATGGGGTATCGCCGCAGCTTCTGGACCGCACAGCCGCCGGGGACCAGGAATTGCCGATTGGCGATCAGGATTTGTCGTCGGACGGGGCCTGATCCTCGGTCGTAAGTCGTCAATTCCCCGTCCCTGGCATCTCGGCGATCTATTCACCGACCGTCCTCATTGCAGGCCGGTTTGTTAACGAAAGGAGGGGTCAGATGTCACTGACTCGTCGTGATTTTCTCAAGGCTTCTGCTGTTATTGCGGCCGCCTTTGGCGCTAAGGTGGACGCCCTCGCAGCAGAGGGAGGCCTTTCAGTCATTTGGCTGCAAGCGCAAAGTTGTACCGGATGCTCAGTTTCTTTGCTGAACAGCATTTATTACGACACGATTGACAGCCTTGTCGTCAACACCCTTGATCTTAATTTTCACCCGAATCTTATGGCTGCGGCCGGGATGCTGGCACGGTCAGCCGCGGAAGCGGCGTTCTCAAAAGGCAACTATGTCCTGGTAGTAGAAGGTGCGGTGCCGACCGGCGCGAGCGGAACGTACTGCAACCTATGGCCTGGCCTCACGGCGGCAGACGGGGTAAAGGCCTATGCCGCCAAGACACCTTACGTGATGGCAGTTGGAACCTGTGCTGCCTATGGAGGCGTAGCGGCGGCGCCTCCAAACCCGACGCAGGCTATTGACGTGCAGACCCTCATCGGGACAACGAAACGAGTGATCCGGATCCCGGGATGCCCGAGTCACCCGGATTGGATCGTCGGGACCGTAGCCTATATGTTGAAGTACGGTACTGTGCCCGTGCTCGATGCCGAAGGACGGCCGAAGATGTTCTTCGAGAAGACCGTCCATGATCGCTGCCCATTGAAGGGAACAACGCCGGCCAGAGCGCTGGGCCAGTACGGTTGCATGAAGGAACTGGGCTGCCGCGGGCCCGTGACCAAAGCGGACTGCCCCGTACGACGCTGGAATACCGGCGCTGCGAATACGTACGGCACAAACTGGTGTATCGGGACGCGTGTGCCTTGTCATGGCTGTGCGAGCAGCAAGTTCAATGAGCTTCGTCCTTTCTTCAAATCTTGAACTCATTTTGAGAGGAGTTTTCTTGAAATGCAGACAACTATAAACCTTGGCCCTCTTACAAGAGTGGAAGGCCACCTGGATATTGAAGTCGTAGTTGACAATGCAATGGGCACCCCGAAAGTGGTTGAGGCGCGAAGCGCCGGGACGATGTTCCGAGGTTTCGAGAGCATTCTGAAAGGGCGCGATCCCCGTGACTCCATCCACTACACACAGCGAATCTGCGGCGTGTGTCCGATTTCGCACGGGATGGCTTCTTCGCTTAATCTCGAGTCCGCCTATAAGATCCAGCCGACCGATAATGGCAGAATCATGCGAAACCTGACGCTTGGCGCCAATTTCCTTCAGTCGCACATCCTCCACTTCTACCACCTCGCCGTTCCCGACTACATCAATACGACCGGACTACTCGATATGTCGCCTTGGATGCCGCGTTATGTCTGTCCGGATATGCTCACCGGCACCCGGGCGCAGCCGTACGTGAACCACTATGTGAAAGCGTTCGAGATGCGTCGGAAAGCCCACCAGATGGGCGCCATTTTCGCCGGTCGAATGCCGACGACGGCCAGCTTCACCTTAGGCGGCTGCACCGATATGGTGACCAAAGACAAGGTCACCAGTTTCCGCACGCTCCTGGCCGAACTGCGCACTTTCATCTCGAACGTGCTCGTTCCAGACACGGATCAACTCGCGACTCTTTTCCCGGCCTACTATTCGATCGGGAAAGGCAGCGGAAATCTGCTTGCTTTCGGCGTTTTCGACGTGAACGCCACGGGATCGTCAAAGCTGCTGAAACGGGGCCGCTACACCGACAACTCCGATGGCGCTGTCGATACCAATCAGATCAAGGAGTACGTGAGGTATTCGTGGTATACCCCTCAAAGTGGAGACCTGACGCCGGTCAACGGCGCGACTACGCCTGACGCTGGGAAGGCCGGCGCCTATTCGTGGCTCAAGGCGCCCCGCTACCTGGGAAAGCCTCACGAAGTGGGGCCGCTCGCCCGGATGTGGGTCAACCAGGATTACCGCCGAGGTGTGTCCGTCATGGACCGGCTGATGGCCAGGGCCCTGGAGGCACAGAAGATCGCAAACGCCATGGACGAGTGGCTGAATCTCCTCGTTGTCGGCGGCCCGACTCTCAAATCCGCCCCCATCCCGGCAAGTGCAAGCGGTGTAGGATTGACAGAGGCGCCGCGCGGGGCGTTGGGCCACTGGATGCAGATCTCGAGCAGCAAGGTAAGCCGCTATCAGATCGTGACTCCCACCGCTTGGAACGCCTCGCCGCGGGACGATTTCGGACGGCCCGGACCGATTGAGGAAGCACTCATGGGAATAACGGTCGAGGATAATGCTCAGCCTATTGAAGTGTTGCGCGTTGTCCATTCATTTGACCCGTGCCTGGGTTGCGCGGTCCACGTGGCCCGGCCGGACTCAAAGGCGAGCCGGTTTGCGGTCAGCCTTCCGTCTTAGTGGAGCCGGGTATGGGACCCGTCCTTGTTCTCGGAATCGGCAACATCCTGCTTCAGGACGAAGGCGTCGGCGTCCATGTCGTGGAAGAACTGCGGCGAATGGACCTTCCGCCGGGGGTCGACGCGCTAGACGGCGGGACATCGGGAGCAGACCTCATCGACGTCATTGCCGATCGTGAGAAAGTGATCGTGATCGATGCGACCGACGGCGACGGTGAACCGGGGACCGTTTACCGGTTCACCGTCCATGACCTGGTGCGGCGAACCGCCTCTATCGGCTCTCTTCATGAATTTGGCTTTCTCGAGAGCTACCTCGTGACCGTCCGGCTCGGATGCCCGCCGCATGAAGTCGTCTTTCTCGGGATTCAGCCGGAACGAATTCAGTTCGGGCTGGATCTTTCGGAGAAGGTCAGCCGCCAGGTGCCGAACGTTGTCCGGCTGGTTCTAAATGAAATCATGCAGGATCGAACAGAGCCGCAGCATGGCCAGGTTGCGGCCCGGTGACCCAGCTTGCGGCATTGCGGCAGGAACGATTTTCGTCTACGATCCGTCCGGGCGACTGATGAACACTGTCGAAATCCTGAAACGGCCCAGCACCATCGCCTTCGGGGGCGCACCGGGCGCGTACCGGGAGACCCGGTTCACCGCTCCTCGGATTCCTCTCCATGCGATTCCCAAATCACGGTGTTTAGAACCGCCAAACCAAAGGAGTCAGGCCAAATGAAGAATTCTTCACCGCATCCGTTCTTCTTGGTGTTGCTGCTGTTCATCGCGGAGTTTGCTCTTGTCTCGGCCGCGCAAACTCAGAATGGGCCTCCGGCTTCTGACCGAGCCAAAATGATCGCCGCCGCCCGGGAGATCATGGCCGCCCAGACCTACTGCGCGCTTGCGACTGTGGATGAGACAGGCCGCCCGCAAGTCCGCACCATGAATCCTTTTCCTCCGGAAGAGGACATGTCCGTGTGGTTCGCCACCAACACGCGCAGCCGAAAGGTGCGCGAGATACAGAAGGACCCTCGGGTCTGTCTTTATTACTCAGACCACGCGAAGGCGATCGGTTACGTCGCCCTCAGTGGGAAGGCGATCCTGGTCGACGATATGAACGAGATACAGAAGCGCAAGAGGGCCTATTGGGACCAGGCCTTTCCCGGCTTGAAGAATCTCGTCCTCATCAAGGTAATCCCCGAAAGACTCGAGGTGATCAACTACAAAGCGGGGCTTAACAATGATCCGGCGACCTTCCGCGCCCCGTCGATCCAGCTGAGCGAAGAGAAGCCGTAGGGAACCCTCGACGACCTGATAGTCCTCGCTAAAGATCACGCTCTTGGTCTGACGAGCGGCGCGGTTTATGATGCGCTCCATGCCGTGACAGCTGAGAGGGCATCGTGTCGTCGTATCTATACTTACAACCTTTCCCATTTCCAGCGCCTGGACCTCCACGGTATCGCAGTGATTGTCCCGTGATCCTTCCTAAAAAAGTCAGCTTGACCGCAGTCTGGATCTCGCGTGGCGCGCGGGTGCGTGCCACGCGACCGAAGTTTGGGATTGGACACCACGACGTAGCCAGACCAGAGCGCGAACTCTCGCTTTAAGCCCGAAGGCCCCCTCAGAACTCTATCGGGCTCAACTACTCCTCCAGAAATGTCTGCATCTGCCGGAAAAGATTCGCGCTATCATTCGGAACAACTCAACCCTGTGTTGCCCCGGGGTCTACCCAGCTGGTGGGATGACTTGATCTGGCTCTACAGACACGACCCTGGGATCACGGTCGACCGCCTGAGCCACGACGTCGAGGCTGCGGACGAGCGCAACAGTCCCAGTCGGGCCAACCCACTGCAGAAACTCAAACCCGTATTGCTGCGCCATCGCTTGGATGACTTGCTGGGCATCAGTCGCAGACTCAAGCTTGACAGAATATTGCCGTGGCACATCAATCGGAGTCGCTCCGGCAATCCAAAAAACGTCCCCCGCGAGCATAAAACGCACCAGCGGCCAGCACTCTGGGAATTTCCGGGAATTCAATAAGGTGAGAGCCTGTCGTAAACTCTTCTGGAAGATCGGGAAAGAGTTCTGTCACGAACAGAGCATAGTGATTAGAGGAGGCGTCCGGATATCCCCGAGTCGTTGTCGCAATCACCTCGCCTTGTTCGGTCAAGAGGGCCGCAAAGAAGCCGCTCCTTTGCGGGACTGCGATGGCCACACCGGTATTGTCGATAGGCAGCGAACCGCCGGAGCGCACAAAGACGGGACTCACCACTTTTGACACTGCTGGTTGAGCCGGCGCCGTCGCCTGTGAAATCACGGCTCCATTCGCGACTGCTGCCCTCGTTGTTATAACTGCCGAGGCCGCAACCACTTCCTTCGCCATCACTGAGACCCATCCCAGGACGAAGTTATCCCCACTCATACTGACTGTTTTGGTCTCGCCGGGGTTAATCGCTAAATCCGTCGGCTGCACCAGGTCGACAGTTGATGCCTCGATGTGGACACTCACAGTCACTGATTCGGGGTTCGTAAGATCAGGCCGGTCTGAACTGAAAGGTTGCCCATCCGTCCCTTGGCAACCTGTGGAAAATAAAGGGTCGCTGCTGTGAGTGGGTTCGAGGGCGCTATGACGCCGGCCAGAACGATCAAGAATGAAAGTAACCGAAATGCTGCAGAACTGCGCATGTTCCACCCCCTTTCGGGGCCCGGGATTGGCCCGGGGCCCCCGGTGCTCTCATCTCCATGGACTATATCCGACTCCATGCACCTTGTCTGTCGCTGTCCAGTTCCACGGGACTGTACAAGGGATGCTGAACTGCCCGATCCATCCCCAATCCTTCCCTTCTTGCCGGAGAAACGTGCTTTTCCGGCAAGATCAGGGCGCTTGTGAAATCAATAAGCGGATTCGCTGCGCCAGTCAAGGACGTTTGGCTGGCCCCGGACGATGACCCGGTCCTCGGTCCCAAAGCGGCTTTGTTGTCCTGCTCGAGAGGGCGGCCTTGCGCGACTCTGCCGGCTTTGGCAAAGTTTCTGCCGCCTTCTTTACCAACCATTGCCTCGGTCAGGGAGTCAAAACGGGGAAGGAGGAGGCTTTGATGGCCCTTTTGCTACGGCTGTGCCTGGCGGCTGGGTTTTTCACGCTGAGCCTGGCCGCAACGGCTCGCCCGGAGATGAACATCGCCCGGACGCCGGTGGCCCCCGTCCTGGATGGGAAGCTGGATGATGAAGCCTGGTCGAACTCCAAGCTGTCCCTGGGGGAATGGCTCACTTACAACCCCGTTCGTGGAGACAAACTCGCCCAGACGACCGAGGTCTGGTGCACCTACGATCGGCAGGCGCTTTACTTCGCCTTTCGCTGCCTGGACCCGGAACCCAAGAAGGTGAAGACGTCCATCAGTCGCCGGGACAACATCTTCACCGACGACTGGGTCGGTCTCAGCCTTGACGCGATGTTTGCCGGCCAGACCTCCTACGACATGTTCGTGAACGCGGATGGCATACAGGCGGACATCCTCACCAGCAGCGCCTCCGGCGAAGACGTCTCGCCTGACTGGGTCTGGGAGAGCGCCGGAAGACAGACTGCGCAGGGCTACGAAGTCGAAGCCAGGCTCCCGCTCGAAAGCATCCGCTTCAAGAGCGGCGCCGAGGTCCGGATGGGCCTGCTGTTCTGGCGGCGCGTGAGCCGTCTCGGCTCGTCCGCGTCATGGCCGGCCATAGAATCCGGGAAGAGCGTCTTCGAGTGCCACGCCACTGCGATTTTTGAGAACCTGAGCCAGCCCCGCGCGCTGGAGCTTATCCCCAGTCTCACCTACTCGCACAATCAGGACCTGGAATCGCCCGGGCGCTGGGGGAAAGCCCAGTCCGAGCCGGATGCCGGCATCACCGTGAAATACGGCCTGACTTCGTCAATCGCCGCCGAAGCAGCCGTGAACCCGGACTTCAGCCAGGTCGAGAGCGATGCATTTCAGGTAGAAGTGAACCAGCGGTACCCGATCTTTTTCTCCGAGAAACGCCTGTTTTTCATGGAAGGAATGAGCATCTTCTCCTTGGCCGGAATCACCGGCGACGGAAACATGCTGGCCACAGTCCATACCCGCCGCATCGTCGATCCTTTGTGGGGCCTGAAGTTTACCGGCACGGTGGGCCGAGTCTCCTTCGGGACGCTGTCGGCCGCAGATGAGTCGCCCGGACGCGCACTGGAGGATGGGTCGGTCAACCCTTTTCTCGACAAAAAACGGTACTTCAATATCGGCAGGGCGCTTTACAGCCTGGGGAAAGGAACCTACATCGGAGGCTTCCTGGCTGACACCCAGATCATGAACGAACTGAACCGCGTGGCCGGATCCGACGTTTCCCTGCGGGTGGGCGAACACCAGTCGATCAGCGGTACCTTTCTCGGCTCGACCAGCCGCTCGGATGCAGGCGCACGCAAGAACGGCATCGGCGCCCAGATGACTTACGGGTACAGTTCCGACCGCATCAATGCTTTCACCCAGATCGAGCACTACGATCAAGACTTCCAGATGGACACGGCGTTTTACCGGCGGACCGGTGTCTCAACCGGTTGGGCCTTCTTCGGCTACAACATCGATCCGGATAAGAAAAAATACCCCTGGATTCGACAAATAACGCCCCTCGTCTTCACCCGCCACGGACGGGACAGGATCGAAGGCGGCCACGAATCGATTGTGGTGATGGGCGCTAATTTCCGCTTTACCCGCCAGGGATTCATGCGCATCGACTGGGCGGTGGGAAAGGAGCCTTGGGCCGGCCGGATCTTCGACAACAGCGGCTTCCGGATCTTCGGGAACGCCCAGTTCACACGCTGGCTCAATGGGTCGGCGTTCTTTTTTTCGGGTGACGGGGTGTTCTACGACCGCGAAGACCCGTATCAGGGCCGGCAACGAAACTATGAAGCCGGCGTGACCTTCCAGCCCACCCCACGCATCAGCCAGAATGTCTTTTACAGCCACGTGGACTTCGACCGGGCCTCGAGCGGCGAACGCGTCTACTCGGTCAATCTCATCAATACCCGCAGCACTTATCAGTTCAATCGCCACTTCTCCCTGCGCGCGATTGTTCAGTTCGACAGCTCCCGCTACCGTGTGCTGACGGATTTCCTGGGCTCTTACGAGCTGGTGCCCGGGACCGTCGCCTACGCCGGCTACGGCTCGCTTTTTAACAAGCAGGCCTGGCGGGATGAGGAGTGGCACCTGGGGGAAGGGACCTATCTGACCACTCGCCGGGGTTTCTTTTTCAAGGTCTCCTACCTGCAGCGGTTCTAGCCCTTCGCCGAAGCGCTTTCGACACCCTTCAGGGCAAGGGTGTCGAAATCAGTTGCTTCTGTGATTTCATCGTGATATCATACCGCTATCACTGGAGGGGATATGATAGCGGAAAAGGAACGTTCGGCGACCTCGGGGCTGTTGATCCTGGTCCTGTTGCTCGTGGTGATGGGTTTTTCCGTTTACGGGCTGGTGGTGCACGTGCAGGCCATGGGTCGAGGCGAGGCAGGTCCGCTGGGTCTGGTCTTCTGGATTGTGGTTTTGGTGCTTGAGAGCATTCTGTTAGGAGGCCTTTTCATCGTCAATCCCAACGAGGGCGCCGTGCTTCAGCTCTTCGGCGACTATGTCGGAACGGTGAAAGTGCCGGGGTTGCGCTGGGCGAATCCCTTTTACAGCAAGAAGAAAGTGTCGCTCAGGGTCAGGAATTTCGAGACGGGCCATCTAAAGGTCAACGACCAGGAGGGGAATCCGATCGAGATTGCGGCTGTGGTGGTGTGGCGCGTGGTGGACACGGCCGAGGCGGTCTTCCAGGTGGACAATTACGAGAATTATGTCCACGTGCAGAGCGAGGCGGCGCTTCGCAACCTGGCCACCGCCTATCCGTACGACGCTCACGAAGACAAGGTCATGTCGCTGCGCGGGAACACGGCCGATGTCGCGGCGCATTTGAAAGTCGAAATCCAGGAGCGGTTGACGAAGGCGGGAGTGGAAGTGATCGAAGCCCGGATCAGCCATCTGGCCTACGCGCCTGAGATTGCCGCAGCCATGTTGCAGCGCCAGCAGGCCTCGGCGATCATCGCCGCCCGCCAGAAAATCGTCGACGGCGCGGTCGGCATGGTGGAGATGGCGCTTGACCGCCTGGCTCGCAACCAGGTCGTGGCGCTTGACGAGGAGCGCAAGGCGGCCATGATCAGCAACCTTCTGGTTGTTCTTTGTAGTGAGCGCGGAAGCCAGCCGGTCGTGAATGCGGGCTCCCTTTACCATTGATGGGTGTTGTGGGCGAACGGAAGAGCTTTTTACTTCGATTGGACGAGAGTACCTTGGAGGCCCTGCGCCGGTGGGCTGATGACGAGCTGAGAAGCTTGAACGGCCAGGTGGAATACCTGCTGCGCAAGGCCTTGAAGGAGAGCGGCCGCCTTCAGGAAAAAGCGCCGCTCCGGGCCTCTTCTGTTCGAAGAGAATGAGCGAATCAGAGGCTGCGGCCGCCCGCGAAGCGAGGGAGTCGAAAAAGCCGTTCCACCCTGTCCGTCGCTACCATCGGCCGCACAGGTGGACAGCGACCCCCAATTCATCGAACATGGCTGCTTTCGCCGCCAGGCCGCGGTTGGCGGTCTCGGCGTCGGGCGCATAGACGACGTTGATGTGGTTTGACTTGTGGCGCCCCATCAGTTGATCCCTGGAAACCCCTGACAGGATGGCGTTCATGATGGGCCACTGCGGCGTCGTCGATTGCCATCGCCGCTCGGTCTCTTCCCGGGGAAGCTCGATGGCCTTGCCGCGTCCCATATCCGCGTGCAGTTTCCCGTCCTGGACAAAAACGCGGCTCCACACGATCTCTCCCGGCTTGCTGATGCCTTTGATGGTCCCTCCGCCGAGCCGGAAGTACATGGGGGGCTGTCGTTCGCTCGTGGCGCCGGCGTACCCGCCGGTCAAATGTGAGGGCGGAACGGCGCCGGAGATCTCGAAGACCCAGACGAAGTCGTCGATTCCCGAACCGGGGCAGCGCTCACCCCAGCGGATGTCGTGCAGGGTAGTGGCCGGGTCCAGGCCCATGGCCGTCCAGACTCGATTGGTGACCAGGGCGTCGACACCGGCACACTCGTCCACTTCATTGAAGTGAGGCAGCGCCTGTCCGGGATACAGCTCACGCCCGTCCGTGGTTCTGACCGGCGGCCGCTCCACGTTGTTGAGCAGGCCCTCGACGAGGTCCGAGGCCGGGACCATGTCCTTGAGGCCCTGCTGGTACTGAATTCCGATAGCATCACAGCCGAAGGTGTCGGCCATGCGGACTGCGGCTATGTACATCTTGCATTGTTCGAGGATCTGGGAGTCCGTCAGGTCCTTCTCGGGATCCGGTCCGGTGACGAGCTTCATTCCTTTGCGATCCAGCCAGTCGCGGACGTCCTGAGCTTCCTGGTCGGTCACCTCGCGCATCGCCGCGACCAAGGCGGATTGGCTCAGGCGCTCCTTGTAAATGCCCATCGGATTGAGCAGTTCGTCGTCGATGATGGCGTTGTACATTCCCATGCAGCCCTCATCGAAAACGCCCAGGATGGCTTTCTGCTGTTTGATCTGCCGGCCGAGGGCCGAGCCGAGCTGATATTCGGCGGGAGGCAGGCTTTGCGGAACCAGATTCCTGACGTGACTCGAATCGTGATCGATCTTTCCCTCGCGCAGCCACTGGCGGATGCCCGCCAGGAAGAACTCGTCGGCAAAGTCCTCGCTCCAGATGGTGCTGTACGGTACGCCCGCCTTGGTGAGGCACGCATTCAGGTTCAACATGCCCACCAGGCCGGGCCACTGTCCGGACCAGTTTGCCACGGTGAGGATCGGCCCGCGGTGGCTTCTCAGGCCGGGGAGCACATGATAGCTGTACTGCCAGACGGCTTCGGCGACGATCAGCCGAACTTCGGGATGGATGTTCTGAAAGACGTCCATTCCCATTCGCTGGCTCCAGATGAAGCCGTGCTGAAGCGCCTCGTTGTAAGGGTGTCCCCGGCGGATCTTGAAGCCCTCTTTGGCGAAGGCGGCGCACACGCGCTTTTCCATGTCCGCCTGGGCGGGCCAGCATACCTGGTTGGCGGACTGCCTGAGGTCTCCGCTGGCGACCAGGATGATTTCGTCGGATGCAGGCTTCTCCGGGACGGTCAGTCGGGGCAACGAATAGTTCGGCATCTTGTTTCCTCCGATGTCGATGATAACGTTAACATAAACGGAAAAAGAATCAAGCGCGAAGTGTGAAAAAGGGGGCCTTCGGGCTTAAAGCGAGAGTTCGCGCTCTGGTCTGGCTACGTCGTGGTGTT
>JBHGBF010000277.1:0-7099 GCA_041946865.1 Acidobacteriota bacterium | reverse complement strand
CCCCGGAGAGCTGTCATGCTCTCTTGGCGGAGAACCATTTCCAGGTTCATCCGGCTGTCCTGCTTCACGTTTTCAGCGTGATACAGCCACACAACAGCGGTTCCTGTTGATTCATCTGTATACTTTCGCCAGAGTCCCGGGCTGTGAGGAAGGGCGAACACCAATGGATCGTGCCTGCGCCAGCGGAAAGTTCCGCGTGGTTGGTGTCTCAGCCGCGAAGGTCCTTCGCGGAGAGCCGGCTGCGCCGGGGCTGCGTCTGTTTGGGGACCCGGAGACGGGCCGAGCCCTCGGCTTCGTCCTGCGGCGGGAAGGTCTCGAGGTCCAGGGACCGCTGGTAGTGGTCGGAGGTGTGGGCCCGGACCGCTTCCCGGATCACCTCGGGGTCTTTCGTGCGCAGCGCGTCGACAATCGTCTGGTGCGGGCGTGCGGCTCGCGCCAGCGACCTCCGCGCCTTTTGGTAAGCCCTTAGCGAGAAAACAAAAAGTGGAGCAGTGAGTTGATCAAGGGTCCGAAACAGGATGGGGTTTCCCGATTTCTCCCAGATATATTGGTGGAACCGAAGGTCGGCCTGGCCGCTCTTGATGTAGTCGTTGCGGGCCACCTCCCTCTCGGCCTTCTCGGCGAGCCGTTCAAGCGCCTCGAAATCCTCCTCGTTCAGCCGCGCGGCCGCCTCGATCATGGCCATCTCTTCGAGCCGGATACGGATCGCGAAACGGTGGATGAATTCTTCACGGGACAGCGTCTTGACTCTCGTCCCCTTGTTCGGCACCCGGACAACCAGACCCATCTGCTCGAGCTGGAAAAGCGCCTCCCGCACGGTCGCCTGGCTGACTTTCAGGGCGCGAGCCAGGGACATCTCGCGCAGCGCCTCGCCCGGCTTGAGCTTCCCCGAGAAGATGGCGCTCTTCAGAACCTCGAAAGACTGCGCACTGAGCGAAGCATCCCGAACGGGTTCGAATTCCATAATCGATAAACGATTTTATGGAGCGCCGACGCCCCTGTCAATGGAGGCCCGAAGGCCCGAAGGCCGCTTTTGACTGGCCGCAAGGCAACCGGTCTGTTAACGTAATGGCCATGCAGATAGACTTTGTTTCGCCCGACACCATAGCCCGGCTGGCCGGTTTCGACTCGCCGACAATCAGTAACGTCATCGAGCTTTTCGAGGTTCGCCAGCGCAATTGCGGGTTCATGACGCCTGCCATACGGTCCCTGTTTCCGGAACTACCTCCGATCGTCGGCTATGCCTCCACTGCCACTTACCGCTCCTCCCGGCCGCTGGCCCAGGGAGAGGCCATTTCGAGCCTGGTTGAGCATGTGGAGGCTCTGCGGACGCTTCCCTCTCCCCGCATCGTGGTCTTTCAGGACCTCGACGAACCACCGGCGGCCGCCACGTTCGGCGAAGTTATGGCCGCAATCTACAAACGGTTCGGCTGTGTGGGACTGATAACCAGCGGGGCGGCCCGCGACTTGGAAGCGGTGCGGCACATGGATTTTGCCGTGTTCGCCTCGGGTATCTCCGTGTCTCACGGCTTTGGCCGGATCGAAGCCGTCCATTGCCCGGTCAATGTCGGCGGGCTGACCATCCGGCCCGGCGATTTGATTCACGCCGACCTGAACGGAGTCGTGACCGTCCCTAAAGCCATTGCCGGCCAGGTGGCGGACGCCTGTACCGGCTGGATAGACGCCGAAGCGATCGTCCTCAACTACCTGAAGAGGCCGGAAGTGGATATCGCAGGTCTCAAAGGCGCACTCGAGGAATTGGGCGCCGCCATCCGGAAATTGCGGGATTCCAGCCCCAGCCCGGAGTTGGTGTGAACTGCTGTGACGAGGCGGTCAGCCGTCTGCTGGCCGCCGAGACGGCCTGCTCAGCCCGCGCTGACTTCAAAGCTGACTGACTGCTTGATTTCCCTGTCCTGGATTGCGTCAAAGGCAGACAGCTCGGCGGTGTACTTGCCGGGTGCCAGCAGGCCCGTGTCGACCTGGTGCAGGACCATGACGCGATTGCCGACGAGTCGAAGTGATGATCGCGGCAACTGGACGAACATTACCCGTTTGCCGGCGCCATCCTTCAGGCTCAGGTTCGCCCCGACGGAAGGCACGCCCGTGTCGGCGGCGAACGCGCAGTTGTAAATCTCCATGAAGAGCCCGAGCGGGCCCTTCCCTTTTTGGAAGGTCCGGTCAAGGCTGGGGTAAAGCTTCATGCCCCCGGGAATCGTGAACGGCTCGGTCAGGTCCCCATCGGCGCCCGTCTTGCGGGCGCCGATAAAAACTCTTAGTGAGCTGGCCGCCAGGCCTTCGCCGGGCATCGGCGGAATCTCCAGACCTCGCTCCACCACCCCGATGTTGCCCGAAAACTCATCCTTCAGAACCCCGGTCAGCTTGTAGCGGCCGGGCTTCAGGGGGAGTCTCTTTTCGTACAGAAACAGTTGATCGCGGTCCCCGGCGGCTGCCTGGGTGACCGATTCCTCGAACTCATACTGGACCCGGTGGGCCAGGTCCGTCACCTTCCCGTACAGGTTCACCTTGACGATTTCCTGGCTGGCCGGGTTCGGGCGGGGTGTCAGCTCGGCCAGCCTCAAGCCGAAAGTGGCAGGAACCAGGCAGTGGTCGGCATCGAGGTAAAGATAGCCGTAGGTAAAGCTGGGACGCAGCTTCGCAGTCTCGTAGCTGATCTCCGTCCTGACGACGGCCCGCAGGTCGGGGTACTTGACCTCCTTCGGACTGCGCAGCTGAAAGTAGCGCTGGAGGTTCTCCAGCCCCTGAAACGCGCGGTCGGCGCCGGTGTGGCCAGCATCATAGGAGGGGCGCCCCATGAACAACGCGTCGATCCGCGCGCGCTTGGAGACCGTCCCCATGGCCTCGTCGAAGGTCAGACCCTGGCCCGGAACATTCAAGAGGGCGTCCTTTTCATAGGGATGAAGCGCCAGATGATACTCCCCGGTGAAGGACGGGTCGACGAATTCGAGGCTGATTCCCGACCCAATCCCCTCGATATAGGGATAATACCAGGTCTCATAGGGGTAGGTCATCGTTTCCCCGCCCCCTTCGGCTGCTGTGCGCAGGTACTTCTCGCCGGTCGGGTTGCGATCGATCGTCTTGGGAGCGCCAAACATGATGTAGGCCCGGCCGCGGTCACTTACCCAACCTTCGATGCCGCTCCCGAACATCTCGTTGGCATAGGCTATGCGCCGGTAGTGTTCGAGCTTGAACTCGTTTTCGGCGGTGTCGGGATTTGTGTCCCGACGGGCCCAGAACTGCTCGATAAAGGCGTCTTTCTCGTCGGAGGTCGTCAGTTTGTCGAAGACCGCTTTTTCCTCCTCCGAGATGATGTAGACCACGTCGCGCTCAAGCCAGCGCCTGTAGTAGTCGACGCTTTCCTCCTGGCGCAGTTTGTCCCCACCGGACTGGCCGGCACTCAAAGCGGCGGCCAGGACATGGCCAACGTGCACAGAGATCCCGAGAAACAACAGCACCAAGGCAGGAGTCAAGCGAAACATCGGGCCCATAATGCAGCCTATTCTAGCCCAAAAGAGAATGAGGGAGAGCAGGCCAGCCCGTTCTCCCTCATTTCCGAGCGGAGTCTAGAAGAGGATCTTGAGCGCGACCTGAATGTCGCGGTTTTCCCGTGCGCGGGTAATCCTCGCACCGGAAGAGGAGTTGAAGAAGTAAGTTCCGCTCGGGCCGATGAAGCTCGGGTGATTGGTGATGTTGAAGAACTCGAACCGCAGCTGGGCTCGCGCCTGCTCGGTCACGTTGAAGTTCTTCTGGATCCCGAGATCCAGGTTCTTCTGCCCCGGGCCGAAAATGATGTTCGCCGCGGCGTTCCCCTGGAGATTCACGGTGATCGTCTTGGTTGGGTCGTTCGGATCGGGGATGGTCGTCCCGCTATGGGTCGGGAAGGCTTCGTAATCGTACCACTTGGTTACCGTCCTCTGATCCTCGGGCAGATTGCCGTCCCGGATGCGATCCGGAAACCTCACGGCGGACGTGTAGACCGTCCAGGGGTAGCCATCAGAGAAAGTCATGATCCAGTGGCCCTGCCAGCCGCCCAGGATGGCGTCCACCACCGGGTTCCACTGAGCGCCGATCGGTTTGCCGTGCCCAAACGGGATCTCGTAGCCGCCGCTCAACACGAAACGTTTGCGAACGTCAAAGTCCGCGTTCGAGTACCGCCTCTGGACGATCCGCTCTCCGGCCAGACTTGAGTCGGTCAGGGCGTTCTCGTTGACGTCGTCGTTGGACGATTCCGCCAGGGAGTGCCCCCACGTGAAGGCGCCCAGGAGGTTGAGTCCTTGGGAAAAGTCCTTCTTCAGTTTCAACTGCATCGAGTGGTACTTGGAATTGTTGCCCTTGGTGCGCATGGGCGGACTGATCAGGGTTCCGTAAATATCCTTGGTTCTCAGGTACGCGTTGTAGTCGTAAGTGGACAGGGAACTGGCCGAGTTCAGGTTGGTTCCCTTCGTACCCACATAGCCGATTTCAATGGCCAGTTTAGAGACCAGCTCGCGGCCGATCGCGAGGTTCCATTGCTGCATGTAGCCGGTGGGATATTCGCGCGCGTTGACGTAGGCCGTCGGCGGGCTCTTCACGATTTCCGTGAAGTTGTCCGGTTTCTGGCTGAGCGGGAAAACGTGGTCAACCTTGTCGGGTTGGAAAGTGGCGCGCGGATAGTAGCTGACGTTGCCGGAAAACGGCGGCACCCAGGCGCCGTAGACGGTCGTGAAGGCGTTTTCACTGGTGAAGAACATCCCGTATCCGCCCCGGATAACCGTGCGGTTGTCGTTGAAGGGCCGCCAGGCCAATCCGACACGGGGAGCAAAATTCCGCGTGCTCGGGTCATACGGTCGGTTGGGCCCGCCGGTCAGGTAGGGGAAAGTGACCTTGTCGAGATTGGGAGCGCCCTCCGCGTACTGGAACATCGACTTCTCCAGATTGAACGTCACAAAGCGGTTGGTAGCTTCCGCAAAAGGCTGCTCGTAGTCGTACCGGAGGCCCAGATTCAAGGTCAGAGTCGGGCGCACCTTCCAGTCGTCCTGAACGAAAACCGCGAACATGTTGCGGCGCAGGTTCAGGAACTCGCCGCCGCCCAGACCGTAATCCTGCCGCCCGCTGACCGCCATCAGCAACGACGAAAAGGCGGACCCGGTCATGTTGAAGTTGTTCGCCTGAGGCGCGTAGCCTTCGTACAGGCCGAAGTAGAGAGCGCCGACCGGCGGAACTCCTTCATAAAGCCAGTCATAGGCCTGGCGCTTCCAGTCGCCGCCGACCATCAGCCGGTGGTTGCCCCTCACCCAAGCCGCCGTGTCCTTCAGATAAGCGTTCTTATTGTCCCGGACATTCACGCCCGCCGTTCCGATGTCAAACCGCTGATAGCCCACCGTGTACATGAGCAGACGAGGGGAGCCGCCCTGGCTGGTTCTTTCACCCGACCAGATTCCCCACTCCTTGGCATAATTCTTGTCGGTCAGCGCAAAGTTGCTGCCCGTGTAGTACCAGGTGTGGCTGAACTTGAGGTCGTTTACCAGATTGGTCGACAGCACCTTGGTGTAGGTCAGGCCCAGGGTCCGGTCATGGTCGAGCCCAACCGTGTCGCCGTATTTGGTGTGATATGGACTGGTGTTGTCGTAATCACCGAAATTGAAGGTCCCGAAGAGCATGTCTTTCGGGGTGAAGTTATGGTCGATCCTGGCGAGCCACTTGTCCTGATTGAAGGTCCCGGCGCGCATGAAGTGCAGATTCAGGAACGGATCGTCGAAGTTGGGCTTGTTCTCCGCCCAGATGTCCATGAGCTTCTGACCGACCGGGTCGATCAGGTTCGGGGGCACAATGTTGCTCGGAATCAGCTCCCCCGTGTAAGGATTGCGCAGCTTGACCTTCTCGGTTGGGGTGAAGATATTGTAAGTTTCGGTCAGATCCCCGACCTTTTCCTTCTCGGTCGGAGCGAACGTGACCATGTTCTGTCCGGGCTTCTTCTGCCGGAACAACTCGGCGCTGAAGAAGAAAAAGGTCTTGTCCTTGAAGATAGGTCCGCCGACAGACCCGCCAAACTGGTTGAACAGGTAACCGGGCTGGTTCTCCTTGGCCCCCGCGTAGAAGTAGGGGCGGGCATCCAGGGCCTTGTTGCGGTGATACTCGTACAGGCTCCCGTGGAACTCGTTCGATCCGGAGTTGGTCACCACGCTGATGACTGCGCCGCCGGATCGGCCATACTGCGCGGAGTACATGTTCGTCTCAACCCTGAATTCCTTGATGGCGTCCAAGGCCGGAGACGAGATCAACTGGTTGTAGTTCGCGTCGGTGCTGTCGGCGCCGTCCAAATTGTAGGAGTTGTACATCGACCGGGCGCCGTTGACGCCGATAGCATACCCCTTGCTGGAGACCACTCCGCGCTTCGGGCTGCCCTCCTCGGCTCCCGGAACCAGCGCGGCCAGACCGATGAATTCACGACCGTTCAGCGGCAGGTTCTGGATCTTGGTCGTATCGATGACTTCGCCGATAGCCGTGGTTTCCGTGTTCACGGTGGGCGCCGCACCAGTGACCTCGATCGACTGGTTCATCTCGCCGATCTCCAGTCGGGCGTCGGCGCGCATCACCTGCCCAACCTGGAGCGTCAGGTCAGTCAACTCGGTGGTTTTGAAACCGGGCATCTGCACGGTTAGGTTGTAGGTGCCAGGGATGAGAAAGTCGACCCGGTAGTCCCCCCTGTCGTTCGTGATCGTCTCACGCGTCGCCCCTGTGGCGATGTTCTTGACGGTCACCTGCGCGGCAGGCAGGACTCCTCCTGTGGCATCGGAAACCGTTCCGACTATCGAACCCTGGTTGGTCGACTGACCAAGAAGCACGACTCCCGCAAGGAGCCATAGGGCCAGGGTGACAACGACCCGCGAGGACCGTTTGGAATGACGTGCGATTCGCATGTTCCCTCCACTAAAGGTGAGGCCTGGGATGCCTTCCCGTTTCTTCCTCTGCGCTCATTCAATGCAATTCCGGTCGCCAGTTTACTGTTAACAGTCGACAAGTTTCAAGTCTTTTCTGATCTGGTTTGTAACCGCTCAGTTTTCTGCGAGCGAAGCGGCAGGCGCTTTTGGAGTTCATCATG
>JBHGBF010000276.1:0-7164 GCA_041946865.1 Acidobacteriota bacterium | reverse complement strand
CTTTCAGCGTGATACAGCCACACGGCAGCGGTTCCTGTTGATTCATCTGTATACTTTCGTCTAAGTCCAGACCCGGAGGCCTTCGGGCCCCCGGTTTTTTTTGAAGCGGCGCCGGTCATCAGGCTTATGGAAGTCAGCGGAGTTCAGCGAGCCAGGGAAAGGTCTTAAGGCCTGAAAGGCCGGCACGTATTCAGCCCAGAGCGAAGTCAGGCCGTTGGCCTTAACACCCTGGCTGCGAGCGCGGCTATAGCTCAGTTGTTGTACTATCGAGGGTATGTCGGGAACGGCGTGCCTTCTTAGCGTCCTGCTCTTGATCTTTTCCTCCTTCTCTCCTGCTTTCCTCCAAACACAACCCGGCATTGAGTCGGTCAAGCGCGAAATCAGTCGCGGGAGCGCGGCCGAAGCCCGCCGTCTACTCGACGAGATCCTGGCGCGAAATCCAAAGGATGCCGAGGCCAATTACTGGATGGGTTACCTGCACGCCAAGGCGGACGAATATGACCAGGCGATCCATTGTCTGCAGATCGCTTTGAACAAGAATCGAAAGCCCGACACACTCAAGCTGCTCGCCAAGGTTCTGGGTCTCTCCGGAAAGAGCGTGGAAGCAGAGTCGCTCCTGCTTGAACTGACCGGACACTATCCATCGGACGCCGAGGGATGGTCGCTTCTCGGCCTGCTTTACCAGAATCGCAATCGTTTTCCCGAAGCCGTCAAACCTTTGGAAACCGCAGTTGCCCTCAACCCCGGGAACGTTCCCGCTCTCAATTCCCTTGCTTTTGTCTATTTCGCGCTCGGAAAGATGGAGGAGGCCGAGCGGACCTTCAAAAAGGCAATCGACCGGAATGAACGCCTCGCGCGCCCCCTGGCTGATCCGCACGCCTCGTATGCCATCTTCCTCCTGAGGATGAACCGTGTGAAAGAAGCCGGGGAGCAGGTGCGAAATGCGGAGCGGATCAATCCCTCGAATCCCGACGTTGCGAAGGCGAAGCTCGCCCTGGAAAGCCGGCTCCGATCCTCGGCCGCGACGACTCGTATTCGCCGCCCTGTCGGCCTGGTCCCACGTCTGGTCGACCTCGCGGCAGCCAGCGGAATCGCCTTCCGCCTGGAGAACCACGCGACGCCGACCAGGCACCAGATCGAGACCATGCCGGGCGGGCTGGCGGTGCTCGATTACGATAACGATGGCCTGGTGGATCTTTACTTCACCAACGGTGCGGAAAGCCCGTCACTCAGGAAAACCAGCGACCAGGACTGGAACCGCCTTTACCGGAATCGGGGGAACTTCGTTTTCGCCGATGTCACTGATCGGGCCGGTGTCGCCGGAATCGGCTACATGATGGGCGCCGCGGCCGCAGACTACGACAATGATGGCTTTACGGATTTGTTTGTGGTCGGCGTTGATCGGAACATTTTGTACCGGAATTTCGGGGACGGGACCTTTGCCGACGTGACGGAAAAGGCCGGGCTCCTGGGCCTGCACCCGCGGTTCGGCCGGATGTGGGGCATCCATGCGACCTGGCTGGACGTGGACAATGACGGCTGGCTCGACCTGTTTGTTGTCAACTACTGCATCTGGGATCCCGAGAACGAGCCCTTCTGCGGAGATCGCCGACCCGGCCACCGGGCTTACTGTTATCCGGGCAAATACGGCGCGCTCCCGAACCAGCTTTTCCGTAACAACCGTGACGGCACATTTACCGATATCTCCGTCTCATCGGGAATCGACGCTCACCTCGGCAAGGGGATGGGAGCGGCGATTGCGGACTTTGACAGCGATGGGCTGATGGATATCTTCGTCGCTAACGACACCGAGCCGAACTTTCTGTTTCACAACCGGGGCAACAGCTGCTTTTCGGAAGAAGCTTACGAGCGGGGAGTCGCATTAAACCAGTTCGGCACACCGATGTCCTCGATGGGCGCCGACTTTCGTGATTTTGACAATGACGGCCGGGCCGATCTCTTTGTCACGGCGCTTGCCAACGAAGGTTTTCTTCTGTTTCGCAACAACGGTCGGTTTTTTGAAGATGTCCGCGACGCCGCCGGCCTGACCATCCCGACCTTGCCTTTCGGCGGCTGGAGCAATGCCATCGCGGACTTCAACAATGACGGCTGGAAAGACCTTTTCTCTGCCAACTCGCACGCGTTGGACAACATCGAGCTGTTCCAGGATCGAAGCTACTTGCAAGCGAACCAGATCTTTTTGAACCAGTCGGACGGGACGTTCACGGATGTCTCGGCGCAAATCCCCGGTTTTCAGCGGAAAGCGGCACACCGCGGCTCTGCGGTGGTCGATCTCGACAACGACGGCCGTCTGGACCTGGTGGTGACCGCCCTGGGCAGTCGCCCTGAGATTTATCGCAACAGGACCGAAGGCGGCCATTGGCTCGTCCTCCGACTGCAGGGGCGCGAAGCCAACCGCCAGGGCTTGGGGGCTCTGGCGTGCGTCGAGACGGAGGACGGCCGCAAGCTTTGGAATCAGGCCACCACCTCGGTAGGCTTTGCTTCCTCGAGTGATCCGCGGGTTCACTTCGGGCTGGGCCAAAGCAACCGGGTGAAATCGCTGGAGATCGTCTGGCCCGGGGGAAAACGGCAGA
This sequence comes from Acidobacteriota bacterium, assembly GCA_041946865.1. Lineage (GTDB taxonomy): Bacteria > Acidobacteriota > UBA6911 > RPQK01 > RPQK01 > RPQK01. The sequence goes on along the minus strand of JBHGBF010000276.1, from coordinate 4,570 downwards.
AGCTCGACGGTGTGGAGGTGGATCGAATACTCGAGATTAGCGAACCGGCCGGCTGATGCTCGTTCATTTGCACTTGCCAAACGGGGCCGCGTAATATGCGATGGATGGATCAACGCCGTTTTCTCGCACTGATGGCGCTGGCACTTCCGCTCCTGCCTGCGTGCTCGAGCCGGAACACCGAGACTCCCGAGGAACCTTCCGTCCGCAAGGCGAACGTCCTCCTCATCACCATGGACACGACTCGTCCTGACTACCTTTCCTGCTACAACCCGAAAGCGGTCCCGACTCCCAACATCGATGGCCTTGCGGCCCGGGGCACACGCTTTACCCAGGCTGTTGTCCAGGTCCCGTTAACCCTGCCGTCTCACGCCTGCATCCTGACCGGCACTTATCCTCAGACGCACGGGATTCGTGACAATGGGGGATTTCAACTCGACCCGAAAGTCCCGACGCTGGCAGGAATCCTGGGGAAGCACGGTTTCGAAACCGCGGCCTTCGTCGGCGCCGCCATTCTGAACCACCGGTATGGCCTTAACCAGGGTTTTGTGATCTACGACGATAACATGCGCCAGACCAGGCGGGTTGAGAAGCTTCCCGGTGTCCTGGCTGAAATCCCTGCCCAGGAAGTCAGCGACCGGGCCTTGGACTGGCTCGAACTAATGCACAAGCGGGGCGCAGGACGCGGCGGGAACCCTTTCTTCCTTTGGCTTCATTACTATGACCCGCATGTCCCCTACGACCCGCCTGAGCCATTCCGCGCGCGCTTTCGGGCGAATCCGTACGCTGGTGAAATCGCCTATACTGACACCCAGATCGGCCGGGTCTTGGAGTGGCTGCGAGCGAAATACATTGAAGACCGGACGCTGGTGGTTCTGATCGGTGACCACGGCGAGAGCCTGGGCGAACACGGCGAGTACACACACGGCGTCTTCCTGTACGACTCAACTATCCATGTTCCGCTGATCATGGCAGGCCCCGGACTGCCGGCCGGCGCCAGAGTGGAACAGCAGGTCCGGTCGATCGACATCCTGCCGACGGTCCTCGATTTTCTCGCCGCGCCGGACCCGGGCCGGATACCAGGAGAAAGCCTCCTTCCTCTCCTCACGTCCAGCCATTCCGTCCGCACGACGTACTCGTACATGGAGACTCTCTATCCGCGGACGGCCATGGCCTGGTCCGAGCTGCGCGGAGTCCGGACAGGGGACTGGAAGCTGGTCGTGGCGCCGAAGCCCGAGTTGTATCAGTTGACGGCGGATCCTCAGGAAAGCCGAAACGTGATCGCTCAACATGCGGCGGAGACGGAGCGTCTCAGAAAGAGAGTCTGGGAGGTCGCCGGAGACCCGAGTCAGATACGGCCTCTGCGGAGCTCCCCGCTTGACGATCAGACGCGCAAGGAACTGGAGTCGCTCGGCTACGTCAACGCCAGCCGGAAGAAGGAGATACGCCTCGACATGTCAGGTCCGGATCCCAAAGACCGGGTGGCTGTCCTCGAGATCATGGAAAAGACCGCGGAGTTGATCAACGCGGACCGTTACGCCGCCGCCATTCCCTTGCTTCGGCCGCTTCTCGAGAGTGACCCGCAGAACCCGATGGTCTACACCCGTCTCGGCCTGTGCTACGAGCGGCTGGGGCAGTATGCGAAGGCTATTGAGGTACGTCGAGTCTCGATCGAGAAAGGCGCGGACAACAGTGAGACCCATGCGGAGCTGGGAGAGCTCTATGTCCGCCTGGGCCGGCTGGACGAAGCTGTTGCAGCCATGAATCGGGCGGCCGAAATGAACCCGGCCAACTTGCAGAACCTGACCAATCTGGCGACCGCTTACCTGCAGCTGGGGAAACAGGCCGATGCCGAGCGGTCCATCCATGGCATCCTGGCCCAAAATCCCAAATCGGCCGAGGGGCATAATCTGCTCGGCTTGCTGGAACTGTCGCGCGGTCGGGGAGAACAGGCCAGGGCCAGCTTCGAGATGGCCATTCAGGAGGACTCAAGTCTCGCGGAGCCTTACCTGAATCTCGGGCTGCTTGCCGAAAAGACCGGGAATCCCACAAAAGCCGCGGAGTGTTACGAGCAGTTTCTCAGGAAGGCGTCGCCCGACAAACACGGTGAGGTGATTCCGAAGGTGAAGGAAGCCCTGGCGGAGTTGAGAGAGTAGTCGAGTCGTAAAATCCGCGAACCAACACGAACTAACACGAACCAAAGCCGAACCAAGGGCTTTGGTTCGTGTTAGTTCGTGTTGGTTCGTGGATTTTACGACTCGTGAATCGTCACACCTTGCACGACGCGGCTGATGGCACCGCGGTTGCTCGGGTTGTCGGCGTTGAGCCCGAGAGCCAGGCTCAGCCGCAGGGCCAGCATTTGCGGCAGGATGACGTCGAGCGGAGGCCTGAGATCGTCCGAAACCGGATGCCCGGAAGCGCCGGCCAGGTCGATTCCCTCAAAAAGCCCCTCAAGCTCGGCAAGTTGGGACCCAATGGCGAGTCGTTTGCACCCCAGTTGCTTGCCCCGAATCTCCTGCATCAGGTCTTTCTCGTACTTGCGGGTCGTCGGGTGTGACGAAATGAAGTAAATCACCAGGGTCTGTGAATCGACGAAACTGAGGGGACCGTGACGGACGCCCAGGAAGGTCTCGGCCAGGGTAGGAATCCGCCCGTCTGTCAACTCGAGCATCTTGAGAGCGCCCTCGAGCGCGGCGCCGTAAAGCACGCCGTTTCCCAGCACGCACACCCTTCGGATCTGGTTGACTTTGATCCGGTTCAAAGCTTCAGCCGAGCGGTCGAGAAGCTGAGACCCCAGCGTCGCCAGCCCGTTCACATGCTCGACGTAAGCGTCCGGCTGGCCGATGAAAGCCAGAGCCTGACCGGCTATGACCATGCTGGTGAACGAGCTGGTCATGGCCAGCCCCTTGTCACAGGATGCCGGATGGACGCCGAGCACCGAGGTGTTGGCGATGGCGGAAAAATGCTGGGAAAGCTGGCTTTCCAGATCGCAGGTAATCAGGAGCTGCCGGTAGCCCGGGAAGCTCTCGCTGACCGCCCGCGTCACCCCGAAGCTCTCCGGGCTGCGTCCCGACCGGGAAAAGGAGATGACAAGTCCGCGAGCCGAGGCATTCAGGCGCCGCTCGGGCGCGAGAATCAGATCGGTGCTGGGAATGGCCGAGATGGGCCGGCCCAGCCGCTCCTGCAGTACGCTTTCGAGGCATTTGCCCACGTAGAAAGAAGACCCGGCCCCCGTCAGGTAGATGTGACTGACATCCGCCAGCAGTTTGGCCAGATCCTCCAGACGGTTGGCCACCAGGGTGCCGGACTCGCGCCACACCCAAGGCTGTTGCAGAATCTCCCGCGGCGTAGACGCCGGCACTCCCGGCTTGGACGCTCCATCGGCCAGTGCGCAGATCTCCTGCCAGTCCCGTGAATTTCTGGTCCTGTCTTCGAGATAAGCTGCCAGCCGCGCGTCGATTTCTTGCTCTTGAGCGGGCATTACATCCTCCTCGCCGCCTTTCGTCGCTTCGGTTTGCGTGCTACTCTCTTCTTTTATATTCGATTCTTGTCGATTTGTCACCAATTTTGTCATTTCTTCTTTCATTCTCAGGGTTTCGCCTTTAACATGAAAACTGTCAGCGCCTGTGATTTGACGGATGGCTTGTAGGACAAGCAGGCGATCTGCTACTAAATGAGCGCTAAAGAAAGAGGGTATCCTCATGACGTTATCGAGTTCCGAGTCGCCGGATCGGCACCTGAACGAAGAGCGGCGGCGCATCATTCTCCAGAAATTGAACCGTGAAGGGCGCGTGCTGGTTTCACAGCTGGCTCGTGAGCTTTCGATTTCGCCCGTAACGGTTCGCAACGACCTGAATGCTTTGGCCAGGGAAGGCCTTGTTTTGCGCGCTCATGGAGGAGCGGTCAAGGCCGAGTCCACCTTGCTCGACCGGCAGGTCGGGGAGAAAGCGCAGCTGCATGTGGCTGAAAAGACCGCGATTGCCGCCCGGGCGGCTACCTTTGTCAGCGCGGGTCATTGCATCGTGCTCGACTCCGGCTCGACGACAACCGCGGTGGCGCGGGCCATCAAAACGCTCAAGAATCTGACCGTCATCACCAATGCCCTCAACATTGCGGTCGAGCTGGTGGATAGTCCGGGCGTAGAGATCATCCTGACCGGAGGAGTCTTGCGCCGGAACTCGCTCTCGGTGGTCGGCCACCTGGCCGAAGACGTCCTGAACGGGCTGACAGCCGACATCATGTTCCTGGGAGTGGACGGCATCGACCCCCAGTTTGGCTATACGACTCCCAACCTGCTCGAATCCCGGGTCAACCAGCAGATGATCCGAATCTCCAAGGAGACGATCGTGGTGGCGGATTCCAGCAAGTTCGGCAGGCGCAGCCTCGCGGTCATCTGCCCGGTCGATCAGGCGCAACGGATCATCACCGATTCCCGGGTGGACGAGAAGTACGTCCGCGAGCTGGAGGCGCTGGGGGTCGAGGTGGTTGCGGTTTAGGTCTCAGTCTTGTTTGTGGTGCCGCCTTCAGGCGGCACTCTGGACTTTGGCGAAAATAAACAGATGTGTGAACGTTT